>JAZNNW010000059.1:0-2105 GCA_045580485.1 Candidatus Avilachnospira sp. | reverse complement strand
GAGCAAAGATTCGCAGTCCCTGGAACATACCGGACCTATTCTCCGGAGTGTGGGTACGCACCTTGGCGCCCAGCATGGCACCGGTGCCAAGATAGCCGCACATCATAATGAGACTGCCGACAAAAACAGGGGCAGTGCTGCGGCAGAAGTACAGAACCGTATAGCCCACCATCAACAGCGCCAAAGTGGGAATGACCGCCTTCCGGAAGCCCTTTTGATCATAGACCTTGCCATAAAGTGCGGTAAAGGTTGCCGCCGCCACAATAGCCGGGGCAAAGATCAGAACATAATTATCCATCCCCAGCGCAACGGTGTAATACAGGATCAGGTAGGGCATGAAAATCTGAATGGAGATATTAAATACCGCCACGGCAGCAAGTGTAAGATACAGGGACGGATTGCTTTTTACCACATCGGGACGGAAACCATAGAAAATGTTACCGAAATAGTTCTGGTTATCCTCCGTGCGGATGGGCACCTCCCGGATCAAAAAGAAGCCGGAAATACCGATGGCAATGACCACGAGGCCGATGATGCGGAAGATGGTCACCCAGCTTGCCTCCAGATTCAGGTCAAAGCTCATAAAACCGCCGAAGACCACCAGAATGGCAACCAGCGGCATCATGGCATTGATGCCCTCGATAGAGCCCCGGTTGCTTTCGTCAGAGATATCCGTCAGCCATGCATTGAAGCAGGCATCGTTGGCAGAGGAACCGAAGAAGGTCATCACACAGTCCATAATAATGGTCAGGCTGACACCCACCGCTGCAGCGGAAGCTACCCCAGGCAACAGCGTGTGGATCACATCCATACGGATCAGGCTGAAGCTCCAGATACTGATGCCCCAGGCGACATAGCCGCCGCAGATGAAGATTTTCCGCTTGCCGATCTTATCGGACAAGGCCCCGATCAGCAGGGTCGTCACCGTGGCCGCAATGGCAGAGGCTGCCACCATGGCAGAGATTGCTTCGGCGCTGGCGTTGAACATCTTGTAGATGAATACGTTGAAATACATATTCTCCACCACCCAGGCCACCTGGCCTGTCAGGCAGAAGATGACCAGAGCCAGATAAAGCCGCCCGTTTCGTTTGTTTCTTTCCATGAAAAGCACCTCGTTTCTTTTCTTACTGGTAATTTATCACAGATTGGCGCAGGGTGTCAAGGCTGCTGTTGTATTCGTGCAGTCCGCAGTGCGATCCGGCTCAGAGCGCTAAAGACGGAAGATCTCCTCCAGCAGCGGCTTGAAGGCAAGGAAAAACAATTTTAACGCAATGGCCTTGGGCACAACTCCGCTCTGCGGGGATCGTTGCGAAATCGTACCGCTTATGTAAACAAATTCCTTCGACAATTTCTTTTAAGATTTTATGAAAAGGCTTTCCAAACGGGAAGAAATGTGTTATAGTATGGTGAGTTTAATATGTCTTACTATGCAAATTTTCAATGCGAGGCGATACGATGCAAGACTTATCCAAAATCTCGGTAGTCCTGCCTTCCCTTGACCCGGATGAGAAGCTCATTGCCGTCATCGACGGCCTGCTTCAGTACGGCTTCTCCGACATCATTCTGGTCAACGACGGAAGCAAGCAGGAAAACCTTCACTATTTTTACGATCTGGCTGCACAGCATCCAGAGATTCACCTGCTGCACCATGAGGTGAACAAAGGCAAGGGCGCGGCGCTGAAAAACGCCTTCCGGTGGTTTCTGAATCACCGTCCCGATGGCTACGGTGTAGTCACGGTAGATGGCGACAACCAGCACCACCCGGAAGATACCCGAGCCTGCTGTGAGCACATGCTGAAGACCGGACATACGGTTCTGGGCTGCCGGGACTTTACCCTGGACCATGTGCCTGAACGCAGCCGCTTCGGCAACCAGACCACCTCCGCCATCTTCAAGATCTTTGTGGGTATGACCATCTCCGATACCCAGACCGGTCTGCGGGCTATTCCCAGGAAGGTCCTGGAGGAGCTGGTGGATATCTATGGCGACCGGTTCGAGTATGAGACCAACATGCTGCTGGCCTTCAAGACCAAGGGTATCGATTTTGACGAGGTCAAGATCCGTACCGTGTACATCGAAGAAAACAAAAGCTCCCATTTCCGGGT
>JAZNNW010000058.1:0-5780 GCA_045580485.1 Candidatus Avilachnospira sp. | reverse complement strand
TTGCATCCCTTCTATATGGTTTACATTAGTGATGACGGAGATATTATCTGTGATCACCTTTCCCCGAAAGAAATGCTGGATAAAATGCGTTTCCTTTGCAAAGGTAAAACAGAGCCTTATGCTGAACTCTGCCGTGAGTTTAACAAGGAAACCAACGATGGAAGAAATATGTCGAAGTTCTCTAAACTTTTAGGCGAAGCCATCTCCTCTATAATCCAAGTTAAAGAGGAAAGCGATATTGATAGTTTATTCAAACCCGGCGGCACCTCATTACTTGCAAACAATTTTAAGGGCTTGGATGATTTTGAACTTATAACATTTTTAGTGGTGAAATAAAGCATATGCATGAGTATTTGAAATTCCCACAAAAGAACTATGTGGGAAAAAGATTGAGTAACGAGAGATATATAAAATCTGCAAACCTAACAAACGCTGAAGAAAAATGGTTGGCGGCATATCTTGAATCTATCGAGATTTTATATTCGTTCCCTTACAATGACGGCGAGATTATAGTTTTGCTTGCTGAATATACCTCGGTAGAACATAGCAAATTCTCGCTTAATAATTTTGTTATGGCTGTAGCTCAATCCCTGCCATACAAGATTTTGCTAATTGTCAGATGCGAAGGTGTAATCCGCTTCTTTGCATTTGATGAAAAGACAAACCAAATTGATGAACGCAGGTCAAGGGTATTTTCTGTGAACTCATCAATAGATATCATCCCTTTGGAAGATGATTTCTTTGCCAATCTTTTAATTACATCACTTCGTGAAGCTGCCATAGAGTCGACTTCTGCAAAGGAACTAAACGCAAGATGGTATTCGGCTTTGTCAGGTAACGCAGATTGTGGCAATTCACTTATCGATGATACCTTCGCTTATTCCGTAGACAAATACCATGCACTTGTCGAAAAGAAGAAAGCCTTCGATAAACTAACCTCCGAATCCTTTGATGAGGATGTAGAAGATTGTCTTTTATACGAAGGCACTCCCCTCGAGATAGATGAGGTTGACCACAGATTTTTTGCGGAGTTTTGTGCTTATCACTCCCGATTGCTTTTTGATGAATCCTCCACATTATATGCTCCCACCGAGAACGAGTGGCTAAAAATATATTTGGATGGTTGCAATTCCTTTGCAAAAGGCATTTTTAATAGAGTGTTAGAAAGCAAATCCGTAGAAATCATATCAAAAGCATTTTGGCATGGTAACGATAATTACATAGAAGCAGCCGATTGTTATGATATTGACGAACTGAAAGAACACATTGGTGATTATTACTTTGATGAGGAATAAAAATGAACTTTCCTAACAGTACACAATTTAATAGGAAATTACCGAAACAGCGTTTTTATGAGAACCTATCTGTGTCTGCAACTTTGAAAAAAATGTTCGTAGAACAGATAAAAGCGGTATATTGGCAAAACAAGTTGTCGGCTGATACCATCAACCTTACAGTCGGAGAAAAAGTAACCGAAATAGAAATCTTTCGTGTTATTCTTAATCAAGATAAGATTGATGAAGCGGTCTTAAAGCTCTTGGATAAAGGCATCCCATATCACATCGTTTTCATCTTGGAGTATAACGAAAAAATTCGGCTCTGCACAGCGTATAAAGAAATCAGCCCTACCGGTGCGTGTTCTCTTGTTTCGGAATATTACTATACCGAATGGTCTGATGAAGACAGCATTCAACTAAACATTTCCGGCTTGTCGTTAGATTCGGCATATGAAGGTTTTGTGCGCCAAATAGCAAAGGAAAAGATTGCCACCAAAAGCGACAGTATTAAAACCGATGTCGAAACAACACATAAAATCGAGAAGCTCAAAAAAGAAATTGAGCGAACCGAAAAACTTGCAAGAAAAGAAAAACAGCCGAAGAAAAAGTTTGAACTTGCCGATCAGGTGACGGCGCTTAAAACTGAACTAAACATTCTCACACAGGTAACCGTAGAAATTACACCAAAAGAGGTTGAGGTAACCATTGAAACGAAGAACTAACCATATATACGAAAATGTCGGCGAAATGTATCTCCGACAAAGAAAAATCGATGAACTAATAAAAAAGACCGAAATGGAGATTCAGGAAGCACCTACTCCCGAGGAAACCACATTCAATATTGGTAAATTATCTGCGTTCGTTGATTATAGAGGCTCAAAGCATAAGAAGATTATTGAAGCGGTCATAGAAACAAAGAAATCATTGGAAAACCACCAATACTATGACAGCATCCTCGATGAAATTGAATATGTGGAAGGTTATGTTAAGGGGCTTAATATCCTTCTCGCTCTTGACAAAGAACTCTTTGATATAACGTCGAACTTCGTATTGTTCATATATGCAACCACCGAGGAACTGAAAACCAAATATGATTTAGCGTTATCGCTAAATGAGGAATTGGATGAATTTACCTCGGATGGTTCGGTTAGATATTATGTCTCAACTTCGGTTGAAGATATATGCGATAAAATAACGCATCTTGGAAGCGAAACTTTAAATGCTGTTTGTGCGGTGTATCAGGAAGAATGCCTTCCTACTAAAGAGATTATGCAACAGCTTGCATTTGAGAAGAACGATAATGTCTTCCTCGTATGCGATAAAGAAGAAATTAAGGTATCAAATATTATAAAGAAAATTATTAGAACCACTTCGGTTTAAAGAAAGAAGAAACTAAATGGATATAGAAAAAATTGCTACAAATGCAGTAGATACTTCCATTTCCAAAACAGACCGGCTTGAAACATATATCAAAGCCGGTGAAAAAGAACCTGTTTGGGATGGCCCCGTCTACATTCATAAAGACAGCAAGAAAACAAATAAAGACTTGAAAAAGGTTTTCACCCAAGTGAAAGGAAAATTGTTTCAAGGCAAAATCAAGGATACTATTAAATATCCGGTTAAAGTAGTTGACCTTGAAGACTATGTTCACAACGGTGGTGCGATTTTCTTTGTTGTTTACATAGATAAAAAAGAACGAGAAGCAAGACAGATTTATTATGCTGCTATAACTCCATTTAGAGCATCCGAAATCCTTAAAAACCGAACCAATAAAAGTACAATTAGCGTTCCTTTTGAAAAGTTCCCCGAAGATAATAACGAAAAAACAATTATTTTTGAGAGTTTCCACACCAATGCAAATATGCAGACCAGTTATGCTGGCAAAAAACCGCCAACCGTTGAAGAATTGCAAAAACAAGGTGTTTTAGAAAGCCTTACTATCAGATATCAAGGCTTCCGGACCGGACAGAAAAACGACATCTTCCCTCGAATAGTTGACGGAAGTGAAATGTATGTTTACGCAAATGTAAAAGGTAATTCAGCTCCAACACCTGTGGAATACTATAGCAATGTATCTCAAATAACAATGAGTACAGATAGTAGCATTCCCGTATTCGTAGGAGATATACAATACTACGATAAAATAAACATTGTTTCTACTGCCGATAAACGAATCCATAAGATTGGCAAATGTATGACAATGAGTTTCCCGCTTGATAACAAACCAAGCGAGGAAAAACAATGCACCATAAATATAAAACTACAAGGAACATTAAGAGAACGCATCAGGGACTTAAAGTTTTTAATTGCTCTCTTCGAAAAGAAGTCAGTAAAACTTGGCTCGGCAAAGTTTCCAATAGATTTCCCAAAAGAGCAACTCGATAAAATCAGAGCGTATGAGTATCCCGATGTTTTAGAAGGATACATTAAGTTGGACAATGTTCTGAAAAAAATGAGTGTTAAGAAAGATCTTGACCTTGACAAGTGTACGGATTCAGATAATTGGAAAATCAATATCCTTGTTGCAGCTATAGAGGATGATGAGCCTGTTCATGGTTTGGACGAAGATTTGCCGATTATCGTTAATCTAAATATATGTAATCTTCATTTTGTCATGCTCTGTCACAAGAACGATGATGGAAGCCGTAATGTTTGGGATTACTTTACTACCACAGTTCCTGTGGTTATGATGGATGCCGATAAGAAACCTCATCCAACATCACAGTTTGCGTTAATGAAAGCAGAATCCTTCAATACGGTCGATAACATCAATTACGAAAGCATTGTAAACGATTTTAGGCGACTTGAACCGCAAGATTTCTTGGTTGATACAGCGAATCAGTTGCTGTTAGAAATGCTCAAGGCATACGACATTAAAAAGTCTGATGACCTATATAAAGGGATGGAAGACTTGATATCATGGATAAAAGAGCATCCCGAAAATATGACCAAGGAAGTTATTCAGCTTAACGAACTGCAGTTAATCGCTCGAAAAAGACCGTTGCAGTATGCAGAGAAAAAAGTGTTAAGCGACATAATTGAAAACACTAATGAGGTGTTTTTTAAAATAGGTTCATTCTTACTATTGGATGAACAAGAAGAAGCCAAAAAGTTACTCGATTCATTAGAAGAAAAAGACCTAAATTATTTTAAGGAATTCCCAATATACAAATTTTATAAGAAAGCCGAGGAGGTTCATAACAATGGATAAATTGAAAATGCACTCGATGAATAAGGTTGATGCTAATGTGGCTCAGATTGCCGCATTGTTCCCCAATTGTGTTACAGAAAGAATTAACGAAGAAGGCAAACTCGAAATGGTCGTAGACTTTGATATGCTCAAACAGGAACTTTCCTCCTTTGTGGTGGAAGGTAATGAAGAACGCTATCAATTTACTTGGCCGGACAAGAAAAAGGCAATTCTTGCTGCCAATGCTCCCATCAACAGAACACTTCGTCCTTGCCGTGAAGAAAGTGTTGATTTTGATACCACTCAAAACCTCTACATTGAAGGCGATAATCTTGAAGTTTTGAAGCTCCTTCAAGAAACTTATCTTGGCAAAATCAAGGTTATTTACATTGACCCTCCCTATAATACCGGCAACGATTTCGTTTATAACGATGATTTTTCAGAATCACTTGACGAGTATTTGGCTAACAGCGGTCAGTTTGATAATGAAGGAAATCGTCTTGTTCAAAACGCAGAAAGTAACGGCCGTTTTCATACCGACTGGTTAAATATGATTTATCCAAGAATAAAATTAGCAAAAGATCTCTTGTCCGATGATGGCGTTATTTTTATTTCAATGGATGAAAATGAAATTGAAAATCTCAAAAAAGTTTGCAATGAGATTTTTGGTGAACAAAATTATGTGCAAGAAATCATATGGCATAAAAAATTTAGTCCTCAAAATGATGCGAAATATTTTTCCTTAAATCACGAGTCCATTTTGTGCTATGCCAAAAATAAACCAAACTTTAATAGAAATCTGTTGCCTGCAACAGAGGAAATGACTAAGCGATATAAAAATCCCGATAACGATCCAAGAGGCCCATGGACATCAGGCGATTGTACGATTGGTCGTGTTACAGAAAAGGATTATTATCCCATAACAACTCCATCTGGACGAGAGGTATATCCGTCGAATGGTAATGTTTGGAGATTTTCTCGTGAAACTTTTAAGAGATTAATAGACGATAATAGAATTTGGTTTGGTGAGAACGGTGACAATATGCCGCGTGTTAAAAGGTTTTTATCTGAAACAAACAACGGTATAGTTCCTATTAGCATTTGGGGATTCGATGAAGTTGGACATACACAATCCGCATCTCAAGAATTGAAAAAATTGTTTGATGATAAACAGTATTTTGACTATCCGAAGCCTGTTGGTTTAATTAAAAAGGCTATTCTCATTTCTACGGATAAAGATTCAATTGTTCTTGATTTCTTTTCGGGATCAGCTACTACTGCACAAGCTACGATGCAATTAAATGCAGAAGATG
>JAZNNW010000057.1:0-4531 GCA_045580485.1 Candidatus Avilachnospira sp. | reverse complement strand
GGAGGGGATGGTATTGTTCGCGGATAATAAGTACCGATACTCCTTACAGTGGGATGCATTCTCTGAAGAACAGATCCGGGCAGGACAGCTGATGGAAAGGCTCGGCAACCACAAGAGCAAAGTGGTTGTCCCTGCTCTGATCGAGTACATGGAACGCCATCCGGAAGTTATGCTGCCGGACGGAAAGATCAACATCGTTGTACAGCAAACGCAGACCAGAGAGCAGATGGAAACCATGGTCAAGAGCATGGCCCGCGCCGCTGTCGAGGAACTGATGCATGGAATGCAGCTGGTTCCTGTCACTGCTGGCTCCGAGCAGCCGCCTGCTCCCGCTGTCAATCTGGACGATATGCTCAATAACCTTGATGTTTTCAAGGGACTAAAACAAAAGGACACCGCAGATACTCCAACTATGAGCGTCTGCGGTGTCTTGTTTCTATGCTTGAAAACACCTCTCTATCTCTTGATTCTTCGTAATGACCGCATTCAGAACAGACACATATTTCACTCACCCACGGATATACGACATTTAGTGCTCATCATAGTAATAATTCTCTCCGTTGATTTGGAGGCCACAGTATTCATCCAAATTGATAATAGTAAGTGAAGGGATGCTCCCCCATTCTCCTTTTATTTTGGTTTCTTCAAGATCAGGAGCAGTCGATATAGAATGCGCTGAGCCAATTACCCTCATCTCATCTTTCGATAGAACGGATCCATCTGCACGAATCAGCCTTATATCATAGGCTAACTCCTCAGCTGATATTTCATCGGAGAGGGGCTGCACAAAAGAAAAACCTATGCGGGACAGCCCTACATCTGTGAGCGGCGCACTGTCATTTTCAGCAACTAAATCATAGTGTGGTGACATATAGTTTGCAGGTTCCACCTCCAATACAAGGCCACCATAACTAAAGCACACCGTCTGGACATCTTTCATGCCACAAGACTTTGGCTCGTACATAATAACTCTTGTTTGGGCAGCATCAGGAAAGTAGGACTTAGCTTTGCCTCCCTGCGTATATGTGCCGGCACTTGTGCTTCCTCCTGTCACACGATCACCGTTCCCTAATACGCCATATACTTCATACTCCTTATGGATATCCGTCCTTTCCAGTCGCTTTTTCCCCGTTCCCGTTAAGTCAATAAGGGAAACAACCATATAACATGCATCCTCATCTGCAATCGCACCTTCCATACGCAGCTGTACCTCTTCATTGGACACTGAATACGAAGCAGTCAAGATCTCTTCCATATATATTTCTTCTTCACTCTGGAAATAAGAGAATATTGGATCCAGCATTCCTGTGGCAGCAGCTACAGATGCCACAAGTATTACGGCCAGAGTCAAACACGCCGCAATAGCTCCCCATTTTCTTCTATACTTTCGAACTTTCACTGTTGTGCTTGACGCAGCTTCCACTATGTATTTCTCATCCACTTGTCCCAGCGCATAGGCAATGTTTTCTTTGTTCATTGGGAAACGCCCTCTCTTTCCAAGTGTTTTTTCAATTCTCGCCGTGTCCGCAATAGTAGCATCTTGACCTTGCCCTCGGTCATGTGGTACTCATTTGCTATTTCTTTGATAGAGTTGAAATACCAATACCGGCGCATAAAGACTTTGCGGCTTTGAGGTGATAAGCTTCCGAGAAAACGATTAAGAACATCTACCATCGCCAGTTGGTCTTCAATCTCACGACCATCATCGGAACCTGCGATGCAATACTGTAATTCGCTCAGCACTGTTGCTGTGTGTCCGGCGCCACGCTTTTCAGCAGTTGACGCTCTATATTTGTCCAAGGAAAGATTGCGTGTGATCCGTGCTATGTAAGCCGCCAAACTGTTTGGGCGCTGAGGCGGTATGCTATTCCATACATTGATGTAGGTATCATTGACGCATTCCTCGCTATCCTCGTGATTTCCAAGGATGGCATAGGCAATCGAGTGACTGTATTTCCCATACTTTTCATCCGTCCGAGTTATGGCGCTTTCCACGCGATTCCAGTACAGCTCTATAATTTCTCTATCATCCATACAGTGTTTCCTTTCTCAAGAAAGAATCCCTTTTACTATTATAGACGCACTGCAGATCATCAAGGTAACAATTTTTTCAACAATATTTGTATTGTGCTGGGCAATTCGTGTTCTGCACATCGGGATAGGGAGTGAAAGACGAAAATGCGTCTTCGGGAAGGTATTGTTTGCACCTTGAAAAACAGGCTTCCACTGCCTCATTTCGCCGGCAGGCACATGAAGTATATGGCCCGAAAGGGAGAGCCGTGTGTAATGACTGCGCCATGACGCCTTCTTAAAGGTCGAGCGAGATAGCGCACAAGCAAGCTGTGGCAGCTTGTGGCCATGACCCATATGCCCGATGATGATACGCCTTCTTCAATGCAGACTCAGTGGAGCCATGCTGCGAGCTGCGAAGGAGCCAGAGGAGCCTGGGGGAGTTCACCCGTGGAGCAGTTTAGCCAACTGCCGCCTGCTGATATTGGAATTACCACCTTATCTAAAATCGCTTGGCTATCTGCATATGGTGTGCTACAATGAACTCACTTGCTATTTTGGCGAAGGGAGGGTGTAGATACAATCAAACAGGTTGCCAAGCTGCAAAGGAGTTCACTATGGAAAACACAATTTGCAGCAATGATTCTCAGCTCACTTATACAGCTGAGCAAGTGGCCCGAATCCTTGGTGTAAGTATTCGCAAAGCATATTATGTCTGCGAAAACACGACTGAATTCAAGGTCATTCGGCTGGGAAAACGCTGTCTTCGCGTCCACAAAGAGTCCTTTGACCGATGGTTCAACGGACAGACATGCGTTTCCTAATCGTGCCAACGAAAGGACGATCATTACATGGCAACATATCAGGTCCGTGGATCCTCCCATAATGTTATTTACCTCTACCGCACTGATGACGGTAAAAACAAACAGCATTGGGAGACCTACGACACCGAGCTGGAAGCTATACAGCGGAAAGCCTATATTGAACTATTGCAAAAAGAAAAGCGGTATGATGATATCCGATTGGCAGCACTGGACTACAAACGCAGGAAGGCCATAGAAAAGACGCAGCGTGAGCTTGCCCAAGCAAACGCAGGCCTTCCCAATGTGCCTATGCCGTCACCGAAGGAAGACAACACGCATCAAACCTTCAAACACTTCATGGAGCGCTTCCTCCCTTTCCATGCGAGGAAAAAACGCTTCTCCCCAAACACCTATGACAGCTATGTCAGTACCCTGAACAACCACATCTATCCCTATTTCGGCAACTGGGTCATGAGTACAATTACTGCAGAAGACATTGACCTGTTTCTGGACTATCTCAGCCAGAAACCTTGCTCTGGCAGCAAAGGGTATAAAAAGAAGCCGACGGAAGTTCCGCGGCTCTCTTCTCCAACCATCAAAAAGGCGTTCAATGTTCTTATGGTTGGATTCCCTACTGCAAAGCAGTGGCGTTATGTGACAGAAATTCCAGATGTGACCCCGCCTACCGAGAAATACCGGAAGCGCAACTACTGGCAGCCGGAGCAGATCCAAGACTTTCTCAAATTGATTGAAGATGATCCGATGCTCCATTTGGCCGTACACATTGGTTTTGTGTGCTCTCTGCGTGCCGGAGAAGTGGCTGGTATTGACATTAGCCTCATCGACTTGAAAGACAAGAGCCTTTGGATCAAACGCATTCTGCAAAGAGTCTCTGATGAGTCGCTGGCAACATTGCCCCGAGAGGAAATCATCCATGTATTTCCGAAAAAGAAGAAAGCCTCGAAAAGCAGTCTGATTCTGAAGGCGCCCAAAACGGAAGAGAGCTATCGAAAGCTCTATCTTACGACGCCTTTGGTCGAGGAGATCAAAAAACGACTGGATGAGATTGCAGAAAACAAAGCCGTCTTCGGTTCAGAATATCAAGATCAGGGTTTGCTGCTCTGCTTTGCCGATGGCTCTCCTATTGAACCCAAATCAATCGGGGATGCTTTTAAGGATGCGCAGCGCCGACTCAAGATAGAAGATCTGCTCGAATTCCAAGGACTCAGAAAGTCAGGCCAGATGCACAAGGTTCGTCTATCAAACAATAATTATCAGCTGGTCGCTGAAGCAGCTGGCCAGTCTCCTGAAGTGTTAATGAGCAACTATAACGAAGCTCTTGAATGTGAAAAGCGTGCGTTGTCTGAAAAAGTAGAGGAAAGCTTCTATGCCCCTGCTACGAATAACAAACCCGCTCCCACAGAGAAAAAAGAATACGAGGCCCAAGATCTTCTCTTAAAAGTCCAAGAAGATCCAGACCTCTCTCAGCAACTTTTGCGCTTATTGCTCTCCTCTGCAATTAGCAGACTTTGATGCAGAAGAAAAAAGTTTAGCTGGTTTTTTAGCAAATTTGGGCGTTTTTGAAGCCTTGTCAGAAATGCACAAAACCCCGTAACCATTGCGGTTACAGGGTTTTGTTGGAGCTGCTGGGCGGATTTGAACCGCCGACCTCATCCTTACCAAGGATGCGCTCTACCTACTGAGCTACAGCAGCAAAT
>JAZNNW010000056.1:0-13200 GCA_045580485.1 Candidatus Avilachnospira sp. | reverse complement strand
AACGGCATAGTCCACATAGGAGCTGTACCAGTTACCAGAGCCGTTCTCCAGCGTGACATCGCCAGTGTAGTTCATTTCGTGGTAAGCAGATGCCAGCTTCACAGCCTGAGCCACGGTCAGAGTCTCGTTGGGACGGAACTCGGTGGCGGTGACGCCGTTGATGAGCTTGTTGCTCCAGGCTTCCTTAACACTTTCGAAGTACCAGTCAGACTCCTTGATATCGGAGAAGCTGAAGCTGGGTGCACCTGCTGCACCGCCAAGGACGGGCAGGAACTGCTGCAAACCGGTGTTCTCCAGAACATCGCCGGGGGTCACAGGATCTGCGATTTTCCGAACATCCCGGGTACGGCAGCCATTATCGCACCATGCGACCTCCGTCACACCGTCCTCCTGGGGCTCATACTTTGTGAAAGAATGGCCCAGGCTGGTATTGGGGATCTCAATGGTTTCATTCTCGCCGCAGACATCGCACCGGCCGTACCGATGCTCGTTTCTGGTGCAGGTTGGCGTGTATTCCAGAATGCTGTTGCTCATCACATGAGGCAGTTTGGGAATATACAGAACTGTCTCCAGACCGCAGGTGGTGCAGGTGCCTTCCATGAGACCAAACTCGGAGCAGGTGGCTTCTCTGGTGACGGTCCAGGTGTCGTCGGTGGTGCAGCTGCCGGTAACGATGATCTGATCGATGGTGTAGACAGGCTTTTCCGTACCCATGGTACTGGTGTCGCCTTCCACCTTCATGTACAAATACAGGTCAACATTCTTGTTTCTGTAACCGGCCTTGACCAGATCATCGTCCAGCATATGGATCTGCAGGACCCAGCTGGTAAACATATAGTAGTAGGTATAGTTGCCGTCTTCCACAACGGGAACATCCTCAATGACATAGAGCTGATAGCCCTTGCCGGAGTTACCGGCCACGCCGGAGCCATCATTCACATTCTGGAAGTAGCCGACGACGCCGCCGCCGGAGCCATCCTGAGCGTACATACCTGCAAAGACGCCCTCATTGCCCCGGAAGATCATATAATTGGACTCATAGTTGTTTGCATAGTCCAGCACACCAACGGGACGATCCAGCTCCAGATCCCAGAAGTAGCAGTCCTCCACACCGGACAGAATGAACTCATTGCAATCGTAGGAGAACAGCATATGGTTCTTGGCGCTCTGAGGTAGTTCCTCCGGCAGCTGCTTCTGTCCATTGACATAGAACTTTTCATCTATGGTGCCGCAGCCGTTGTCGCAGTAAGCCACATATCTCTTGGCGTTGTATTTATCCCGGAGATATCTGGTGAAGACATGGCGGGAAATTGCCTCACCGGACTTGGTGCGTTCCTTCTTGCAGATGGGGCAAGTGCCGGTGTAGGTGACGGAAGTATCCGTACAACTGGTTCCTTCCGGTGCCTCATAATGGATCTCATGATTATCGCAGTTATCCACCAAAATCATGCGGTCGATGTAATAGGTGGGGCAGTTATAGGAATACCAGCCGCCCACCGGGTTACCGGTGATCTTCATGGACAGGTAAATATCCACGGTACCGCCGTACAGGGTATTCATGACCTTTGCCATGTCATGGTTCTGGAAGTAGAAGTCAAAGGTGTAGATGTAGTTCATCTTGACATCGGGCAGCTTCACATCTGCAAACTTGTAGATCTTGTAGCCCTTGCCTGCATTGGTACCCATGTCGCTGTTTTTAATGGTGCCCACATCGGTGTAGACACCGGAACCATAGATGGTAAAATCAAAATCCTTGCCGATGAACTTGCCGGGATTCTCGGCATAATCGTAAGACCGCAGCTTGACTGCCTTGCCGAAGGGAGATTCCGAATCGGTGACCTGCTTCACCGGACCGTACAGGATGAAGTGATCGGCATTGTAGTCGTAGACATGCTCCATGCTGATGCCTTCAGCATTCAGATCATCCAGAACCTCCTGGGGCAGGGCCACATCAATGACACTGGTGACGGTGCAGCCGTCGTTCAGGCAGTGGGCAATCTGAGACTTGCCGTCGGCACCGGTCTCGTAGGCACCAAAGTTGTGTGCCAGTCTGCTTGCTTCGTCTTCCATTTCGGACACTCTGCCGCAGATGTTGCAGGTACCCTCGTAGGTATCGCCCTTCCAGCAGGTGGCCTCGGAGATCTGAACCAGGCTCTCCTGGGGAATATGGTTGCCGCAGCTGTCCACAAGGAGCATACGGTCAATGTAGTAAGAGGGACAGGTAGCCGCCGACTTGCCGTTGACGGGATCGCCCTTGATCTTCATGGAAATGTAGATGTCCACCTTCTTGCCCAGCAGGCTGTTCATATCCGCAACCATATCATGATTCTGCAGATAGAAATCGAAGGTATAGAGATAGTTCATCTTTGCTTCGGGCAGCTGAATACCCTCAAACTTATAGAACTTGTAACCCTTGTTGGCATTGGCGCCCAACTCTGCCGTCTTGATGATGCCCACATCGGTATAACCGCTGGCAGAACCATAAATGATAACAGGAAGATCCTTGCCGATGAACTTGTTGGGGTTAGAGGCATTGTCATAAGTCCGCAGCTTGACAGCCTTACCGAGGGGAGAACCCGCATCATCCACTGTCTTGAAGCTACCGGCCAGAACAAAGCTGTCAGCGTCGTATTCATGGACATGAGCCAGGTCGCTCTTGGTGGCAGCCAGTGCATCAAACACATCCTGGGGCAGTTCTGCCTGGAAGGCATGCTTGACCACACGGTTGCAGGTGCTGCACTTGCCTACATAAGCGTTCTGGGCATCGTCCCAGGTATAGGTATCGGCATTATGCATCGGGCAGCCTGCCACCACCAGAATGCGGTCGATATAATAATGCAGACCGTTGAAATCACTCAGGTCGCCTACGACCTTCATGGAGAAATAGACATCCACCTTGCGATCCATCAGATGCTCCAGCTTCTTGGCATCCAACTGCAAGGACCAGTCCATAAAGATCAGCTTGGAATCACCTTTCTGAACCAGAGGCACATCTGACAGCTTGTACAGATGATACTGGCCATCGGTGATGATGTCCTTGGCATAGGGTGCATCGGTGACCTTGTCGGGGAAGAACATCCGCTTGCTATCGGTGATCCGGAAATAGAAATAGCGGTTTTCGGGAATCGTCGTCAGATCCCAATGGACAGTCTTGCCCAGAGCAGAGTCCCCATCATTCTCGATGGTCGTCCGTTTAGAGGTGCTGACGGTAAAATCCTTCACGCCAAAGTCATAGACGCCTTCCAGAGAAATACCTTCTGCCGCCAGAGACTCGATGAATCCATCGGGCAGCTTGCCCAGGGTGTCAAAGACAGCCTCGCCGCAGACAGTACAGTTGGCATAATACTTTCCGGTCTGAGGGTCATAGCGATAGTCGCCGTCAACATCGTGATAAGTGGTAGTATAAGGAAGCTCCTTCACGGCCTCCTGACCGCAGACAGGGCACATACCGACCAGCTTTTTGTTGCTGGAGCAGGTGGCGGGAATCTCACTGGTATAGTTGATCTCGTAGTTGGTGCAATCCTCCACGATGATGATACGGTCAATGTAGAGCTTGCCAAGATTCTTCTGATTCTCACCGGAAGGGTCACCCTCGATCTTCATGGACAGGTAGACATCCACCGGCTCATTGGCCAGATGGCGCAGCTCCTGAATGTTGAAGCGGATGACATCGTAGAAGAAGCTGAACAGAGTGGTGGACTCGTTGAGAACCTCCACATCCGGCACATAGTACAGATGATATTCACCGTCATTGATCAGCG
Organism: Candidatus Avilachnospira sp.; assembly: GCA_045580485.1. Classification (GTDB taxonomy): domain Bacteria; phylum Bacillota; class Clostridia; order Oscillospirales; family Oscillospiraceae; genus Avoscillospira. The sequence goes on along the minus strand of JAZNNW010000056.1, from coordinate 9,439 downwards.
GATCACCCAGATACAGGTTGGGAAGCGTGCCGATCATGGCCTTGGTATCACTGAAGGTATAGCTGGAAGTATTGCCGCCATAATCTTCGACCCAGTCATAGAGCTTCCGATAATCCAAAGTAACGGCGCTACCGTTGCCCCAGGATGCGGTACCATATTCCATGTCCACAAAGGGGTAGTAGATCATGGTACCTGCCTGGAAGAAGTTGCTGGCCAGGAAGTCATGGATATGGTTGTCGGAAATACCGGGATGATCGTCATAGACCTGCTGGGGAATGGCAGGGCGATCCTGCAGTTCACCGGTCACAGGGTCGGTTTCCGTCAGATACTTGCTGTAGGTGCTCCGGGTGCCGTTGTCACCAAGATTGCCGCGAACGCCGTAAGTATCGATCTCCATGTAATCCGTCTGGTTTTCCATGTTCATGAGCCAGGTCACGCCGTCGATCAGGCGAGTACCCACCTCCTGGCGGGACAGATCAAAGATATAGTCGGGATCATTGAGGGCACTGGATTCCTCTGCAAATCTGGCATAATTCTTCAGAATCGTCCGATCCAGACCGCCGCGGGCAACCTGAATACGGTTCAGATACAGTTCCCGGTCTTCGGCAGACAGGGTGGTATCCCCTTCCACACCGGCAACAGCCTCTTCAAAGTATTCGTTGCCTGCAAGGATATCCTTCACATCCAGCCAGGGGGCTTCGATGGTCGTTTCGGAGAAGGTTATATCCATTTCGGTGTAGTCGGCCGCTGCCTCTTCCATCAGCTTCAGATAGGCATACAGAGGCTCGGCTGCTTCTTCGCCGTAATACTTGGACAGGAATTCCATGGAAAGGGCTTCCACATCCTGATAGGGATCCTCCATGGCCTTGGTGATGAGCCACTGCTTCAGATCCCAGAACTCGATACTGTTGGGTCTCTGGTGCTCAATGAGAACACCCATAGCTCCATTTTCATAAGCCATCTGATAATCGTTGAACCAGCGGAAATAGTTGGGCAGAACACCGGCCTCCGTCAGTGTGATGCCATAGTCCCACAGCCACAGCTGACCGGGCTGCAGAATGTTGCCCCATTTTTCCAGACGCTCTTTGGGCTCATCGTTGTTGGGGTGGTTCAGATCGTGCATCAGATCCAGATCGGAACTGGCCAGACGGATGACCAGGTTGTCCGCAGGGACAGTATCATCCAGCGGCACTTCAAAATAGTGCCAGTAAGCCAGCGTTTCTACGGTGATCTCCGGATAGACCTCATAGATGGCCTCGGCAATCTGATTGACAAACTTCAGCAGATGACCGGAAGGGCCGCTGGCTGCCAGAGAAGCCTGACAGTCGGCACATTCACAGTGACCGGACAGGTCGTTGGGAGAGATATCAATGTACTTGGGACGGGCAACACCGGCTGCATCGGCATCCTCATAGGACATTTCGATGGCAAGCAGAGCCTTTTCCTTAAAGACTTCCACCAGTTCCTGATTGCTCAGACACATCTGGCCGTAGGAGATACGCTCCTGCCGATCTTCCGACCAGGCATACCATTCGGGATGCTCCACGAACCAGTCCACACCCTCGGGGTTGATGGCATCGACCCACTTGGCATCATTATCGTTGGTGGGCTGCGCATAGAAGGGAGGGAAATAACGGTTGAACACATGGACATGATAAGGACGGGCAAAATTGTCCTCACCGCCAAATTCCCGGGGAGGATTGCCGGCAAAGCCGTTCATGCGGTTGCGAACGAAGAACAAGGAGGTATAGCCCTCGTTGGTATAGATGTCACGGTTCTCAAAAACAGGCTCGCCGCTGCTCTCAAAGCTGTAGGAAAGCACAGCATCCTCCATCTCGGGGACATACTCTTCCCACATATTCCACCAGTGGACACCGAACTCGTCCTCCAGCAGATGGTAAACAGCATAAAGGGAGCCTCGGGCTGCGCCGCCGGTGAGAACAAGGTTCTCGCCAATGGCCTTAATGGCCCAACCTTCACCATTGCCGTTGTTATCGGTATAGGTGATATTATTTCCTTTGGCAAACTTGGTCGCACCAAGGTAAATGGCACTTTCCACATTCACGCCTTCGGTCACGATGGCGGAAGCAGAGCCTGTCATCTTTCTCAGATAATGCTGCAGTTCTTTGGCTGCAGTCTTCTCTACCTCTGAGGCATTGGCAGGCAGAACGATGGGCATATCCTCCAGAACAAGACCGCTGGTCTTGGCTACAGGTTCTTTTGCTCCCGCAAAGGTTACACCCACGACAGTCACGATAAGCAGCAACAATGCCACCCACCGGACAAGAGGCTTTTTGAGCATTTTTTGATCATCCTTCCTGGTTTCCGTGGGCCTGGTCAAAAAACAAAGCAAGCCCATCCTTGTTATTACAAGACAAGGTAATTATATACAATATCCTGTAGTCTGTCAATAAATACAATAGAAAATGTGCAAAAAAACCCATCCCCTCTCCTCTTGCTATAACAACAGCCCCTTGTTCCTTTGGGAACAAGGGGCTGTTGTTGGTTTTGTTTACTTCAGGGTAATGGCCTGACGGACATTTTCGTTATACATTCTGCTCAGAATAGCAGCCACTTCGCTTCTCTTGATGGAGCTGGTGGGATTGAAAGTGCCCTTGCCATCGGAACCGGTCAGAATACCGGCACGGTAGAACTTGTAGATGGCTTCGGCGTTCTCGTCGTCAGTCTTCACATCGGGAATGGCGTTGTCAGCCACATCGTTGTAACCAACCAGGCTGCCTTCGTCCATTGCCTTGACGAAGATGGAGACGAATTCGCTTCTGTCGATGGCCTTGTTCATCTCAGCAGTGCTCTTGGAAGCATACTTGCTGTCGATGATGCCGTTTTCAACGGCATAGTCCACATAGGAGCTGTACCAGTTGCCGCTACCGTTTTCAAGGGTGACATCACCGGTATAGTTCATTTCATGGTAAGCAGATGCCAGCTTCACGGCCTGTGCCACAGTCAGGGTCTCGTTGGGACGGAACTCAGTAGCAGTCACGCCGTTGATGAGCTTGTTGCTCCAGGCTTCCTTAACACTTTCGAAGCACCAGTCAGACTCCTTGATATCGGAGAAGCTGAAGCTGGGTGCGCCCGCAGCACCGCCCAGGATGGGGATGATAGGCTGCAGAGGCTCGGGCAGCTGCATGTTTTCGCCGGTGCTGACGGAGTTACGGACATGGCGCTCGCCGCAGCCGTTATCGCAGTAGGCGATCTCGGTGCCGGAGCCATCTTCCTGCTTCACATAGTTGGTGAAGGAGTGCTCCAGCATGGTGCCGGGAACATCCTGCTTCTCAACGATGGTACCGCAGACGCTGCATCTGCCGTACTCCTGAGCATTGGCCTTACAGGTGGGCTGAGAAACGGTGTAGGGGTTCTCAATGGTGTGCAGCAGCTTTTCCACGGGAACAACAGCATTTTCCAGACCGCAGATGGCGCAGGTGCCGGTAGCCTCACCAAGTTCAGAACAAGTGGGCTCCTTGGTAACAGTCCAAGTCTCATCCTGCTGGCAGGAGGAAGCAACGATCAGCTGATCCACATAGTAAGCGGGCTTATTGGCGCCGCCGCAGGAGGGATCGCCTTCCACCTTCATGTAGATGTAGATATCGACCTTCTTGCCCTTGTAGCCAGCCAACAGCAGGTCATCGTCCATCATCTGGCACTGCATGACCCAGTCAGAGAAGAAGTAGATGTAGTTGTAGTTCTCGTAGACCAGAGGAATAACACCCTTGATGGCGTACAGGTGGTACTGACCGTCATCTGCGTTACCACTGAAGTCCTTGCCGTTTTCAGCATAGCGGAAGGTGCCCAGACCCACGGTGGGATAACCGGGCTTGTACATTGCGGAGGGGAAGCCGTTTCTAATGTTCAGTGCGTACTGCGTTGCGGAGGACAGCTCGGGATCATACTCACGGACTGCAACCACACGACCGGTATCCAGATCGATCCGCTTGGAATCATCCACACCGGACATATAGAAGTCGGGAACTCTGTAAGCCATGATGACATGGTTCTTGACGCTTTCGGACAGTTCCTCGGGGAGCTGATCGCGCCAGGGCTTGGTCTCGACAACCTTGGTATCGATGGTGCCGCAGCCAAAGTCACATTCTGCGTAGAATTCGGTGTTGCTGCGCTCTCCAGCCACATACTTGGTGAAGGAGTGACCGCTGGTGGAAGCGCCGGGCTTGGTGGATTCCTTGCCGCAGACAGGGCAGTAGCCGGTGTAGACCACATTGGTGTCAGCACAGGTAGTGCCTTCGGGAGCCTTGTACTCGATATCATAGCTATCGCAGCGATCGACTACGATCAGGCGGTCGATCCAATAAGCACCGTAGGGCTTGCTCCAGTTGAACTTGCCGGTGACCTTCATGGAAACATAGACATCCACTTCTTTGCCTTCCAGAGCTCTGAACATGTTCATGGCGGATCTGGTCAGCTGGACATGATGGTTAAAGGCATGCAGATAGACGGAGCTATCGGTATTGGGAACCACCAGATCCTCGAACTCGTAGAGCTTGTAACCCTTGCCGGAGTTGTTAGTCAGGTCAGCAACAGGAATTGCAAACCAGGGATTCGTCTGACCGTTGTACTGGTTGAAGGTGAAGTAGACAGGCTGTGCAATGTGGATGGAGTTGGGGTTGCCCAGGGTGTTAGCATCGCTGAAGGCAGCCTTGCCGCCGTAAGCTTCGGTGTCATTAATGACCTTAAAGTTTGTACCGTTGGGAACCAGGGAATCTGCATCATAGACATGGGCATGCTCAATGCCCAGACCCAGCTCGTTCAGACGATCCTGGACAGCCTGAGGCAGCATATCGGAGGCATAGGCGGTCTTCTCACCGCAGCCATCGTTCTGGCACTCGGCTTCCATCATGCCGGTCTCTGTATTGAGAGTATACTCACCAAACTTATGAGGCAGCTTGGTCTCCTTCAGTTCCATCTCCTTGACAGTAGCACAGACGGAGCAGGTAGCCTCGTAAACTTCGCCCTTGTAGCAGGTAGCGGAGGAGAGCTTGGTAGCGCCATCCAGATCCACATGGTTCTCACAGTTGTCAACCAAGATGAAGCGGTCCAGATAAATGGCACTGCCTTCAATCTTCATGGAGATGTAGATATCAAGAGTTTTGCCCATCAAGTCATTGAAGGTGCCCCACTGATTTCTAAACTGGATATACCAGGTGGGAGTATACAGGTAACCCAGGTCACCGGAATCCATGGTGGGAACCACAACATCGTCGATCTTATAGGTCTTGTAGCCCTTGCCAACATTAGCCTGCATTTCACTGTTGGGGATACGCAGGAACTCACCGGCAGAGACAAATTTGAAAACAAGATCGCTTCCTTTGTATTCATTAGCAGAATACAGTGCCTTGCCATTGTATGCATCGGCATCATCAACCAATGCAGCAGGAGCTGCACCATGCTGGATATCGCCTGCGCCAAGGTCCTTAATGTGGGAAGCATTGGTCTTGCCTGCAGCAATGTCTTCCAGCAGGGAGACAGGATAAGTGGAGGCGATCTCCAGACCGCAGGTGTGGCAGATGCCTACATAGACCTTACGGTCGGCATCCCAGGTATAGGTGTCAGCCACATGGTCGGGGCAGTTTTCTACGATGATCACACGGTCGATGTAGTACTTGGGCATCTGGCCGGGAGTGTCATAGTTCAGTTCGCCTTCGACCTTGAAGGACAGGAACATATCCACAGTCTTGCCCTTCAGATGCTCCAGATCGGAGAAGTTCATCTGGAAGGACCAGTCGAACAGGTAGAACATGGACTTGCCGTCAGCGAACAGGTCCACACCTTCCATCTTGTAGATGTGGTATTCGCCATCGGTGATGATGTCCTTGGCCTTGGGAACCTGAGACGTGGGGACCTTGTTGTTCCAGGTGTAGATACCACGGCTGTTATCGATCTTGAAATGACCGAGGCTGCCGCAAGTGTTCACATCGTACATACAGGCAGCGCCAAGGGGAGAATCGGAATCCTTGACATTCTGGGTGCAGCCGGCAGTACCGAAGTGTCTGTCACGGTAGTCGTGAACCATATCCAGGGTTGCACCTTCTGCCTTGATGGAAGCGAGAACTTCTGCAGGCAGCTCTGCATAGAAGTCGGAATACTCGACCTTGCCGCAGACGGAGCAATTGTTGGTATAGGTGTTGGTCTCGGCGTCATAGACATAGTCGCCGGTGAAGGTATGCGCCAGCTTGGTGCCGGATACTTCCTTCTCGGCATCCTTGCCGCAGACGGGGCACATGCCGATGAGAATCTCATCGCTTTCACAAGTTGCGGGGATGGACTTGGTGTAGTCGATATCATGGACAGAGCAGTCTTCCACGATGATCAGACGGTCCACATAGATCTTTGCATAGTTGTTGGGGTCCTCGCCGGAGGGATCGCCCTTGACCTTCATGGACACATAGACATCGACCTTTTCGCCCATGATCTGATCCATATCTTTTACTTCGAAACGCAGGGATTCATCATAGAAGGTGATGCGGTCAGAGCCCTGAGGCAGAACAATCACATCCTCTGCACGGTACAGGTGCCATTCGCCATCATTGATGATGGGATCGCCCAGATACCATGCAGGCTTAAAGCTGGCTCTGAAGGGGGTGCTTTCGCTGAACTTGAAGTAGGAGGACAGGGGGCCTCTCTCACGGACATAGATAGCCTGATCGACCATAACGGAGGTGCCGCCTTCGAAGGAGGCATCGTTCACATCGCCAACCCATGCATGACCGAAGTGATAGGAAGCATCCCAGAAAGTGGAGTTGGTGAAATCGAAGATGTGGTCTTCGTCAATACCGGGATGATCGATGAAGATCTGCTCGGGAATTGCAGGACGATCGATGGGATCGCCGGTGACCTGATCGGTCTCACCTCTGTACTGGGAGTAGATGCTGGTAATATTGCCGCCCAGATCGCCGCGCTTGACCATGGCCTGGATGCCGGTGTAGTCGTCTTCCAGTTCCATGTTGCACAGCCAGGTGTATGCAGCGACCATACGCAGGCCGGTTTCACGCTGGCCGATGCCCAGGATCTTTTCGGGATCGCCGTTGGCAGTGGCAGCAGCTTCCTGCAGATAGCGGTTGTAGTTAGCCAGAATCTGACGGTCCAGACCGCCACGGGCAACCTGGATACGGTTGATGAAGAGTTCCTTCTCTTCTGCAGACAGATCCTTGTTGGCTTCGGTAGCAGCAACAGCCTTTTCAAACTGGCCGTTGCCCCACTTTACATCGTCAACGGACAGCCAGGGAGCATCGATAAAGTCATCGGAGAAGTCGTAGGCAATAGTGGAGGCCTCATTCAGCTCATCCATCTTGACCAGATAGTCAAACAGATACTGAGCGGCATCCTCGCCATAGTAACCGTTGAGGAAGATCTTGGTCAGTTCAAGCTCGTCCTGATAGGGGTTTTCCTGAGCCTTGGACAGGAGCCAGTGCTTCAGATCCCAGAAGTCAACGGTATTGATGCTCTGGCACTCGGTGAAGGAGCCGTAGGCACCCAGATCGGCCAGCATGCGGTAGTCATTGAAGAACTTGAAGTGGTTGATGAACACGCCGTTTTCGGAATAGTTAACGGCATAGTCCCAGTACCACAGCTGAGGACAGTCGTACTCGCCGGGAACATCGGACTTGTTCAGACGGTCAGCCCAAGCCTGCAGACGAGCCTTGACCTGGGTGTTGGTGGGATGGTCGATATCACGCTGGGTGTTCACATCGGAAGAGGCCAGACGGATGACCACATTGTCAGCAGGCAGGGTGTCATCCAGAGGCACTTCGAAATACTGCCAGTAAGCCAGAGTTTCGACCTTGATCTCGGGATAGACATCATCGATGATATCAGCGATCTTGTTGACGAAGACCAGCAGATGGCCGGATTCGCCATGGGCAGCGGTGGAAGCATCGCAGTCATCGCACTGGCACAGACCGCCCAGGTCGTTGGGTGTCACGGAGATGTAAGCAGGACGCTTCTTGCCGGCCTTATCGGCATCCTCATAGGACAGCTCAATGGCCTTAATCATCTTCTGGCCCAGATCGGCAGCCAGTTCGTCATTGGACAGACACAGCTGACCGTAGGAGATACGCTCCTGACGGGCATCGGACCAGGAGAACCATTCGGGATGCTCCACGAACCAGTCCACACCATCGGGGTTTATAGCCTCAGTCCAAACTGCGCTGGAAGCGCTGGTGGGAGCGGTGTAGAAAGGAGGATAGTAACGGTTGAAGATATGGACATGGTAGGGACGGGAGAACGCTTCCTCGTCGCCAAATGCCACAGGTGCATTGGAGGTCCAGCCGTTCTGACGGTTACGGACATAATACAGAGTGGACAGGGACTCGTTGGAGTAGACGCCACGGTCTGCAAACGCAGGCTCGCCGCTGCTCTCAAAGTTGAGGGGCAGGACAGCGTCTTCCATTTCGGGGACATACTCTTCCCACATGTTCCACCAGTGGACGCCCAGTTCATCTTCCAGCAGATGATAGACGCCATACAGGGTGCCGCGAGCCTCGCCACCGGTAATGACCAGGCTATTGCCGACAGCCTTGATGGCCCAGCCTTCGCCCATGCCGTTCTTATCGGTGTAGGTCACATTGTTTTCCTCAGCGAACTTGGTTGCACCGAGGTAGATAGCAGAATCAACGGGTACGCTCTCCGTGATCATGGAGGAAGCAGAACCGGTGATCTCTCTCAGGTAGTGCTGCAGCTCCTTTGCTGCCGTCTTTTCCACTTCCGTGGCGTTGGCAGGCAGGACGATGGGCATGTCCTCCAGGACAAGACCGGTCGTCTTGGGAGCGGGTTCTTTTGCGCTGACAAAGGTGATGCCGATGACCGCAACAACGATCAGAAGCAAGCTCAGCCAACGCACGATGGGTTTTTTGAACATCTTTCAATCTCCGCCTTCCTTAGTATTCCAATTCTGCCCTCAAGACAGGATTGGTGGCTGATTTTTTGTGCCATCACAAGGTGTTGTGTTAGGCTGGACGCACTTCACCCCATAATATTGCACAATACACATGGTAATACTACCATATTCTTGTGGTTTTGGCAAGCATCTTCTTTAATATTTTGGAAATGTTTTTCAGTCAAAGGAAAACTCCCCATGCTCCTGCTGGAGCATGGGGAGTTTCAAAAAATTTACTTTAGGGTGATGGCCTGGCGGACATTTTCATTATACATTCTGCTCAGAATAGCAGCCACTTCGCTTCTCTTGATGGAGCTGGTGGGATTGAAAGTGCCCTTGCCATCGGAACCGGTGAGAATACCGGCACGGTAGAACTTGTAGATGGCATCGGCATTTTCGTCGTCTGCCTTCACATCGGGAATGGCGTTGTCAGCCACTTCGTTGTAACCGACCAGGCTGCCTTCGTCCATAGCCTTGACGAAGATGGAGACGAATTCGCTTCTGTCGATGGCCTTGTTCATCTTGGCAGGTGTG
>JAZNNW010000055.1:0-6247 GCA_045580485.1 Candidatus Avilachnospira sp. | reverse complement strand
GGGCATCTCCATTTTGCAGGTCACGATACAGTGGCGCTGGCCGAGCAGTACGGCACGCCTTTGTATGTGATGGATGAAACAAGAATTCGTGAAAATATGCGCATGTATCTGCGCGCCTTTGCCGAACATTTCGGAGAGGGCTCCGGTGCGCTGTATGCCAGTAAGGCCAATTCCTTCAAGCGGATCTATGAGATCGCCAAGGAAGAGGGCATGGGCATTGATGTGGTGTCTTCCGGCGAGATCTATACTGCCATGAAGGCAGGCTTCCCTCTGGAGCGGGCATACTTCCATTCCAACAACAAGACGGATTGGGATATTGCTTTTGCCATGGACAATGGTATTGGTTACTTCGTGGTGGACAACCGGGAAGAACTGGATGCCATCAATGCCATCGCCGGAGAAAAAGGTATGAAGCAGCCCATTCTGCTGCGCTTGACTCCGGGTATTGATCCTCACACCTATGAGGCCGTTGCCACCGGTAAGGTGGACAGCAAATTCGGCACTGCCATCGAAACGGGACAGGCACTGGAAATGGTGGGCTATGCCGTTTCTCTGAAGAATATTACATTGAAGGGTCTCCACTGCCATGTGGGCTCTCAGGTATTTGGGGAGGATATCTTTGAGCGGGCTTCGGAGGTCATGCTGGCCTTTATGAAGCAGTGCAATGACACCTTCGGTATCCGACTGGAGCAGCTGGACATGGGCGGCGGCTACGGTGTTCGTTATGTGGACAGCGACAGCTATGTGGATATTCCCGAAGCCATCGGCCGTGTGGCAGCCTATATGAGAAAGACCTGCGAAAAACTGGGTATGGAACTGCCCAAAATCTCCATGGAGCCGGGCAGAAGCATTGTTGCCGATGCCGGTATGACCCTCTACACCGTAGGCACGGTGAAGAAGATCACCGACTACAAGAACTATGTCTCCATTGACGGCGGCATGACCGACAATCCCCGGTATGCCCTTTACGGTTCTGCCTATACAGTATTGCTTGCCTCCAGACCGGAAGATCCCTGCGATCTTCACTGCGATGTGGTGGGCCGCTGCTGTGAAAGCGGCGATATCATTCAGCCGGAGGTGGATCTGCCTGAGCCGAAGCGTGGTGAAATTTTGGCTGTCTGCACCACAGGTGCTTACAACTATTCCATGGCCTCCAACTATAACCGCATTGGCAGACCTGCCATGGTCATGGTGAAGCCCGATGAGGTCTATGTGGCAGTCCGCAGAGAATCTCTGGAGGATATTGTCCGCAATGATGTATAAGATCAGAAATGTGACGGCGGCAGATCTTGCTGCCGTCACCGCTTTGGAAAGAGCCTGTTTTCCCCCGGCAGAAGCGGCAGGAGAGGCAGCCTTTGCCTATCGTATTGCTGCCTTCCCAGAGCGGTTTTTCGTGGCGGAAAAAGAGGGAAAAATTATTGGCATGGTCAATGGCTGCGCCTCCAATCTGCCCTTGATCGAAGATGCCCTGTTTGAACCCCAGGGTCACGAGCCCAATGGCAAAAATCAGATGATCTTCGGTCTGGCGGTCCTGCCGGAATATCAGAGACAGGGCATCGGTGCGGCTCTTTTGAACCACTTGATCGCATGGTCAAAGGAACAGGGGATGGCGCAGGTGATCTTGACCTGTAAAGAACAAAAGCTGCCCTATTACAGCAAATTTGGCTTCCAAAACTTAGGCATCTCCGCCTCCTGCCACGGCGGTGCAATCTGGTATGATATGGTATTAAAAAATCCCTGATGCAGGTGCATCAGGGATTTTCGTCCGGCAAGGGATAATTGGTGATAATGAGATGCTCGGCTGCCCGGTCGTTGCGGCTGCGGACATTGTAGGTGTACTGCTTGTCGAACCGGCGGACATAGAAGCCGTGGCTGTAAAGATCCTCAATAAAGGGTGTGCTCTTGATGATGAGCAGGAATTTTGCCTTGGTCTTGCTGAGGGCAACAGCCAGTCGGGCTTGATCCAGCTTGGTGAAGGCTTCGCCTTCGTAATCGGAAAACTCCGTGTCATAGGGGGGATCAAGGAACATGAAATCCTTTTCATCGGGATTGACCTGACGAAAAAATTCCTCAAAATCCCGGCAGTAGATCTGCGTACCGGCAAAAAGCGCCTTGGTATCTTCCCGGAACAGGGTCTCCACCTTACCGGCGAAGTCCTTGTCATTGTAGCTCATGCCGCCATAGGGAATGTTGAATTCGCCGTGTTTGTTGTAGCGGAACATGGAGCCGTAGCAGTTTTCCCGGATGAAGAAGAAATTGGCGGCTCTGTGACCGGGGGAGAGCTGGATGCGGCCCAGCTGCCAGTCATTGAACACCTGACGGAAGTAGAGATAATAACCGCTGGTGAGACCGGTCACCAGATTTTCGGAAAGATCATCGGGGGAGAAGGGGTGTTTTTGGTGGTTCTTCACCGTCCGCTCCAGCTTGTCCATGAGGCTGTCTTCCAACTCCTTGCGGAAGGCGTCCTCATTGAGAATGATGGGCTGGTCGAACAGCGCTGCAATGTCCTCCATCCAGCTGTCCAACAGGGCGGAAAGGTCATCTGCGATCTCCTTTCCTGCCATGAGGTCATCAAAGAGCAAAAGCAGGGCAGAGACATGGCTGCGTCCAAACTCCAAAAGGCCCTTGAAGCTGTTTGCATAGCAGGTGATGAGACTGCGGAACTCCTGGTCCTGGGAACGGATCATGTGATAGAATTCCATCAGATCTCTGGCGGTATCATTGATGGCAGCGGACTTGGGCTGCAGATGAAAATACATGGCGCCGCCGCCGAAAAAGGGTTCCAGATACCGATCATATTCGGGAATCAGACCGTAGACCTGATCCAGTTCCCGGGACTTTCCGCCGGGCCATTTCAGAAGAGGCTTCATGTGCATCCCTGCTTTCCTTGTGAGTAGAACCATTATAGCAGATTTTTTGTCGGATTCCAAGGTACTTGCAAGAAAAGGCGGATTTTGTTATAATTAGACCATTATGAAAAGAAAAGAGACGTATTTTGTCAGCCCGAAAAACGGACTGACATGGCTCGCAGCCGCTTTGATGCTCGGCTCGGTGGGATTCCGCATTGCTGATTTCTGTGGGAAAGGCACAGAAACAACGACTTTGTGGTGGCTTTGTATCCTGCCGGTGGCAGCCGGTATCCTCTATGTGCTGGAGCTGCTCCTTGACAGCAAGGAACATTTCTACCGCACCCTGATCCCCTGGGTGCTGATGGCTGTGTACTACACGGCAGAGCTGACCCTCCGTGGCATGGGCCGATATTTTATCTGGCTCAATGTACTGGTATTTGCGGCATTTTTGATTTTCTACAAGCAAATCACTTCCGGTCATGTGAAAAAGCCCGGCTTGCTGCCCATTCTGTTCTTGATTTTCCTGAGCCTGGTGGTCTATGACCATCGGGAGCATGTGGCAGAGAGACTGTGGATCGAGTGTCTGCCGGATATCCTTATGATCGGCGCCGGATTTGTGGCAAGCCTTGCCATCCGCGCCCATACTGACGGCAAGTATCATCCCACCTGGGGCGACCGCAGCGACGGCCGCCGGGTGCGTACCATCCCGCCCATGAGCCGTGCAGAACCTTACATCATGAAGACCCGCAACGATGCCTGCAATCTGCTGAACACGGAAATGGAAATTTCCAACATGGAAAAGTATGTCCGTGATAAGCGGAAAGAGGGTCTGACGGGCTTCGGTTTGCAGCATGCCTTCATTGCGGCCTATGTCCGCTGTGTGTCTCAGTATCCCCAGGTCAACCGGTTCATCTCCGGTCGGGAGGTTTACAGCCGCGGCGACGATATCCAGTATTGCATGACCGTCAAAAAGGAAATGTCGCTGGAATCTCCCGATACCTGCATCAAGCTCCATCTGAAGCCCACGGATACGGCCTATGATGTCTATGAAAAGTTTGAAGCAGAGGTGCGGAAATTCAGAGATCCATCCGGAGACGGTAATGATTTTGATAAGACCGCAGGCGTTCTGGCTCTACTGCCCGGTCCTGTCTATGTGCTGGCAGTGAAGCTACTGGAGATCATGGACTATTTCGGCTGGCTGCCCAAGTTCCTGCTGGAGGTCAGCCCCTTCCATGGCTCTGTGTTCTTTACCTCCATGGGTTCTCTGGGTATTCCTGCCATCACCCATCATCTGTATAACTTCGGCAATATGCCGGTGTTCGTTGCCTTTGGCAAGAAGTACCGCCGCAACGAGATCGATGATGATGGCAATGTCCTGAAGCATAAGTATGTGGATATGGGCTTTACTCTGGATGAGCGTATCTGCGATGGCTTCTATTATGCCGCTGTGCTCAAGTACATGAAGCGCATTTTCAACGATCCCTACCGACTGGACAATCCCCCCGAGACGGTGGTGGAGGATATTCCCTGACATAAATACCCGGCATCCTATTGGATGCCGGGTATTTTATAGATCTGCCATAGTGAATGCTTCGGTGAAATGGATGGGGTTGTCCCGGAAGAAACGAGCCAACTGCTTGAACTGGGCGGTGTAACCGGAAAGTTGGGAGGCAAAGGAGATGAAGAATACATGCTTGTTGTCGCACAGGGAAAGGAGTTTTTGGTTGAGACCTTCCAAGTGGGGAACGCCGATGAGATAGACCTTGGTATCCTTCAAGGTTTTTCCAATCGTCTGAAGAATGGAACGGTAGTGCTGAAAGACCTGCTCTGTGTCCATATCTGCTTCACCCAACTGCAGAAAGATTTTTCTGGGTGCAATGTCCAGAACACAGGGCTGCAGCAGTGTTTCCGCATCCTCCGTGGTCAGACCGTCGATGCTGCGGTTATAGATGGCATGTTCCAGATGGCATTTATTTGCCAGCTCATAAAAAGGAAAATTGGCCATGTAGGTGGAGCCGTAGATGACAATTTCGCCTTTCAGTGCGATCTCGTTGATGCCTTTGTAGGCATTTGCTTTTTCCCGGATGCTGCTTTTCATAAAAATCCCTCCTGGTTTAGGCGTGCCGCTGCTGCAGCTTTTCCTGCTGTCGATTGATAAAATAAAGAACAAGATCAATGCTGACCATGATAAGGTTAATGATATAGAGTACGAGAACATAGTTGGTTTGACCGTTGAGCAGCTTTCCGATGATGCCGGAAATGTAGCCGATGATAATGGCGCAGATGAACACAACGCTTTTGCCTTTTGTGGAGTGAGAGGTTAGACTTTTGTACACAGAGATGGGCCAGGACAGGCCGAAACAGGCCAGCATGATGAACTCGAAAATTGGGGTCATAAAGATGCTCCTTTCTGTTGCTGACCGTATTATACGCTTGACGATCAAGAAAATAAAATATATAATTTAGTTGAAATTAATAATGATTATTTATGAATTGGTGGTTGTATGGATCTTCTGAAACTGCGATATTTTTATGAAGTGGCCAAGGTGCAGCATGTGACCCGGGCGGCGGAAAATATCTCTATTGCACAGCCGGCTTTGACCCAGGCCGTCAAGGCATTGGAGCGGGAATTGGATGTGCCGCTGCTGGAAAAAAGGGGAAGAAATATTGTTTTGACGGAATATGGCGCTTATCTCAAAAAACGGCTGGATATTTTGCTGCCGGAATTGGATGCCCTGCCGGGGGAACTGGAATCCCTGAAACGGCAGAGTGGACATACGGTTCGGCTGAATATTCAGGCTGCATCCAATTTTGTGATCGACGCCATTGTGCGCTACCGGCAGCTTCATCCGGATGTGATCTTTGATTTTGAGCAGAATGTCCGTCGGTTGGACTGTGATCTGTCAGTTTCCACCAATGGTGTCGAGGAACTGCCGCAAAAGCGGTCTGCTCTGCGGCGGTGCATCAAGGAGGAGAAGATCTATCTGGCGGTACCCAAAAACTCCGCATATGCGGAGCTGAAAGCGATTGATCTGGCGCAGGTGCGCAGCGAGGGCTTTGTGATGCTCTCCGCATCCCGATTGTTCGGTGTGGTATGCAACAAGTTCTGTTCGGCGGTGGGCTTTGTGCCGAAGGTGATCTTCGAATCCGACTCTCCTGCGGCAGTACAAAATATCGTTGGTACGGGCGTCGGTGTTGCTTTTTGGCCGGAGTATTCCTGGGGTGCAGTGAAAAATGATGATATTGTGCTGCTGCCGGTGTCCAATCCCGTATGTCAAAGAGAATTGATCATTGAATTGTACGACCGGCCGGTGCGGTCAGCATATGCAGAGGATTTCTATGAATTCTTGCTGGAACAGTATCAGCCCGTAACATAAAAAATCCGTCCGCATTTGCGG
>JAZNNW010000054.1:0-21914 GCA_045580485.1 Candidatus Avilachnospira sp. | reverse complement strand
CAATATCGGGATGATGCTTGATATAATCGAGCAAATCAAGACGGAATTCGTTTAATCCCAAATCCATTATTGAAATGCCGGTAGACATATCTTCGATATCAACGACTTCTTCTTGCAAGCGCTTTAACTGTGACTTGCGATATTCGAGGTCTGTCTTTTCTTCATCGCTCAACAGATTATCGTCACCGGTTGCGGTCATATCAACTATCTTCATGCGTGTTTCAACTTTGGCTTTAAGGTCGATATACTCATCGAGAGTAACATTCGGCCAAAAGTTAACAAGCTGAATATAAAGATTACGGCTGCCAATACGATCCACACGACCAAATCGCTGAATAATGCGAACCGGATTCCAGTGGATGTCATAGTTAATAAGATAGTCGCAGTCTTGAAGGTTTTGACCTTCCGAGATACAGTCTGTTGCGATTAGTATATCGATATTATCTTTGGGGAAGTTCTCGAACAAATCACGGTCTTTTGAGATAGGCGAAAAACAAGTAAGAACTGTGTTGAGGTCGCAACGCATTCTCGGTACAGTTGTTTTTCCTTCTACCGAACCACTTACAAGTGCGGTATGAAGACCGTATTTTTCTTTTACAAACCCACTAACATTTGCATACAGATAGTCGGCCGTATCAGCGAAAGCGGTAAAAATTATAACTTTCTTATTGCCGGGATTGATAGGATTCTCTATCTTATGGCTTATTTCTGCATACAATTCTTGAAGTTTGCAATCGTGTTCGGGAGTTATATCTCCAACCATCATAGAGAGAAGTTCCAAAACATCTCTATCTTTTTCAAGGCTCTGTCGCCACGAATCATAGTCCATATCAGCAAGGTCAATCTTTACTTTTTTACCAAAGGAGAATAGTTCCTCGCCATTTTGGTCTTCACCATCAAACTCGTCTATATCGGTAATATCGGTAAGATCCAGCTTCATTGAGCTTGATTTATCGTATTCGTTGATGGTATCAATAGTTTTCTCAATTAAATCTTTGATTCGTGTGAGCGTAAGATTAAAGGAGTATACCGAGCTTTCCATTCGCTTCATCAAGTTGATTGCGGTCAATCTGCGAATACCTTGTTCACGACCTGCCTGTGTTAAGCTGCGGTCATCACCAAAGAGTTCTGCATATTTGTCAATCTTGCTTGAGTGAATATAGAGCGAAGGTGTATATATTGTGAGTGTAAGGAGCATAAGCTGTTCAAATATTTCATTGTAGCTTATAGCATCCTTTAGGTCTGTCAATTCGGGACGCAGAGATTTCGGCTTTAATCTTGTTGGGAAAGTACCAATATCAGAAGTGTCATAATACTTCTGAATATGTTTACGAGAACGCGCAATGGTAACCGAATCTAACACTTCAAAGAAATCAAAATCAAGCATTCGAAGGAGATTCTCTGTTGTTCTTTCGCAAGGTTCCCACTTACTCCAAGTATTGAAGGCTCTTTGAGCATTTCTAAAGATATCATCAATGGAACGGTTAGTGTTGAGCTTTTCGTCAATGTAATCGGTATTGCCTTCATATGCGAGAGCAAGCTGATTTTTCAAGTCATTAAAACGATTGTTAACGGGAGTTGCCGAAAGCATAAGAACCTTGGTCTTGATGCCTTTACGAATTACCATATTGAGTAATTTTAAGTAACGATTTTCTTTCTCGTTATCATCGCCCGAAAGCCGACCACCGTTACGGAAATTATGCGACTCATCGATAACCACAAGGTCATAGTTACTCCAATTTAATCTATCCAAATCGATACCATTGGATTTGCCGTGTGTTCTGTTAAGGTCGGTATGATATAAAACATCGTAACGAAGTCTATCGGCTGCTATAGGATTGTTCACATAATTATCCTTGTATGTGTTCCAGTTGTTTGTCAACTTTTTGGGACAGAGGACAAGGACTGATTTATTACGATTTTCATAGTATTTAATTACAGCAAGCGCTGTAAAAGTTTTACCGAGACCAACGCTGTCTGCAAGGATGCAGCCATTGAACTTTTCGAGCTTGTTGATGATAGCAAGAGCAGCATCCTTTTGGAAGTTATATAGTCTATTCCATATCTGACTATTCTTGAAACCTGTTGCTTCGTTGGGAAGCACGTCTTCAGACACATCTTCGAGAAATTCATTAAAAATGTTGTACAGCGTGACAAAATAAATAAAGTCAGGAGAGTTTTCGTTATATGCTGCGGTAATGCTGTCAACGACCTCATCGGTTACTTCTTGTAACTTGCTTTTGTCATTCCACAAAGTTTCAAACAATTCAATATAGGCATTGGAGAACGGAGCATCTGCCTTTTGAATCATCGTATAAGCATTGTTTCCTCGTTCACATCCAAGGTCAACCGTAGTAAAACCATTTACAGGAGAGTAACTGGTGTTTTCTGTGGTTATAAAGCCCATCATATTTTCATTGGTCTTGTTGGATTTGAAAGTGGCTTTTGATTTAATCCAATCAGCACACTCTTTTGCAATCGCTTTTTGAGTCAATTCATTACGAAGCTTTACTTCGAATTCCGTTCCATACAAACTGCGTTCACGATTCAAACGAGGAATGTAAAATTCTCTTTTTTCTTTGGGCGCTTTTTCGGTTGTGAATGTAGGTGAAGTAAAAATAAAACGAAACTCATCTACCGTAGAGAGTTGCTCTTTTAACTCTTGAAAGGCATAGATAGAAAAGCAAGCCGCAGCAATTGACAGTTTGCTTCCTTTTCGAATTTCAACAGACAGGTCTTCACTTAAGGTCTTAGATTTATTATCAATCAGTTCCATAATGCTTCTCCTAACATTTGAGCGTATTATTCTTCATCAAGAACTATTTCCATTATGTCGCCGATATCACAATGAAAAACCTTACATACCTTCATCAAAAAATCAAGCGAAACAGGTTCGTTATGCCCAAGTTTAGTAATGGTATAACTGCTTGTACCAGTCGCATTGCGGAGGTCTGTCTTAGTCATTTTATTGTCGATAAGCAATTTCCAAAGTTTATTATAACTAATAGCCATATTTCGTACCTCTTGTGTTTCGAGAGTTTTGTTTTGGTTACAACAATACAAGATACATTATAGCACACTACTTTTGATTTTACAATGAATTTTGAATTATTTTCGGTTTTTGAAACACATATTGTCGAAATTTTGTAACAATAAAAAGGAGTCGAGATTCTTTTCGACTCCTTTTTATCAATACAAGGACAATTACCAACACTTTTTACAAGGCTCATAACCTTCATTTTCAGCTTCTTGTTTAGTTACTTGCCGAGGATTTTTCATATTGCTACATCCCGAGCGACTATGATATTTACTACCTGAATTTGGTATCCATACCATATCACCACTTGCAGCTTGATTATCATTGGATGGACTTTGCTCGGTAGATGGTTTGGATGAGGATTCATTGCTTGGTCCAGAACTATCTCCGGTTGCATAATTGATTGTGATGCCGGGCTGAACATTGTAACAATAAATATTAAAGCAGATTCCATCACCATCATCTTCTACCGAATAGGCTTCCATTTGAACACCACTACACACAAGGTTTCTTCCTTCAAAAATCGGCGTAATGCGGTAAGCTACATGGTTTCCTGTTTCTTTTATGTAGTCGGCTACCATGTTTTCGAAAGGAAGCATACCGTTAATATTCATATAACGGGTTCCGGTAATAAGGTTCTGTCTATTAGCATTTTCAGCCGAGAGTTGCCAGCCAATAAGATGGCATCTGTTCCAAAGATAACCGCCGGATATACCGCTATAGCTTTTTTGTACCCATCCGCTTGGCTTCACACTACTGATACTTCCTCGTTTTTCATCAGCACCGGGCATAATTTCTTTTCCGCATGATGCGAGAGCTACGCCGCAACGATCAAGGCTGTCAAGACTTGAATATTTTTCATATCCTTTGGTTGTAAGTTCCGAAGCACTAAAGTTAGGTTGATTATCATTAACAACAGTCCACGCCGTTCCTGAAAATGCCGGAAGAGTAGACGGGTCAACAGCTTTTGCTGTTCCTGTACCCACAACAGAATTATCGGGTTTCTGTGTAGACGAAGGCGTTGGCGTTTGAGTCGTGGGACTTTCCGTTGAAGGAGAGGAGCTTGTTCCATTACTCGAATCAGTAATATCACTTGAGTTGTCAGTCGTATTATCTGTTATGCTCGATGATGATTCAATGTTTGAACTTTCTCCATAATCAAACGAGTCGATATCACATCCGACAAAGGATAGGAGCATAACAATAGATAATAACAGCGCGAGTAGTTTTTTTGTATTCTTCATTTTTAACCCTTCTTATAAGTTTCGATTGTGATCTTATCGTGCGAAGATCCTTTGATATCTTCGCTGCTGACCTTCTTAAAACCGTTAGCTTTAAGGTCAATATCAAAAACCTTGTCGGCTTGATACTTGCGATTCCACTTGCAGAGGATAATCTCGCTTACATTATCGAGTGAATATCCTTTGTCCTCTATGAAGCAAAAATCACCGACCATTGCGTTTGAAATGTAATTATCATCGACCATATAATTTGTTTGGTCGCTAAATTGCTTTGCAGAATAGGAACTCATCCACAGTTTGTTGCCTGATGTGTGGTTGATAATCCACTCTCTCAACACACTATCTTGGCTTTGCCTTTTGCCAAAGAACATCATACCTTTCTTATCATCAATACAAAAAATCAGTTTCATAATAACCTCCGTATCTTTATTCGTTTTTACAGTTCTCAAAATATCCGCAGTACAGACAACAATGTCGGCAGTTTTTGTTTGGTGTAAACCAAAGGCTCAATCTGTCTACAATATTTCTCACAAATGTTTTCGTAATAACCATCTCCTTATATGTTGATGATTATAGTTTAAACTCTTGTGTGTCCAATATAACGGACTTTAGGCAAACTTTTTGTAAGAGTTCGTTTTTATTATACCACAACTTTCTGCAAAATCATAACTATTATTTATGATGTCTTCCTTTTGGTTACTGTATAGGAACAGACTTATCATCTATACTATTAGTTATAGTGATACACTAATGGGAGGTGTAAGCTTGAATTTCGAAAGTATAGGCAAAAACATCAAAGCCTATCGTATCCGCAAAAAGTTAAGACAGGAAGACCTTGCAGAACTATCCGAGTTATCGGTGACATACATTGGCATGGTAGAACGAGGCGAAAAGATTCCGGCATTGGAAACATTTATCAGAATATTGAATGCACTCGAGGTTTCAGCGGATGTTATTCTCGCCGATGTCTTAAAAGTTGGATATGAGGTTAAAGGCTCATTGATTACCGAACAGCTTTCAGCTTTAACGCCTGAGAACAGAGAAAAGGTTTACGATGTAATTGCCACTCTTATCAAACATTCAAAATAACACACAAAAAGATTCACTTCGGCAAGAAGCGAATCTTTTTTTACTTTCTGTCACAGTTCACTAAAATTCGACAGTTTCCTTGTGGTATAACATAACTGTCAGTTATGGCGAAGCAACTGATGATTATTATTTTTGAGGTGTTATTATGAATTTTAAAAACATTATTCGACAAATTGCAAAGCAAAACGGTGTTACACCAGCAGAGGTAAAAAAAGATATAAGAGAAGCCATCCGTATTGGCATGGCTTCTCCTGATCCAGCAGTCCAAGCACATTGGCGCAAAATGTCGCCTACAGGTGTAGAGCCTTCGGTCAATCAAGTTCTAACTTATCTTGTCGCTAATGTAGTTAGATAATATTTGTCTTTATCTTTCTGCTGTTATATCTTTTAAGGTGGGTACTTCTTTGGACTACCATCATGACAGTGTCCTACTGACACAAAATAGGCGCAGTTATCCCTTGGTGAATTTGCAAACAAAATTTAGGTGAGATAGTACCTGTTGCTTGTGAACGAACCATTCTTTCGCTTCTTGTAAACCTTGCGGACAAGCCCTGCTTTTTCCAAATCTTTAATTGCTCGCCGCACCGTTTTATCTGATATAGAGAGTTCCTTTGCAATAGTTTTTACGCTTGGCCAAGCCTTTCTTTCCTTATCGCAACGGTCATATAGATAAATATAAACCAGCTTTGCCCTTGAGGGAAGTTCATCACAGCTATACAGTTTTCTGTAGTAAGACATATTCTCACCCCCTTAATCAGTACGAACCTGATGTTCGGGTTCTCTAATAAGCGGTACATCACTTTGAGAGATTGTTTGACCGCCAGTTGTTGTTCGGCGTGAGGGACGCGCAGGTGGTGTGTAAACATATGGGAATGCATCAAGGATATTTTCTTCAATAATATCTTTGTTAGTGTAATGCACCTTGCGTGTTCCTTTATCTTCAACGGTATATTGCTCGGTATCAAAATCAATACCCCATTTAAAGAACAGTTTTAGCTTTGAAATGAACGGATGCGTACCCGTTTTCATAACGATAAAATTGCCTTTTTTCATTGACTTGAGTTCATCTGCGGTCATTAATGGTCGCTCTGTCATCTGTAAACTTTGTGACGGATCGTTTTTGCTTCGTGAAACAGAACCTGTCATTACAGTTCGAGAACCAAGTGACTTTGAAATTTCATCGGCAGTTCCTGATGTCGGAGCAAAACCACCGGCGATTGTTACCTGACAGTTATCTTTTATGATATCTGCACCTTCGCTACCGTAATTCTTTTCAAGCTGCTTGTACGACTGAATAATACTTACAAGAGACAGTTTTCGAGAACGGGATGCAGAGTACATCATTTCAGCAGAACTAATGGCAGGGAGTGTTCCAAACTCGTCCATATAGAACATTACACGGTCATTAAGTTTACCACCGTTTTCATCAGCTACAGTTAGTATTTCTCGGTATAATTGCTGTAGCAAAAGCGATACCATGAAGTATGTAGCCGGATTTTCTTCGGGTAATACAATAAAGATTGCACACTTACTCGAACAGAACTTTTCAGCATCGATAGCAGTATCAAAACATAAAATCTGTTCAAGCTCTGAATCAAGAAAAGCATTGAGTCGGGACATAGCGGTTGACATGATGGAAGCCATTGCTTGTTCACTTGTATTAAGTGCTGCACCGGCGAACCATCTTGTCTTATGGTCGGGTGGTAACTTTTCCATAAGTAATTGGAACTGATTCTTGCCTTTGACTCCACTCGGTGCGAGTAGATCTTGTATCAGCTTGAAGACAGATACAATGTGTCTTTGCTCGGGCGGAGCAAACTCAGCAATCAAAAGAATTACAGAGGTTATCAATCCTTCGGCTGCATCATAGAAGAATGCGTTTTGACCATAGGAGGCAGCATCGCCGTCACTAAAAATTAGTGTTTTACCGATAATCTTTGCATACTTTTCTGCTTTGGCTTTGAGGGATATGTCATCGGGATTTTCTTTATATGCATCCATATATTTGTTTACGAGGTGCAAGAGATTATTTCCGTCTGATTTAGTCGGATTACGCAGGTCGATAATAGCGACATCGTATCCATAATATTCTTTTGCAATGTTACCGTAATTGCGATAAAGGTCGCCCTTGGTATCGGTGGTAAGGAATGACATTCCGGCAGCACACGCATATTCTAAGTTAGGATAAAGCCAAAATGCCGTTTTGCCACAACCTGCCGCACCAATCATAAGGGTATGCACATCGTCATCATCAACCATAGCGATGTCCTGACCTTTCTTTTTCTTCACTCCTAAAACCACGCCCTGCGGAAGTTTGAGTTTACCTTTCTTGGCTTGCTTTCGCCAGACTTTTGGCTCGTATGGGATATGTTTATATGTCCTTCGGAGTTCACCTCTGTTTGCAAATCGAGCAGTACCATGCTGACCATCGCCGACCGTCTTGCTCTTGATTTCATTCAAGTTATAGATGTGCGATATTACTGTGATGCCACCAATGATTGCAAACATTCCGGCAGCAATAAGAATTAAGATAATTGTGTTGTCCATTGAGGCTCACCATCCTTTTGTGAAAAAATCAAATCCTCATTCCAATCCTTATGGGTCGGAGTGAGGACTTCTGTTTTATATCCTTGTACAAAGAGTTTATCCGATATTCGTTTTACAGCTTTATGTCCGGCTTCATCATTATCCAAACATAGATATACTGTTTTGATATTTGGATTGTCTTTTAGGCATTGAAAGAGAACACGATCCGCAACCGAACAAGAAGCCGCATAAGTGTTCTTTTGCCATTCGTGTGGATTCATTGAAATATAAGAAAGCATATCAATCGGTGCTTCAAACAAGAATATCTTATCGCTTGTTCCAGTCCAATGAAAACTAAACTCGGGAATGCTTCCTTCGGTATTTCCTTTATAGGTGCTTTGCGAACCGCTTCCGCGCTTATGTGCATGACGAGCAACACCTTCGTTATCATAGCCAACAAAGACTGCGTTGTGGTGTGGTAAAGATTCATAAATCATTTGCTTGTGAGCAAATGCATATACCACATCTCTGTTTAAGCCACGATGATGCAAGAGGTACGCATATACTCTACGCATATTATCATTACGCTTTGGCAGTTCGAATTCCTTTATTTCTTTTTCGACGGGCGGTGCCGCAGATAGCGTTCCACCATAACCGTTAAGGAGATATTCCATTGCTTCGGGGTAGTCTTTGTTATAAAACCTACGCACAAAATCTATCGCATCGCCACCGACTTCTTCATATTGGTGATACCATAAATTGCCCCTAATTGTTACCTTGTTTGAACCATCACGCCATTGATACTCTTTGCCGGAGCGTTTTAAGTGTTCGCCTTGTCGTTGCAACAAGTCAGCGAGGTCTGTGGAACGTGCACGTTCTTTTTGTTCATTAGTATAGTGAATATAAGTAGACATGATTTCTCCTTTCGTAATAGTTAGCCCATCTTTTGTCCTTGAGCCATTTTCTTTTCTTCAATTTTACGCATAAGTTTGCGGTCAATTGAACGACCAGTCTTGTCGCGCTTGTCTGCATCTTCACGGATAATTTGTGATAGACGAGCCAACAGTCGCAAGGATGCAAGGACGGTCGCAGAGTTGCCGTGAGTATTACTATGATAATTATCGAGCAGTCTTTGAGCATACTCGTTTCCTCGGTTTGCAGAAGAAGTTAATAATCTAACGGCTTCGTCATAGTTTTTGTCAACGCCCTGACCGTATAAATACATCTTGCCGAGTTGATATTCAGCCCATTGATTTCCTTGGTTGGCCGCTTCAGTGAGCAGTCTGACAGCAATTGAAAGTTGGCTGTGTTGTGCCTGACCTTTCAAGTGCATCTTTGCCAACGAATACTTTGCATAGGGACTGCCTTGATTTGATGCCCTTGCAAGTAATTCTTCAGCTTTAATATAATCAGCCTTCACATCAACACCGTTCATATAGGTTTTGCCAAGAAGATATTGGGCGTACTGATTGTTTTGTTCATCAGCCTGTTGTAACCAAAATATTGCCCGAGACACATCCTTGTTCACAACATCACCTTGTAAGTACATCTTGCCGAGCTTGTACATTGCTATGTCATATCCCTGTTCTGCGGAACGATACAGCCATTCGATTGCTTCCTCGGGATTGTACTCATCAGAGTTTTCGTCCAAGCATTTCTTTGCCATGCGGTATTGATAATGCATATCCTCGGGGTCGGTCCAAGGGTTTCTTTTGTATGTCGGCTCGGCTTCGTCCTCGTTGATAGGACTTGATTTTTCAACCAAGTCATCCTCAAAAGTAATTCGATTGTGCAGTAAGTTTAAGGCTTCTTGAATTACGGCATTTTTTATTGTTCTGAACTCTTTATTTCGCGATAGCGGTATGCGTTGAGGCATTGTGTCTTGATAGGTGCGAATTATATTTTCTTTCTGCTCGTACCATAGGTTATACAATTCAGCGATGCGCTCATCGTTAGCCAGTTCATCAACGATTCCATCAACAATATTTTTTGCTCGTTTAGGCATATAGCCGTACACCATTTTACCTTTGTGATTGTTTAGTTCTTTAACTAACTCACGAAGCATTATTTTTATTGTTTCGTTATCGTATGCACCGTTATTGATTTGTTCTACTATATCAGCCATTTTTTCACGACCAAGTTCTCGCAAAGCATTGCGATGAGCAGTTTGGTCTTGGTATATGTGATAATAGTCGTTCCTAAATATTTCATGAGCAAAGTCTGATTTGAAGTTCAGCAAACCTTGTTCTGTCATATAAGGTTCTTTGCCAACAGAATATGAAATCAAGTGTATGTGCGGATGCTGACCTTCATTATGAAACGCCGCATACCATCGCAAATCAACAAGGGGAATACCCATAGCCTTTGCAAGTTTATTTGCTTGGCCTCGTAGCATATCTCTCCATGCACCTGCATTATCATAGCCAAGTCTTTCTGCATCTTCACGCCGGAGAGACATTATGGTTGTCCATACAGCACCTTCATGCTCGGCAACAGTTTTGGCAACCTCAGAGAGATTTATCACCTCATCCTTTTGTGTAAACAATCCGTGAGAGCCTTGTTTTTCAACACGAGGTCGCATAGCGATGTAGCCAACATAGTTTTCTTTTTTACCTATGAGATCTACATTTTCTTCAATGGTACGGCTTATAAATTCAGATGCTGAACTTTTTGTTGGCTTTGAAATATAATCCTGATACTCAAAACTATCAACAGAGTCGGGAAAATCATTAGTAAGTTCCTTTATTAATCTCTGCTGCTCTTGGGTAGCAGGTTGATGCTTCCAAGACTCATCGCACCGTTCAACGCCTTCTCGGGTTGCAATATATTTTACAAGGTTTGTGCTATGTTTCGCAGAACCTGATTTTATATATCGCCATTTCAAAATAAACTTTGCCATTATTTATTGCCACCTTTTTGATACGCAACTGCATCCTCAAAGGAAATGCGACCATTTGTACTACGAACTTCGTTTACACATTTACCACGCAGTCTTGACAATGTATCTTGGTCTACTCGGTGATTGGCCGCTATAATATGCATCAACATATCAAGCTCAACCGCATACTTAAATGTGAGCGATGACAATCTTTTTTCAAAACTGCCGAGCGAACCTTGAACAGTTTCTACGATTGCTTCGGGGAAATAATCACGACCATCTTGCGAAACTACATAGCCTGAATAAAATTGAATAGCCTTTTCAATGAATTCGGACTTGCTTCGGCAGTTGTCAAGTTTATATAACCGTTCTGCTTTTTCAAGCGTAGTCGGGTGTATCCACAAAGCAAATTTACGCTTGTTTTCATCCATTTTCCCATCTCCTTTGTGTTGTATTTTTTTAAAACAGCAACCTCTGTAAAACCGCATAAATACAGGCTTTTTCAGCTAAAGTGGTTTAAGCCAAAATGTAATAGAAACCTCTTTTCGAGCTATGACTCCTATGATTTTCCTTGCACATTCGTGCCTAACACCAACACCGACCCCGAATGCATAAAAAACGGCAATTTTTGACCCCTATGGTATAAACTACTGAAAAGCCTTTAACGGTCGGCTTTGCCGTCCGATGTGAACCGAGTCGGGAACGCTCTGCGACCCCGACTCTTATTCCTGCAACTAAAATCGGACGGGCAATGCCGCCGATTTTGTCTGTGTATTGGCTTCTTCTCGAAAGGGCTTTCTTTGGCGGTTTTTTCTTGCAAAGGTATCATTCCTCGGGGTGCGGTGTTATCGAGGCACACAGGACGAAACAGGGCTTCAAAACGCCGTGTTATACGCCCTGCAATATAGAGCAAGACGGCAACGGAACCTGCCCATTACCGTCTTGCTTTGACCTACTGCTGTTCGGTAGGTTCGGCCTCTTTTTTCTTGTATGGCGAGTCAAACTCGCCCACAGCAGAAACACGAGAGCGTTTCTTTATAATTTCCTTTGCCGCCACATCAATCTTCGGATTGTATTTCATATCAATGAACCCACGAACACCGGCAGGAACATTTTTTGTGTAAAGATTTTCAAGTGCCTTTTCAAGTTCGTCTTCTAACTTTACATTCTTTTGTTCCATATACATTTTGAGTGCGGATAATCTTTCCTCATCAAAGGAAATTGTTATAGATGACTTTTTCATTGTTGCTCACTCCATTCCATATCATAATGAGGGGTGTCACCATCCCACTTTTCTATTGCATCAACAGTATTTTTCATTGTTGCGTTTGCTGTGTCTGTATTTATCCAACTGACTTCAGCAACACAAGCATTCGTAAAGTTCATTCCTGAAATACCGGACTGAACAAACTTTGCTTTATGAAAGTTTGAGTGTGTGTACATTCCTCGTTCCATATTGCAATCTCTAAACTCCGCTTGATAAAAGTTGCCTTCTTCAGCGGTTACATCATGCAATTGGCAATCGTTAAAACATGTACCACACGCTTCGGTAAAACATAATGTTGATTTATAAAAATCGCAATTTACAAACCTACTGCCGTTTAGGACTGCACTTGATAAATCTTGACGGCTAAAATCAAAACCTTCGATGTACTTATTTCGAAGGTCTAATTGAACACCGCCATATTCATCGTTCAGCCATAAAAGGTGTTTTGCTAATGCTATTTTAATTTCGTCATTGGACATGATTCCTAAATTAGAATTGCTCTTTATTGCAAAGTCATCATTAACTTTCACGGTAACCTTGTTATCATAAAAATCAAGGATTTCAAATTCTTCTCTCGAAGATAACATGTTCACAAGCAATTCTGCATCCAAGGAATGTAGCCCATACTCGTGCTTCATGCTTGATAACGACAATACAAACCTACCATCATCTTGTCCTTTCAGAATTCTGTCTGCACAGAAGTCTGCAAACTTTGTCATGTCATCCACATAGTTAGAAAGGTCGAGATATCTATCAAGGTTGTACAGCGTTTTTGCATTCGCCATAAATGCAATATATCGCGCATAGTTGCTTCCTTGTGAATCAACCAAAACGCCATCATTTGAGCCTTCGGATAAAACCAATATACAATGGCGAGTGCCGTCTTGCGAGTAACCCATTTTATCAATGTTATTTTTAATGAATTCTTGGTCTTCAAGCAGATGCGTTTTGAAGTAGTTGAAGTCATACTGAGAAAGCGTTATAGCCGTTTCAACATAGCACGGTTCAGTTTCGATTTCGGAATCTTTTCTTCGGAAGGGTGCATTCATAAACATTCTTTTTCACCTCACATTTCTAACTTTTGATGTTCTTCGGGTGTGTGATAAATATCGCTATCTATGACATTTGCACCCAACATACCAAGCATGTTTTCTGCTTGCTGTCCACCTTTACAGCATTCGGGAGTGTTAGCGGAATAGACTACTTGTTCTACAAGATCTTCAGCCGTTATCATATTTGCGGTTTGTTCAACCTTTTCATCGTGTTCTTCTTGAGGGGTAGGCAATTTCTTTTTACTCATTTTTATACCTCCTGTTCGATATAAGTTATATACGGTATTTTCAACCAATGAGACCATCCACCGTCAGCGAGTTCTGAATATATTACGCCAGTCGTTGTGCCGTATGCTTCTACAACTTTTCCGCCGCCGATATATACTCCGATATGACCTTCTTTCCAAACAGCAAGACCGGGGATTTCGGGAATTGTGTCAATAGCACCTTTTTCTGTTGCGTTTTCATACATAGCATCAGCACCAATGTCAGGCATTCCGTTTGATACAAGCAATGTTTTCTGCGTTTCGGTATCGTACCACGAGTAACCTTTTATCAGTCCAACGCAGTCAGCGGTTCGTTTCCACAACCAATTTTCACGGATAAATTCTTCGCTTCCACCAACTTCTTCGGGGTACTGTGTAATCTTGCTGTCAAGCAAGGAATTATCGAGTACCGACCCGTAAGTTCCCCAAACATAACCCCAACCTTTATCGGCTGCATTTTCGGCCCACTTCACCAAGTCTAAATTGTTTTTAGTGGTCGGGTCAGTATAGTTAGCGGTATTTATATATGCATTCCGAGTTGCAGACATAGCCTTGGTGAACTCATCGACTGATATGTTAGTTCCAAAGGTCGCATTTACATTTGCTATTAGTTCCGCATCGGTTTGCTCTGTTGCAAAACAGCCCACAAACCTATCAGCGAAGTCGCTTTCCTCTACATGCTCATACAGAGAAAACACATATAAAAGTTGTGCTTCCTGAATGCGTGTCGAATCATATCCGGCATTGGTCATTCCTGTTTCCACATCCGTCCATTGTTCCATCAGCACAGTTTGGTTTTCTTGTAGCATTTCTTGAAGTCGATTTGTGTCAATTTCAATTCCACCGCTAAAAATACCAAGCAAGGCTGCAATAGGCATACAGATAATTACGATTACTCCTAAAATTATGCCGCCCACAACTTTCATTGCCTTTTTGTCTGTTACAACATAAGCAATTACTTTTTTGGCAACGGCAGCAACAGCAGGTGCCGCCATTAGCGACCACCTGCCTTGCCAAAGAGTGCCGACTTGTATTCGGGGGATATAACTTGGAGCAGATATCTTTCGTTACCACAACGATACAGGCAAGTACCACGCTCAGGATACTTGATGAGGTCGAACTCGCTCGGCTCTACCTGTAACGCATCCATATATTCTTTGGGGTTAATCTGACCTGCGTTAAACAAGAATTGGTGAGTAGGAATACTGAACAAGGGCTTCGTAAATTCACGAATAGATGGAATTAAAAAATCCTCAATATTCTGCGATGCCAGAATAATTGAGGAGTCCTTTTTTCGAACACGCTTCATAGCGTTTCGGATATATTCAATTGCGGTCATGTTCGTTAAGAATAAATAAAGCTCATCGATGGAAGCTGCTGTGTTGCCCTTGCCGAGAAGTTGGTTGCTCATATAGGACAAAATATTAAATAGCATCGCATCCTTGAGTCGCTTGTTTGTATCCATAAGACCTTTTACGCCAAACACCAAAAATGCGTCATCGGTGATGTTGGTGTAACCGTTAAAATATCGGCTTTCCGCACCCACGCACATTGAGTTGATGCCGAGGCATACCTCTTGGAGTGTTTGCTCTGTATAAAGATATTTTCTCTGCTTATCATAGGTCATAAATTCTTCTTCGCACAACTTATAAAAGTCTTCCATAATAGGATAGTCAGTTGACTTCATTTTGCTGTAGTCGGTAGAGTCGGTAATTCCAAATCTCGCATACAATTTTGAAAGCAAAATTTCAATTGTATCAATCTGACTATCGGTAAATTCCTTATAGCTTCGGAAGAAATCTTTTAAGAATGCGATGTGCTGTGAGAGTCGAGTCTGCTTCTTGAAGGCTTCTGGAGTGGAAGGGTCGATATCATCCACACCATCAGACCACGCCTTTGGCTCGAGTGGGTTGATTGTATATTCGCCCGAAAGAAAATCAATATAACAGCCACCGAGATTGGCACACAAATCCACATACTCACTTTCGGGGTCAAGACAAATAATGCTTTTTCCTGATTCACGAATGTTTGTGAGAATAAGCTTCATCAGATAAGACTTGCCCTGACCGGAGTTGCCGAGAATAAGGATATTGCTTGTAGTTTTATCTTCAGCCCTTCGGTCAAAGTCTACAAGGATATTTGTGCCGAATTTATCGCGCCCGATATAAATTCCTTCGGGGTCTGTTTTACCCGAGAAATTAAAAGGATAAAGGTTTGCAACACTTGAAGCTGGCAAAACTCGTTCAAATTGTGCACCGAATTGATTCGCGCCCACAGGCAGAACAGAAAGAAAGCCTTCTTTTTGGCGGAGGGTTAATCTATCCACGGAAATTTTCGAGCGAGTCAATTCCATAGATATTTCACTTTGTAGTTCCTTTAATGCTTCCTGATTTTTTGCTTTCAATTCAATAAATACTGAACAATGCAAAAGAGGTTCTCGGTTTTTACGAAGGTTAGCCAACAGTTCAATAACATCCTGTAAGTTACCTTCGGCTTCAATTGTGTCATTCATATCATTTCCACCGCTTTTGAGCGTATTTCTTCGGGTAGCGTTCTGAATGATTTTTCTCTGTTCCATTGACTCAACAAGTCTGTGATAGATACGGAGGGTTACACCATTTCTGTCTGCAAGCTGCGAAAGAATTGCTTGTTCCTCTGTGGAGGGCGGATACTCTCGAATTGCCCACACACAACGGTAACTGTCACCGACTATATAATGGTCAGAAAAGAATTTTATAGTGCTTGGTAAAATGCAGTCAAAGAAGTCTTTTGTACGAATTTCTTCGACCTGCTCGGGAGTTAACACTTTTTGTTTTTTAGCCATTGGCTTTGGCCTCCTTTGCTATAATTATTAGTCGACCGCTTTTTGCGTTTCCATAACAAGTGGAAAGCATAAGCGTGTCATCGGTATTGATTTGGTTATAAATTTCATCGTAAATATCAGTTGTTATTACCGATATCACGGTAAACAATCTAACGCCGTTTTTTGTTTCAAACTCTATAACAGAGTGGGAACTTCGGAAGTCGGCGTTTAAATATTTCTTTAGGTCAGAGAACTGTGTTCCGTTTTTCATATTGTGTCCGTAAATAATAGCGGTGCCGCTTTCATAGTCGCACCTTGCATCAAGAAACGGGACACCCGATTGACTGTAGTTTCCGTCAAAATCTTTACGCAGGTATTTTTGTGGGTTATTGGGTGTATGCATAACAGGATAATTGATATTTGTACCGGGGATGCATATCCAACCTATACAGTCGCTATTTCTTTCGAACAACGGTTTTAAGTTTCTGCTTTTAGATGTTTGTTCCAAAGATTCGATATTCTTTGGTTCTTCGGTAGTTTCTTCCGTTATTCCGCTTGTTTCTTCAACGATTTCAACCAGTTCATCGAATTTATTTATTTCTTTCTGCTGTGTAGTAATTTGCCTATATATCATAAAAGCAGATATAACCACAAGCGCCGACAGCAGAGGAATAAGAAAAATATTAAGTTTCCTCATCGTCTTCATCGACCTCGAAGAACTGTTCGCCGTCTATATCGGGCATCTGTTCGCCATTAAAACTTGCATCAAAATATAAAGCAAGGAAGCGTTTGATGTCTTCCTTTTTCATTCGGCGAACTTCGAAGCCCTGCTCGGAGATAACCTTTTCTACACGGTTTGCCATTTGAAACACCTGCTCGGGTTTCTTGGCTTTGCATCTTGCTATAAACAAAAACTGTCGAGCAGTTGCCATTTCTACCTGTATCTGATCAAGGAACTCAATATCTTTTTTGAGTATCCTTTTTACCTTTGGATTCATTTCTTCGTCAAGACGGGTATGCAGATATGCTTTGTTATCATCGAAGCACTCTGAGGAGTCCGTGCAAGCTATTTCAATATCGGGCAAGGAAGAAAGTACCATCATCAAATGCCTTACTTTGATTTCGATATTTGTGTGAGATAATACCGAGATATTAGTTGGGGCTACAAGATAGAAAAGCAATTCGCCTTTGTTGGTTTTAAGGCCATACTTACTGAATGTCTTAATTCCTATAAGGTCTTGTACGGAACTGCCTTTTTTCTTTTTCTGTTTGTTCTGTGCCATTATGGTCACCTCCATTCAAAGTATTGCTGTGTCGTAATTAAATACTTAACAGCATATTTCATATAATCCATGACGGTAGTATCGTCCATTCGTATGGTTAAAAAACCATATACAAGGGTTATCACCGCCGGAATAAAAATTCTTAAATACACCAACATTACAACCGACAGAAGTGCGGCTATACCGATGATGCAAAAATCTCTCAGACCCCAAAGCCACAGGTTCGCTGTGGCTTTTAGGTTCTGTGGGTATAAATATTGAGTCATTTACATACCTCCCATGGTTTGTTCAGCGGTGCATATATCATTACAAAACTCTATTGGCGTTTGTCCGTGAACTTCTTGTATTTTTTGAGTTATCATATTCTTGATAAGTTCGCTTTCTGCTTTGGTTGGAGTATAAAAGAAACTCTCATTTTTATCATCTGTGCTGATTACACATTCGACAGCAAGAAAATCGCTAAAAGGATTATAAATGCCATACATATTAACCCATTCGCCAGCATCCGAATCGAGTTTCAAACCGAACTTTTTATTAACATCAAATAGGGTTTCTAAATATGCTACGATTTGTTGTTTATTATCATCGTCAAGCTGAATATCTCTATCTACCCACATTGATTCTTCAGTCAGTTCAAAAACATCACGCTTCGTCAGTATGGAAACTGGAGTATAGTCTTTATCAATATCCAATTTTGCTTTTTCCTCTCGTATGTGTTCTGCCAGTCTTGAGGATAAGAACTCGCTACAAATACTGTCGACTTGGCCATTAACAATACCAAGAAATTTGAGACCATTTTTGTAGCGGTCACACAATACTTCATAAGTTGTATTTGGATTCAAGGAGGCTTCAAATATTCCTAAATCGCCAAACCAACTTGTGAACTTATCATTGTGTTCTATATCACAGGCTTCTTCATAAGCTGCTATGATTTTAAACCCGTCATTACCGTATTCATGCAAAAATCTGTCTTTGCCATTTGTATTCTTCATTTATGTCTACCTCCATTACTTTGCTCTTGCAATAGAGCGAGTAAGGTTGACGGCTGTTGTGGTCGCATGAACAACGCTCATCATATTCACTCTGACTGAGCTATCGAGGCCGAACTGCTGTGCAATTCGAGGTACTTCATTTGCAGATAGCATAATGCCAAGACCGAGGAGCATATTCTGTGGGAATGTCATTAAGCCAAGATATAACAAGGTTGTTTGCATAAAAGCCGTTAAGCATATAGCTGCAACTTGCTTCATCCATTGTACAAACCCATCCGTATATCCTCGGGGGACAGAAAACATATATAGCGAACCTACTGCCATCTGAACAAGCAATATGCCACCGCGCTTAATGTTTTGGAAGAATATTTTTACTACGCAATAGGCAAACGCAATTAGGCATAATAGCGTAAATAATCCTAACTGTGAGGAGAGATTGCCGGCAAAGAAACTGCCGACCAATACGCCTTTTGCTGTAATACCAAGTTCGAAGGATTGACTTGCACCTCCAAGGGCTGCCAAATCATGAGCAAAAGTGTTTTGCAATGTGATACAAAACTTATATAGCTCTATCGGGACTACTCCGATTAAGGAACAGGCAAAAAAGCCTTTTAACACATTTATTGCTGTTGTTTTAATATTTGCTCTGCCGTTTTGATATTCGACAGCAACATCAAATACTGCAACAACAAGTCCGGCTACAAATAATGCCCATCCAAAATAGGTAAATAGTTTTACGGTTGCCTGAACCCAATCCAAATCGAATATGTCAGCACCCATATTACCGATAAGTTCAAAAAAGTCGGCAACTGCATCGTAAATGGTTTCATAAAACCAACGAAGCATTGTTGTCCATATCGTACTTGTGATGGTTTCGCCAATCCATTGAAAACCGTCTTGAATAGCACCGACAATAGAGTCTATAAGATCGCCGATCCAGTCAAACATCTTACCACCTCCTGATTATAGAAACAGAGGCGACAATTCGCCGCCTCTGTTATCGGTTATCTTATTTAAACTGCATATTAAGTGCATAAGCAGGGTCTTGGAACATTTCGGCATAGGTAAGCACGGTATCTCCTATATCAGCTTTCTGTTGTACTGTCGGCTGAATGTACCACGCACCTTTAGGGTTTGCATTATCCCACATATGCGGAGCTATAGGCTCTAATCCATTACCTCTCTTTTGCATACCAATAATGTCTGCAAATAAGAAGTTTTGAGAGTCTACCTCGCCGGAGGTTCTGTTGATAATGACTGCGCGGACGGTATCAAATTTGCCTTGTACCTCTGATGCAATGAATTTAATTTTAATTCTTAGGTCTTCGTCAAGTATCCCTGTCAGCGTTCTACCAACAATTAACGGGTCTTTAATGATGTCGTTATCTCCAAACATCATTCTCATTTCTTTTTCATAAAGGTTCATATGTGTACCCCCCAATTAGAGAATAGTCCAAATATAAAGGGGTGCGGTTAGAGTGAAAATCAAACAAGCAAACAAAATGGCAGGAGCAGCAAACTCAAACTGACCATGCTTGCGATAATCAAAATAGGCTGTGCCGAGTTTTACAAAGAAAAGGATAGCAAGAATCATATCTACCACGGGGAACACTACATTGTTTACAACGGACTGAACCTGTCCTTTTGCGGTGTTCCAAGTCTGCTCGATTGCACCAGCTACATCACCGGCTGCAAACGCAGTCATGGAGAACGACATCATTATCATCATTACGGCTACGACACAGATTATAATTCTTACAGTTTTATTCTTCATTGTTTATCATCCTCCAATTACTTTGATAATGTCTTTTTCGTTAATCTTTTTAATGCGAATATTAAGGTTTCGACAGAAGTTTATCTCTGTACACATTCCTTCGGTAACTTCATCCCCGAACACCCAAAGTTCATCACAAAACCATAACATTCCAAGCCCTGCAACAATCCCAATTTCTCGTTCTTTTTCGATATTATCGTCAAGGCAGAGGGCGTAAAAATGTGGCACGACCGGAGCCGTGCCACACATTAACGCATATCGGGTATATCGCTTGACTTTTTCAAGGTTACCCTTGATGTCACCACCTAAAGGGGAGCAGATATACACCTTTTTCATCATTCATCCTCATCGTCCTTTTTACGCTTAATTGCAATAATTATGGTGGAAATCAAACCGCCAAGCGCGATGGCACAAAGGCCAATCCAAAAACCGAGGTTTGAATTATCACCAGTCTGCGGAATATCGGGGACGGGGATTTTTTCGTTTTTAACGGCAGCTTTAACAATCTGACCGTCTTCCTTAATCTCGAAGGGGTATTCCTCAGTATTAGCATAGTAACCATCCAAGCACTTGAACTCGGTATAGGTGTACTTGCCATAGCGGAGAGTAAATTTGGCGATACCGTTCTCGTCAGTATAACCTTCGATTACGGTGTTGCCGTCTGCATCTTTGATGCGGAATCCGACATTCGCAAGGGGTTTGCCGTCTGCGATATCGGTTTTGGTGATTTCAAGTTCACCGGTGATAGGCTTATTGGTGAAGAGACCGTCTTCGGTGTTTGCGATTACAATCGTTTCGCCATCAGTACGAATCTCGAAATAATAAGCCTTGGTGTCAGCCACAAAACCTTCGGGAGCGGATTCCTCAATGCAGAAGTAATTGCCGTAGCGGACACCTTCTGCACGGTAGATGCCTTCGTTATCGATAAGCTCTGTTACAAACTTATCTTCGGCATCGTATTCGCCGTTAGCATTGGTGTCTGCGTAGATCTTGAAGACTGCACCGCCGAGCTTGATGTCGGTCTTTTCGGCATCTACCTTGGTGAGTTCCACGTTGCCCTTGATAGCCTGATTATTGAAGCCAATACCTGCCTCATTTTCAACGGTTACCATTTCACCGTTTACACGGATTTCGAAATAGTAATAGCCATCGTCTTTGAGGAAACCTTCGGGAGCAGACTTTTCATGGAGGAAGTATCCATTGTAGCGGAGCTTCCCATAGGTGTGAATGCCGTTTTCGCCTTCAGTCATCTCACCAACAAGCAGGTCGGTTTCGCTGTCGAATTCTTTGTTATTATCGACATCCACATAGATTTCGAACCCTGCACCTGCAAGGGTGTTTTCGGGGTAGTCCTTACCGACTTTGATGGTCTGTGCCGAGCCGGTAATGAACTTGTTCTCAACTTCGATTTCTACGGTTTCGCCGTCTTCATCGATGGTTACTTCGTAGTTGGTTTCGTTAAGAACGAAGGCAGGAGCTGCCTTGATTTCACGAACAATCCAGTTGCCGTAAGGTACATTCTCGAACTGGAAGATACCAATTACATTGGATTCGCAAGTGAGGATTGCCGTTTCTTCGGTAAACTCGGTAGCATCCGCACGGAAGAGACCGAACAATGCACCACAGATGGTGAAGCCGTCTTCGTCAACCTTCTTGCCGACAATCGTGCCACGAAGGATTTCGTTTTCGATTGCTTCGCCGCCGTT
>JAZNNW010000053.1:0-2599 GCA_045580485.1 Candidatus Avilachnospira sp. | reverse complement strand
CTGCCAATCGAATGGAATATAGCAGCCTTCGACAATTAAGTTCTGCTTGTTTTCGATAGCAGTTTTAACCATTTCACGGACGATGGGCCATAAGTATGCGGTCAAATCCTTATCATCACTCATGGGAGTAAGTTCTGTATTACCGCTACGAATCAGACCCATTTTCAGATGGTCTATTGAAAGATATGGGTATTTATATTTTTCAAGCAGTTTTTGAGCAAGAGCCGTTTTGCCTGTATGCGATGCTCCGGTAATTAAAATGATCATCTCAATCATCCCCACAAATTCCAATTTGACATTTCAATCGTAATACTTATCCACGCCGCCACGGCCCACGATTATTCCACCTTCATGATGTTGAT
This sequence comes from Candidatus Avilachnospira sp., assembly GCA_045580485.1. Taxonomy (GTDB): domain Bacteria; phylum Bacillota; class Clostridia; order Oscillospirales; family Oscillospiraceae; genus Avoscillospira. The sequence goes on along the minus strand of JAZNNW010000053.1, from coordinate 2,237 downwards.
TTTCTGCTTCTTCAGCAGATGCGCATACGCTGCAGCGGATACAATGCTATCAAAAGCATTGCCAATGCCGAACAGCAGCGCGATGCCGGTCAGCGTCGGTGTCCACAGGCCCGTGGCGTAGAGGACAAAGGCGACGCCGTAATAGACCGTATTGGTCACCACCGATTCAAACAGCATATAATTTGTTTTGCCCAGGCCGTAAAAGGTGGAGTCAAACACATTCTGCACGGCGTACAGGACATAAAAACCAACCAACAACAGCACCAGACCAAAAAGCTTGTCCACCTCCGCAAAGCCTAACACTTGGGTCATAAATGGCTTCCACAGGGGGATGCTGACAAACCACAATACGCAGATGACCGCCGTGATTCCAAAATAGCCCAGGGAATTCCGACGGATATTTTCCTTGTCGGTCGCCACCTCTTGCTTGATGAGCTCGCCCAGCTGCAGCACCGGCAAAAGGAGCCATCCCCAAATAAAGTTGTTCGCCACCCAATAGGTGCCCTGTTCGCCCACCACATTGACCATCCGGGCGATCATCACCATATAGGCAACATTGCGCACCAGCGATTCCACACCTGAGATACCGCCAACTTTTACAAACTCCTTTGCCCACGCAAAATGGAGCTTTGCCTTAGAAAAGACCCTGATTTCCTCTTTTGCAAGAAGCACAAGGGACACGGCAAGGAGCAGTGCATTGACGAGAATATTGGAATAACCGATGCCGTTCACACCGAGGTTTAATGATACGGGCAGGCTCGATACGAGAAAGGTGTCACTCACAAGGCTCAGCAACAAGCGTGCGCCGGTGAGGGCGTAAAGATATTTGCTCTTATTGATCGTCACCAAGGCAACCAGAGCAAACTGCGTGAGGATCGCAAAAATGTTGGCGATGCTCTCGATGCGTATGTAGGATGCTGAAGGCTCCAGGATGCTTGCATCGGTTGCCATCAGCCGGAGCATGGGCTCTGCAAAAATCAGCACGATTGCGGACAGCATGGCATACACGCCCAGTGAAATAAGCATACCTGTGCGGACACGGTTTGAAAATTCTAGCTTATCGTCTTTTACCTTGCCGACGAAATAGAACAGAGGCAGGATGATGGCTTCGTTCAGAATCTCATACAGCAGGTTCACCCAGGAGAGCTGACCTGCGATCGAGAAGGAATATTCGCCCGGCAACTGCCCAAGGAAAAATACCCGGACTGTGGTGTAGACTGTCGGTGCCAATCCGAGGACGAGCAGGGCAAAAAATAGCTTGTAATTGATCTTTAAAAGAGATATTTTGGTTTTTTTAAGCATTTCCTCTCCCCTCCTCAACAACACGATATCCACTGCTTTCACCATTGGTTTTCTTGGCATGAAAACGACGGTCATTTGCTTGCCAATGGGGAAAGAAATCACCTTTCTCCTCATTGGTTTCCCAGTGGCAAATGACGATGTTAGATTTCACATTCTTACCACCTTTACAAATCGGGCGGATATGGTCAATGGTGGGTTGATATGCGCTATGGGGATTTCCGCAGGCAGATTTCAGCATCAGCCTGCCTGCATAATCGAGTACTCGTTCGGTTTTTCCGTAGGTTTCGTCCCACAGTTCTTTAATGGAATATTTGGACATTATTTTTTCTCCTTTTATATAGTTTGTTGAACCTTAGTGCCGGTAGCATAAGGCGACAGAAGAAAAAATGAACCTCCTTTTCGACAGATTGCAAAAAGCGACAAAAAGAACACCTGCAGCCAGATGGTCGCAGGTGCCGAAAAAACCGACAATGCCCCTATCATTGACGGGGGCGGCGACCAAAAGAGCGTGTGCCAGAGGTTACTGCAAGTCTGTCAGGTTTGCAGTAATCCCCTCAAAGCTTTAAGTCACAATTTACTTACCTATCTTATATCATATTCTGTAAAGAAAAGCAACAAAAAGCGGATGCCGAAGCATCCGCAGCTTGTGATGGGAAATTTCACCGTTGTTTTTTATTTTAGCAAAGGGATTTCCTGTTTTTAATTTTTGTGTTATAATGAAAAAACTAGAGGATTTTCCGCATCTTCGATAACAAACCGGATGGTTTTATTGAGATTGCGGTGGTGCGATAAAGGAGATAAATATGTGGAACTATACCGAAACAGATGCCTACAATTCCATCAGTCTGCATGACTGCCGAACTGATGACATTCAAGTTGATGGTGACAATCTGATTATCAACTTCCCAGATGGGTTTTGGATCACCCCTGTTAGC
>JAZNNW010000052.1:0-7081 GCA_045580485.1 Candidatus Avilachnospira sp. | reverse complement strand
CTTGTTAGAATCATGTACAACAACGGAAGAATCTGGGAAGGCACACTCAAAAAAGGAAGCAAGCTATATAACGATATTATGGTCAATTTTGCAGATTAATTGACCAGGAAGGGAGAAACACATGAAAGAGCAAATCCATGCATTCGCCAATCATTACTTTGATATTTTTCGCAATCCCAAAGCCACTAACTTTCAAGTTGAGGAAGGATTTGCGGAAAAGTGTTTCGCCCTTGGTTTTGAGATGGATAGTGGAAATTCCTTTTGCGAGAAGTACCCCAAGGCGTTTAATGACTACTCCGAGCTTGGCAAGATTATTGAGGAAATAGATGATCCCCAATTCCTTGGAACGGCAATCTTTTCACAGTGGAGATATATCACCCATTGGTCATACTGTTCTCATCCTTTGGACGAGCAGTACAGACCCTGGTTTATAACCGCATTTGGAAGGCTCGTTACAATTACATCCGAGGACAACTCTCCTCCGTATATCTTCCACGGCAATATAAAAAGAGTGCGAATTCATTCAAATAACATCGCATATGGGATGCTTCCAAGGGAAGGCTTTGAAGTTGAACAGCATATAACAATAACCGATGATGGTAGAGTTTGGATTACACGATACGCATTCAGCGAGGATTTAAACTTTGTAGATTTAAAAAAGACAGAACAAAGGCAGTTCAGGATTGCTGCCGATAAAGCAAAGTTCCTTCTCGACAAATACACAAAGTATTTCCGAGATGAATACGAAATATCCTTTGCCACCGATGTGGGAAGCTTTGAAATGCAGATAACTGATGACGAAGGAAAACAGGCTGTATTCATCGGCCCTTTGATTTGTGATTTTGAGGTTGATGGCTATAACCTGTCCCAACTGCTTCGTGATACACTTGATGATCAAACACTCTTTGTGTTCGACAACAACGAATTTGAGCGTATTGAACGGATTACTATCGAACACGAACATAAGAAAAGAATCGTAGCAGCGGATGGCCAAATAGTCACTTGGAATCCTACTAATCATATCGTTATTGATCGCAAAACGGATACAATTGAGTACACATACAAAATTGGAACGGAGTGCGAGGTTACGAGAAAATACCATGTGGCACAAGGTGTGTCGAATTTCTTAGATGAGCTTGAATATCAAAACCTGTTTGTTGAGTTTGAAGAAAGAGAATCGGATGTCATCATTCCCGATGATGAGGAAGCTGTATATACTGCAACGGTAGATTTCTTGCGTGGCTCACCGAGGGTTGTCTCCGGTTGTTATGATAAGCAAGGACTTCCGATTGATTGGCCGGAGTTCATAGAAGACCTGTATGACTTTATGTCTTTCTATGGATTCGGAGAAATGTTTGACGAAAAGCAGTACGGACGAACCTACAGAAAGAAAAATGATTATATCTTCCTAAGTGTCCGGTTCGGCGAATATGGGAAGACATACTACTACCTAACAGAAGATGATACCATTCAAGTAGGCGATCAGGTTATAGTTCCTGTGGGCAGCGAAGGAAAAGAACGCATAGTTGAAGTGGCAAAAAAGGAATACTATGCAGCCGATAAAGTTCCCATGCCTATCGAGAAGGTGAAGTCCATTGTCGAGAAGTTTACACGCCCACCAAAAAACGATAAGGGCGAAATGATGATATATTGCCCAATGTGCGAATGCGAAATAAGCGCGGATACCTGCTATGACATTCTCTACGATCCTCTTGTCAAGGATGTCCCTGGTATAATCACCGAGGAAAAGATGAAGGAACGATATGAGTTCTGCAGCTTCTGCAAGTATAACGACGATTAAGGTGAGAGCTATGGATAAGGATACCACACGGAAGGTCTTGGAACAGAATCAAAAGAAAATTGAAAAAATACTCCGTCAAAATGGTGTCGATCCCGAGAATGTCCCTCCTCTCTCCGGCACCTATGAGGAACGCAGCCGTCAGAGAACAGCCGAAGTATTTGCGAATAACCAAAAGCGTATTAACAAGATTATGAGAAAGTACAGGTAAGAGTTATGTATCTGAAACCAATAGAGGGATCACCAAAACCTGCCTTCATAAAAGTTTTTGAAACTTTTGAAGAAATCTCAATGGTGCTTCTCCTCGAGGATCAGTTCCATGACGGTGAGGTTATGGAGCTAAAGCAAGAAGATGGAATCTTCGAAATAGGACTGCTCCATGAAAGTACATACTTCTCCATCAAATGCTCACAGACGGTATCACAAAGGATGTACTTCAATATGGACAACCGTTGGATCTATGAGATATCTATTGAGAAGAACGGTGATAACATCTTACTCCTTGTTGATGAACAGGCTATCAGGATCGAAGCGAAGAACATAATCATCGAAGAAGTGGTTAGACCCGAGCGAGCCACATATACAGAGGAAGAACTCCAGGCAATTGACACAAAGGCAGAGAATCCCGAGGTGTATGTGCGGTGTCCTCGTTGTGGAAAAGAACTGCACTATAGAGCCGTTGGCAATTCATACGAGGTCAGATGTTACACAGAGGGCTGCATAAAAGCAACCTCCCGAGGAATATAGGAGAATGAATATGGCAGACAATTTCACCGTTACAAAGACGGAAAAGGAAACTAAAACGGGAAAAACAATCACGATTGATATTAAGCGCAATGGCAACGGAAGCAAGACTATAAGCGGCGATATCAAGGATGTTGTCGCTGAATTAAAGAAACTGACGGAAAAAGAGTAACGACCATATTCCAAGGAGTGGAGGTGACCGAAGGTGTTTGTTATAACAGATATAGAGTGGATGACCAACGCAGCCGGTCATTTTTCACCAACGCAGCTTGCGGCGATCCGAGTAGATGAATCATGGAACGAGATCGACAGGTTCGACTCATTTATTCGCCCTCGGGACAGCGAGTTTCACGATTGGAAGCATGTGTCCTATACCGGCGGCACAGCTACCGATTTTTTACATGCAAGAAATGCCCACAATGTCCTCCAGTCTTTTTTGGAATGGCTTTCCGAAGATGATACCATCCTTTGGTGGTATGAGGAATCAGACGCGGTTTTCAAGAAACTTGTTAGCCTTATTTTTAAGACCAAACTAAAAAACAAGGCAGTAACCATCAACGAATATGTGTATGCTTTTCTACAAGGAGAAAAGAACTCTCGTGGAAACGCATATAGAATAGCGGAAGCAAGGGATATTGATACGAATCCAAATTTGAAACATTGCTCCATGAATGATGCCATTGTCATGCAAAAGCTGATGCAAAAAATCAGGTATCCACAGAGCGATCTGCTGAAGCCTGTAGATCGTGCTAAGAAAGAGTGGTATCCTTCACAGCAGTCAAAAGATCTTCCGTACCAGTATGATCCAAAAACAAATATGATCCACAATAAGGACTGCCCTGTGCTTATTGCGAGTGGAGCGATAACCAAGGGTTATGAAACATGGAAAAGTCCCCTGCGAAAAGGATACAAACCTTGCTCCTGTTGTAAGGAAGAATATCAAAGAGCATTCAGAGAAAGAAATATGGACATCCTGGAACGAACCCAATATACATATGTTTATGCAGCAGACTCCAATGTGTTCCATAAATACACTTGTGGCGTTATACTCTCTGCCAAGAGCATTTTGGGTACGAGGAAATACGAAACAGTTGTAAACTCCGGAAGAATGCCGTGTAAACTTTGTAATCCCTCTCCCGAGGATACATATAAACCGATCCCACCGCAACTGAAGGTCGCTCGTCTTCAAAAGCGTCCCAAGCGCATGGTTGCTAAGGATGATGCACGGGCGATTTTGCGTCAGAAGGTTGCGTCTGAGGAACGCTATAGAAGGCTCAAGGATGAAACACTTACAAAACAGGAAAGAGATGATATCTATACTCTGACCCAGCCTCGCTTTGCTTTTTGGGTTGGACAAGGATATCAGACCTTCCACCTACATTCTTGCCCAAAGCTCCAAGAGGTGAGCAATCTGCGTGGATTTGGCACATACAAAGAAGCAATCCGTGCCGGTTACACCCCGTGTCGCAAGTGTAGACCCACAGCAAAACATGATGCAAAGGTCTCAATACCGATCACAAATCGTGTAAGAGAAAACGAAAAGATCGAAGACCTGGAAGCGATGTGCAACGAATGCGGATATGCCAACCACAGAGAAGGCGCATATCTTTATTTGGAAACGCCCGTTGGAAAGTGGCGTATCAATGTGAGTGAGTCCCCAGTAAAGTTAGATCATATCAATCTTGTGAAAACACCCGGTGTCAAGAAGTACCATGAACAGCCGCGAATATTCCTTTCCTTCATCGATACCTTTGATTACATAAAACGGCACGATGATGAGTTGGAGAGGAAGGCAGCCGAAGGTCGTGTTTTCGTCAAACTTTTTGATGAGTAAGGAGAAGAAAATGGATAATTATGAAGCAATCATGAAAATGGATAGAGAACATTTAGCCGCATTTCTTGATGATGTCTATGTAACCGGTCTAAATAACGGGATGTATGCCGCTACAAGGGAAAATGATGAGGAACAGAATGCCGTTCTCGATGAATTTCCTTATGACGAAAAATGGCTGGCAGAGGATGCTGAGAATGCAACCTTGTACAAGCAAGCCAAGGATGGGGATGAGTATCTCCTTAATGCAAGTGTTGCGGCTACGCTTCGTATAGCAGGTATTGAAACAGATGAAGAATAAAAAGAGATCGAAAAAAAGTATAATCGCAATAGTCATTGCATCAGTTGCTCTGCTGCTATTATTATCCGTGGTAGTCCTAATGACCGGCAAGGAAGTATCCACCGGAAGATGTTTAGTCGCAGACAACGGAAAAGTTCTGTGGATCGATGACGGCGGTAGTCCGGTAGAATTAATAGACAGGGCTTGGTTTGGTCTTCCCGAAAACCTTGAAACTGGTGATAGAATATGGCTAATTCACGCTGATGCAATTGCCGAGTCATATCCAGGACAGGTAGGCGCGTATTTCTGCATTAAAATCGAGGATGGATCGATATCAGATATCCCAAGCGGAACAATTAGTTCCCTAAAGGAATTAGGATGGATCAAGACTGATGAGAGTGTCTCTAACATCGGTGGTGTAGACGGCCCCTCCGAAGTAATAGTTGAGAATAAACTGTTAATCTCATCTGACGAGTACTACGCATACTTAACCCAAAAGGCTGAAGATGCGATCAAAGATACCTGCTTTCAAAAATACAGTATTGGAATTAGCGAATACCCGTACTTCGACATTGTCTTTGTCCTCGGAGAGAAGATTGAAGATTCGGATTTCTTCGAAGCAGCAGACACGATTGCAAAGCGAATTTATAATGAACTAATCGCTATAGAATTCGAAACACCACCGATTTATAAGTATTCATACAATAATTTGTCGATAGAGTTTTATACAGAAGCAAACAGAAACCAAGGGGCAAACTGCTGTTATCAGATTATTGTTGACGAACTGGATAAAAATAAAAACTTTGAGGAAAATGTCACCCTGTTAACACAACAAGGGTAAGTTACGACAAAAAGTGTCCTACAAAGGCAAGTGGCCATGGTGTATCATATAGTCAGAAAAAAGCAAAGGAGAACTGCAATATGAAAAAACCTCAAACTATCGCGCAATTCATCATGGACTGCTTTAATGAACTTTGTCTTGATTATGATGATTATTTCAGCTTTATAGGCAAAGATGGAAAAAAACACAGAATCCCACTATGTGTGGATGGTAAACTCGATAAAGAGGCGGTAAAGCTTGCCGGTCGCATCTTAGGGATCAATGTAAAGGATTTAATGTCCTGTAATTATGATGCTTTTATCAAGTGGATGGACAAGTTCGAGTATTTTTCATGTTACCGTCAATTTAATGCGGCATATGAAAGAACTATTTATTCTCGCCGTTATGATGAGATAAAGCTGAAAGAAGCCATCTTTGGTGTAAAATTGCCCAAGCCTATCAAATATGATTTGCGACAGATAAAGAAAAGACTCGAGGAAAAATTAAAGGAACTTGATACTTCGCTACCAGGCACCTTTCATGAGGATGCGGAGATTCAGGACTTGAAAGTCGGGATCAGCAACTTCTGTCATTACCCCAAAATAAAAGAATTTATTGAGTCCTATCTACAGATGATCGAGCGAGCCGGGGAATTGTTCTTCAAGGCCATTGACGAAGATCTATGTGATGACGAAATTAACGAGTATAATATAATAGTTTCAGTCATTGGAATAAAGGACTTTGTGTATCCAACAAAGGGCAATCTTTATTACGATAACATTGTTAGATGCCGCGAAATATACAAGAGAGAGAATCTACCAAACTTCTATGACTACATAACCTTTGCTCCAACACGCTCGGTCGTACCGTGGCGTTGTGCTGAGTTTGTAGAAAATCAGGAACTTGTACAGAGATATATTAACTTTCATCCCAACGACAAGCGATATATGCGTGAATTTGCTATGCAAACAAAGCAATTTAAGTGTGATTTTGTTTGGTCGGATGCTAAGCCTGTGCGACTTGACGATGATGGCGAAGAAATGTATGGGGATGACTTTGATGACATTTTTGGAAAGCCCACAAAACCTGCCTTAGAACGCACAGTTGTTTTCGTTCCTAAAACTCCCGAGGAAATCGGAGATAACGAAAAATACGCCGATATACTATTGCAACTTTGCGGATCAGAAAAAAAGGGAGGCATTGTCCTTCCACCGTATCGTAATAAGGTCGAGGGAGATGTTCAGCGAATAATGAGTCGCATACCGCTTATGATTGGCACGCAATATGCGACTTGGTATAAAGATGTTCATAAGGTAGAACTCATATTCGAGGATGAGGTCGGAGGTGGTAGCAATGAGTGATTTCGATGCTACCAAACGAGCTGGAGAAGTGCTCCGAAAGCTGATCCAAGAGAATTACACTTCTCAAGAAGAATTTGCATATGACTTCGGAACGGACATCCGAACAGTCAGCCGTTATGTAAATAATGGCATCAACAAGATAAGTATCCTTCAAGAACTTGCGGTTTTCTTTCATGTGAACATCGTAGACTTTTTGATGGAGGATCAATAACTAAATATTTTACCTATTAAGAGTGCGCGAGAGATC
>JAZNNW010000051.1:0-5230 GCA_045580485.1 Candidatus Avilachnospira sp. | reverse complement strand
TATTCCCCACTGCTGCCTCCCGTAGGAGTCTGGGCCGTATCTCAGTCCCAATGTGGCCGTTCAACCTCTCAGTCCGGCTACTGATCGTCGCCTTGGTAGGCCGTTACCCCACCAACTAGCTAATCAGACGCGAGCCCATCTTTCAGCGATAAATCTTTGACATTCAGGGGATGCCCCCCGAATGTGTTATGCGGTATTAGCAGTCGTTTCCAACTGTTGTCCCCCTCTGAAAGGCAGGTTGCTCACGCGTTACTCACCCGTTCGCCACTAAACTTAAATTCACTTGGCCGAAGCCTTGATCCAATAAGTCCCGTTCGACTTGCATGTGTTAGGCACGCCGCCAGCGTTCGTCCTGAGCCAGGATCAAACTCTCAATAAATGGTATCTTAAAAACCCTTACGGGCTTCTAAAATCTTTATCAAGCATTTGCTCTTAGCAATATACTCAAGAATTTTCGTTGGCTATTCTCGCATTCAACATTTCTGTTTGACAAGAACAACTTATAATAAATTGTCCAAGGTGCTTGTTCATGTTTGCATTGTTTAATTTACAAGGTACACTCCGGTGCTTTTTCACCGGAAAATTGCCCCGCTTCATCGCCAGTTTCCCAACTCAGCGGAACTCATTTACAATACCACAACCGATTTCCATTGTCAAGAACTTTTTTCGTTTCTTTTTCAATTTTTTCGCTCATGGCAGCTGCGCTCACACGCAGCTTGCATATAATACCAACTTCATGTGCCATTGTCAACAGGTTTTTTTCTTTTTTTCGAGGTTTTTTTCTGCAGGAGAATCAGCACTGCCGGAAGTGCCCCAAAAAACACCAGATTGCCCACGGAAACCACCGTGATGTCCACCTTTCCGGCGATCCCCATCAGGACGCCGGCAGCAACGCAGGTGACAATCCCTGTCCATTTCCAGGGGAACAAACTTTGACAGGCGCAGACCATAGCTGACAACAGGCAGAACACGCCCATGGTCAAAGCCGCAGACAGCAGCGGCTCGATTCGCTCCACCACGCCGAACAGGCTGACAGACTGGGCCAGAGTATACAAGGGTGATGGCAGTGATGCCGCCAGCAAAGGTGATAACACGCCGGCAGTGACAGCTGCAAGAAGTCCTGCTGCCAGCGGCAATGCGATGCCAATGACCCAGGCGGGTTTTTTTCGGCTTTTAGTACAAGGCAGATACCAGACCACGCCCGGCAGCAGGAACAAACCTGCCGTCCAGAGGCTGTTTTGCCAGGGACCGTAAGGCTTTAAATTCCCCAATTGCACATCCGGCAAAGCGAACACTGTCACGATACTATATAATATAAGGAGAAACAGGCACAGTACACCGGCACATCTGGCGCAGGCAGCAGCACCTTTCCAGCTGCCCCATGCAGCCAGCGCCAGCATGACCCAGCCCAGCACCGGGAACCCATCGATCATAGGGAAGGCGCTGTCCGCCAAATTGGCTGACCATGCCATGACCAGCACCAACCACAGGAGCGTCAGAACCGCCATGCCTTTTGGCAGCATTGCCGCCAGACCCGCTGTGGGCAAATCCCGATCTACATATATATAGTATAAACTGACCAACAGACCGCCTGCCAGCACCCACACCCATCCAAGGCCGCAGGCACAGGCACCCACCGCCACAGACAAGCCGCCTGCCAGCCATGCCCACCGCTGCCGCTCACCCATTCTCTGTGCCATAAAGCCGCAGGCCTCCTTCCGTTTGTACCAGCATGGGCAGTTTTATTCCTTCTCCACGGAGCAGAATCGCCTGTACCTTCTGGATGGTCATGCCCACATTGTGGGCAGAGAGGTACTCCGCTGCCTCCTCCGGTTTGGGCGGTTCTCCGGGACAGACGCAGATGACCGCAGCAGGACGCAGTGCCTCACTTCGGATGATATCCGGCAGAAGAGATGCTGCTCTCTGTGCCAAAACCACCTGTTCCGCCGTACCCAAAAATACTGTGCCGGTGCCGCTTTCCCGCAGATCTTCCAAAGCTGACTGCCAATCCGACCCATGACCTTGGCAGTCTTTGCCTTTGAGGGTCACACGACCGTCATTCATATCCACTGTCAACGCCTCCACAGGCACCAGAGAAGCCACATCATTGCTTTCAAAAGGCAGAAGCCCCGTCAAAGACAGGGCAGCCGCCAACAAAACGAACCATACGATCTGTTTCATGTTCCCTCCCGATCCTGATGCATGAGCCGTTTCCGCAGCACCACACCGCCGGTGGCAGCCCGGTCAAAGGGGTGGAGATAGCTGCGCTCAAAGGACTGCAGCCCGCCCAAATGCAGCAAAAGGGCAATCAGCCCCACCGTCAATCCAAAGAGACCCGCCACTGCTGAGCAGACTGTCAGCACGAACCGCCAGACCCGAATGGCATTGGCCACTTCTCTGCCGGGAATGGCATAGCCGCAAATACCTGCCACCGCCACCACGATCAAGGCTGCCGGGGAGATAATCTTGGCCTCTACTGCTGCCGTGCCGACCACCAGACCGCCGATGATAGACACGGTCTGTCCCATGGATTGGGGCAGGTGGATGCCTGCTTCCTGCAAAATTTCAAAGGAAATCAGCAGTCCCAAGACCTCAAACAGAGTGGGAAATGGCACCTGTGCCTTACTTTCTATAATAGAAAGCAGCAGTTTTGTGGGAATCATCTCCTGATGGAACGATGCCATGGCCGCATAGAGGGCAGGCAGCAGCAAACTGATGAGCAATGCTCCATATCGCAAGACCCGGACGCAGGATGCAGAGACAAAGTCCATGCCCTGATCCTCTGGAGAAGTGAGAAAACCTGCCAGATCCACCGGCGCCAGATAGCCCAGAGGCAGACCGTCCACCAGCAATCCCACCCGTCCGTCCAGAAGTCCGCTGCTGAACTTATCCGTCCGCTCCGTATACTGCAATAACGGAAATGCCGTATTCCTCGAACCGGTCACATATTCCTCCACGGCAGAGGGAGTCAGAAAACCGTCTACCTTGATCTCCGCCAGCCGTTTCTTCATTCTTGTCACCAGATTGGGTGGCGTAACGCCCTCTATCCATACCACCGCCACATTGGTCAGACTCTGGCTGCCCACCTGGGTCTCAAAGATTCGCAGCCAGGGTGACCGCAGATGACGGCGCAGAAGGCTGGTGTTGGTGCGGACGGTCTCCGTGAAGGCATCCTTTGGACCTTTGACCGTGTTTTCCACATCCGGCGGCGCAGGAGACCGCTTTTCTCCCGTTTTGGCTTCAAAAGCCACCGCTTGCTCCAAGCCCTCAAAGACCACCACGCAAAAGCCGTTGACCAGCAATCTGCAAAGGCTCTCCAGATCCTCCACCGGCTTCGCCACGGCAGAATAGACCGTGCCATCGAGACACTGGGCAAACATCTTTTCCGGCGTTCCGTGAAGATGCTGAGAAATGGGATGCAGGACAAAATCGGCGATCTCCGAGCCGGAGGTCAGACCGTCAATAAAAAATGCCGTTGCCCGGTTGCCATCCAGTTCCAGCGGACGCACCACCAGATCAGCTGCATCCCGGAACACCTGCTGCACATGCTCTGCCGAAATTCCCTTCGGATATTCCACCCAACCACCTCCTGTTTTGGAATAGTCTGGGCAGTTCCGTCTGTTTTTATGCGTTTTTGACCCTCAAATGTTCACCGATTTTTTACAAAACCGTTTCGCCATTCGGTAATAGTAACAAAATATGACCATACGGAGGCTCTCATTATTGGAAATAACATAAAAAGTAAAATTATTCCTCAAAAATATTTGCATTTCTGTACTTTTTCCCCTAAAATAATCCACAGAAAGAAAGGCGACTGAGGCAAATGCTGAACATTGTATTGGTAGAACCGGAGATTCCCGCAAACACCGGCAACATCGCTCGGACCTGTGCTGCCACCGGCAGTGTGCTCCATCTCATCAAGCCCCTGGGCTTTGATATTTCCGACAAGGCTGTCAAGCGTGCCGGACTGGACTATTGGCATCTGGTGGATGTGCGGGTGTACGAGGATCTGGAAGATTTCTTCCGGAAAACCGGAGCGGAAGATCTGTGGCTCATGACGACCAAAGCACCGAGAAGCTATGCCGAAGCAACCTTCTCCGCCGACTGCTGGCTGCTGTTCGGAAAGGAAACAAAAGGTCTGCCGGAAACGCTGCTGGCACAGCACCGTGACCGCTGCCTGCGAATCCCCATCCGGGAGGAAGCCAGAAGTCTGAATTTGAGCAACTCTGTGGCTGTGGTGGTCTTTGAGGCCCTGCGGCAGCAGGAATTTCCCCATCTGATGGCTCAGGGAGCCATGACCCATTGGAACGACTAAACCGAATTATTTTTAGGAGGAACCCCAATGAATTATAACAAGAAATCCGTAGAAGACATCCAGGTCACCGGCAAGCGTGTGCTGTGCCGCTGCGACTTCAATGTGCCCACCAAGGGTGGTGTCATCACCAGCGACAAGCGTATCGTTGCTGCTCTGCCCACCATCCAGTATCTGGTCAAGAACGGCGCCAAGGTCATCCTTTGCTCCCACATGGGCAAGCCCAAGGGCGAAGTGAAGCCCGAGCTGAGCCTGCAGGTGGTCGCTGACCGTCTGTCCGAGCTGCTGGGTCAGACCGTTATCATGGCCAAGGATGTTGCCGGCGAAGACGCACAGGCCAAGGCTGCTGCTCTGGAGAACGGCCAGGTCATGTTGCTGGAGAACACCCGCTTTGAAAAGGGCGAGACCAAGAACGATGCCGAGCTGAGCAAGAAGCTGGCTTCCATGGCTGACATCTTCGTCAACGACGCATTCGGCACCGCACATCGTGCTCACTCCTCCACCGCCGGTGTGGCTGACTATCTGCCCGCTGCCTGCGGCTATCTGATCCAGAAGGAAATCGGCATCATGGGCAAGGCTCTGGCTGATCCCGAGCGTCCCTTCGTCGCTATTTTGGGCGGCGCCAAGGTTTCCGACAAGCTGAACGTCATCAACAACCTGCTGGAAAAGGTTGACACCCTGATCATCGGCGGCGGTATGGCCTATACCTTCCTGGCTGCCAAGGGCTACGGCGTGGGCAAGTCCCTGCTGGATTCCGAGAAAATCGACTACTGCAAGGAAATGATGGACAAGGCCGAAGCCAAGGGCGTTAAGCTGCTGCTGCCCATCGACACCGTGGTCGCTTCCGAGTTCCCCAACCCCATCGACGGCCCCGTTGCTGTTGAGACCGTTCCTTCCGATGCAATCCCCGCTGACAAG
>JAZNNW010000050.1:0-2541 GCA_045580485.1 Candidatus Avilachnospira sp. | reverse complement strand
ACGCCTTGATTTTGCCCCACGAGCTGCTTCACGCTCTGCTTCCCGCAGGGCTTAACAGGACCCTCACGCTTTTTTTCCTTTCGGTACGCAAGGTATTTTGAGATTGCCGATTTCAGCACGTTGGCTGTCATTTTGGAAGTGCTTATTGCCAATGTTACTGTTCGCTGTTCAACTTCTTCCTGCAATAGACATACCTCCTTCCTTGAATAATTGGAGTGCAGGCGGTTGATCGGGTGCTCGCACTAAGGCGGGTGTACCCTATGGTAGATAAAGATTTTCAAATAGAACCTCCTTTCCCGGCATGAAAAATGCTCCCGTGTTTAATCACGAGAGCCGCCGCCGTATAAATCATGCTGAACCAACGCCGAGTAATAGCTGCCGATAGTGGTGGGGGCATTGTACAGCGTGGTCAACAGGTATTGCTTGATGTTGCGTATCTTGGTTGTGTTCTCTTTGAGACAATCAAATACGAACTTAATATGCTCCATATCCAGTTTTAAGAGCCTTGAACGGACAACCTCTGCAGGATAGTCCGAACCGGCAACACGGATATATTTCTTGGTGGAGCATACCGTCTCTACGAGCAGCTCCAAGATTTCCTCCAATCGGTCGTGGTCATACGGAAGGTCAGAGCGCAGATAGTCATAGCAGATATTTTCCTTGATAATTTCTCTGTACATATCCATGTCTCTGTATTCCGGTTCTTTTCGCTTCGCTTCAAGTGCTGCAAGCACAGACGGACGAGCCTCATCGGAAAGAATTGAATGAGTATTTGATAAATCAGTATTTGATTCATCAGTAATTCTTTTATCTATATTTATTTGTGCGGGAGTTTCCAGACGTGGTAAACCCATATCCGGTTTTACCATATACGGCTTTTCCGTATCTGGTGATGCCGTATGTGGTCGCTCGTAGATAACGTATTCCATATCGACGATCCTGCCGTTGCTGTCCCGTATCCGGTGGCGTATGAGGTAGCCGTACTGTTCAAGCTCTTTGAGCTGTGCGGTTATCCCATCCACCCCGTCCTTGCAGATCTTCGCAAGTCCTCGTGTGGTGTAGTCCCAATCTTCGGGGAGAGAAAGCATTGTGGATAGAAGCCCTCGTGCCTTATTGGATAGGTTTGGGTCTCGCAGATGAAAGTTCGACATGGTGGTGTAGTCTTTTGTTTTTTCAACTCTGCATACAGCCATTCACACCATCCTCACTTTTCAAATAAAGAGCCGACAGACCATACCGGTAAATCAGTATGGCATTGATAACCAAATGAAAGGACTCCGTATTTACAAGTTCGGGGTCTGCGATCTCGTCTATGCTTACTTCTGCAGAATCCGTATAAAGGCATTTTGCAATTTTGTATAGGGCGTATTGCTCCGGGGAAAGGTTTCTCAAATCAGCCTTGGAGAAGTCGATCTGCTTTTTTGTGAAGCAGTTCGCAACTCTCCGAATTAGTTCTTCATCGGAGCTTAAAAGGAACAGGGCGGCGTAAAAGGCGTTTGTGTTGCGCTCTTGGTAATAACCGAGGATCGCCTGCATCCTGTCAAATCTCTGTGCGTGGATTTTGTCTCGCCAAAATGACTTTTTATAATGTCTGAGTACGATTTTAATTCTCGTCTGCAGGGGAGAAGGATCGGTAAAGGCTTCGTTTACCGCTTCTCTGTAGCTGAGTACACCTGCTTCAATGCGTTCTTTCAGCCAAGGGCATTTCTGCACTTGGCATCGTCCATGGCGAAACTCTGTACAATACTGGCAATCCACATCTTCTGCCGTGTACTTAAAGTTTCTGATTACCATTTTTCCTCCTGCCTTGCTATTCAAGATACCTGCCCATCAAGGAACGAATCCAGTTCATCGACAATGAACAGGTCGCTACGCCATTGTCCCGGCCAAACAGCGAGTATTTTGCTGACACCGGCTTTAGCGTTAAGGTACGCTTGGAACTTTGCATCTCTGGTTGATAACTGTTTGATGTCGCCCTCGTTTGAAAGCTCCATATAACACACGAGCTTGCTTCTGTAGGGGAAACATCCTGTTTCTTTTGCACTTCGCATTGTTTTTCCTCCAGTAATTCGGGCATGAAAAAACCGAGCAAGAAAGGTTCTTGTTCGGCTCATACCAAGTATTTAGCGTTGTTGGTCTCTCTGACGTTTCTTCATCCACATTTCAAGCAGCTTAATGATGGTTTCCTCCATCCTCTGCGGTGTGTAGGAGCGTGGGAAGAACTTTCTGATCTTATCCATGGGGAGCTTTAAGTCCCATGTTTCGGGTTTCTTCTGCTCCATCATAATGCCGAGCATGGCATCATCGTTCAGCTTGCCCTCTTGGGAGAGACGCTTCATCCGTTGGGCTTGGGAAAGAGACGGGGTTGCCTGTTCGCTGTCGATGGTCTCGATAAGGAGTTTTTGTTCATCGGGTTTGAGATAGGAAATCTCGACCGCAGGGGTCATACCGATTTTGCCCTCATCGACCATTTTCTGCAGTTCGGGCTGAAGCTCGTTCAGCCGAATGTAACGCTGAATTTGCGTTGCACTATCGGGGCTG
>JAZNNW010000049.1:0-6102 GCA_045580485.1 Candidatus Avilachnospira sp. | reverse complement strand
CCGCGCCGGTGTTGTGGCGCAGCCGCGCCACAAAAATCCGTCAGCCCCGCCTGTTGCGTTCTCGCCTGACCAGGCGGAAATCGGAAGCCGTTTCCGCAATCGCCGCAGAGCGGCGCACCCGCCGGAATAGTACACCCGCTTATGTACTACTGTTTCCTCAAGCTCGTTTTGGAAAAGCGCCAATACCTCTGAATCTGTCACCGGCACAGCATTCTTCAGTATCATTCTACGAAATGCCAAATGTCTTATGATATTCCATCCGAAAACCGCTATGAAACCAGTCAACCAAACTAAGGCAAGAACTTTAATCAGACTGCTCGATACATGAAGTATGAACAGCGGCTTGGGGATCTCCATATAGCTTTGCTGCGTTATATACAGATAGTTTGGCAATAACCATAGCATAGCACAAGCACGAGCGCTGATATACTTCCTAAAAATCGGCAATACCATGATGAGAACAACATAGTAAAGGCTTATGTGTAAGAAAATATCAAAGCACATGGTCAATGCCATTTTCATTGTTGGTGCTGTGCCGTAAAACTTTAGTCCGAGAAGGATCAGCACTAATAGAAAGGCCGGAAGTAAAGCACCATGAATAAGTGGGAGATACTTCTGCCCTCCTTCGCTTTTCGATTCAGAGCCGATTTCTCCGTCATATCTGGAAAAAACTACCCAAGCAAATGCAAGGCTAAACGCTCCTGCAAATAGGCCTTTAATCAAGAGGTCTGTACTCATAGTTCGCCCCTTTCCAGAAGGGTACGCAGTTCAGCAATCTCGTCTTTAGTCAATCCGCTGTCGCACAAGGCATTAGCAAAGACGGACAAGTTTCCCCCACAGAGCTTTTCAAAGAAATTTTTGCTTTGAGAAGCAAGGTACTCCTCTTGGGAAATGCAAGGAGTGTAATAGCTTCTGCGTCCATTCTTTTCAATCGTTATAAAACCCTTTTCGTTAAGACGAGTGAGCAAAGTCAGTAATGTGGTCATTGCCATCGGATGTGTCTTATAAAGAATTTCTTCTATATCTGTTCTGGCAACGGGAGCTGTACAAGCCCAGATTGCCTGCATCACTTCCTGTTCAGCGTCAGGTAAACGGCGAATAATGTCGTTCATGAAATCACTTCCTCTACATTTGTAGTGTTCAATTATATTCTACAAGCGTAGAGCAACTTTGTCAATATGGCGAGGACTGTTTGGCTATGCTTATTTGTAAATCTTGTATGAACTCCATTGACTTTTCGTGTTACAGACTGTAGTATATAAGCGGTGCTACAAGTAGTAACACGGAGGTGCGTTTATATGTCCGATTTGAAAATGGGAACTGCCGAGGCCCGGTTCGCAGATATCATTTGGGAACGGGAGCCGATCACATCCGGCCAAATGGCCAAGATCGGCGCAGAAGAATTTAACTGGAAGAAAAGCACCTCGCACACGGTCTTGCGCCGTCTGTGTGAGCGAGGCTTATTTAAGAATGAAGATGGCACTGTTACTTCGTTAATCTCACGAGAGGAATACTATGCCCGACACAGCGAGCAGTATGTGGAAGAAACCTTTGGCGGCTCTCTGCCTGCATTTCTCGCTGCGTTTGGAACAAGAAAGAAGCTCTCTGAACAGGAGATCGACGAGCTGCAGAAGGTCATTGATCGAATGAGGGGGTGACACTATGTTCTTCTACACATTCATGCCCAAGCTGTTCAATATGAGCTTGACGGCAAGCGTGGCGATTGTGCTCGTCATATTGCTTCGACTGCTTTTGAAAAAAGCACCCAAGGTCATTTCCTATGCCCTGTGGGGCGTGGTTCTGTTTCGTCTCCTGTGTCCGGTGTCGATTGATTCAAACTTCTCCGTTTACAATCTTTTCGATGCCCCAGCCCAAGAGTCTGGAACAATTACCAGCGTCATCGAATATATTCCGAGTAACATTGTTCATACAGAGTATCCCTCTGTGGCTTTGCCCGTTCCCGGCATCAGCGATGTAATCAACGATGCATTGCCGCAAGGACGGGAACAGTTGGTTGCCGATCCGCTCGAAGCTCCAATGTCCATCACCACCTATATTTGGATGATAGGCGTATTGGTCATGGCAATCTACAGTATCGTTTCCTATGTCCGGCTGCGGCGCAAACTGTCGGTGGTCGTTCCACTGCGGGACAATATCTTCATCGCAGATGATGTCAAGTCTCCCTTTGTGGTCGGCCTGTTCCGTCCGAAAATCTATCTGCCATGCAACCTCGGAGATAAGGAACAGGAGTATATTATTCTCCATGAGCAGCACCACATCAAGCGACTTGACCATGTTATGAAAGCACTTGCGTTCTTGGCTTTGGCAATTCATTGGTTCAATCCGCTTGTCTGGGTAGCATTTATTCTTGCAAGCAAAGACATGGAGATGAGCTGCGACGAGGCCGTGATCCGTAAGATCGGCAGCGATGTTCGGGCAGACTATTCCGCTTCGCTTCTGACTCTGGCCACCGGTCGGCGTATCATCGCCGGTACTCCTCTGGCCTTTGGCGAGGGAGATACCAAGGGGCGTATCCGAAATCTGGCAAACTGGCACAAGCCTGCGTTTTGGGTGGTGCTAATAGCCGTTATCGCCTGCCTTGCATTAGCGGTTGGATTGCTGACCAATCCTGCTGCAGAGCGAGAGTTTCCCATTAACGGCAGCAATGTGTCGGATCTTGATACAGAGATGGTTGTAGAGAAGATTGCCAAAGCCGAAGGACTGGAAAATAGCTCACAACTTCTTGTCGATGCGGATAACTTTGACCTCATGTTTACCTCGGACTTCAACTGGGCCAATGATGGTGCGATTCGCTTTTTATATGGACAGAATCAGAAATACTACAGTGCGCAGTTGAGAATGTTCCATGACGATAATAAGTATTTCATTACAGACCGAAGTGAATGGATTGAGCCGGAAAAGATATTTCTGCTATCCCACTATTTGGATGCGTTGAAGTATATGCCCCAAGAGGAAGTTCGGCAGCTGTCCCCGGACGCTGATGGCTATTCCGTATTTATGAGACATGAGGGCGCTCCCAGTGACTATGAACGTGTTCTGAAGTACAGTCAGAACGGCGTAAATTCCAATGATGGATGGTATATTCATCTGGAGGTGCAGCCGCTGCATGAAGTTGAAGGTGGTGGCTATAACGGAACCGGTGATGAAGTGATTCACCTGTTTTATAACAGCGGAGACAACCGGGATGATATTGCCGGAAAAACCTATCTCTATGACGGAGAAGGCTTTGGTAGCAGTTTTACAATCACCCTATACGAAGACGGTACTTTCACTTATTACGAAGGAATGCTCAGCAGCTATATCGGCACAGGAACCTTTATGCTTGATGGCGATACCGTTATCATGACGGATAACGGCCATGGCGGCTATGGACTGGTTAACCATTTCAAACGTGACGGTGATGACCTCGTGTTTGTCGAGCAGGATTCCGACAACTTTGTTTATGTCAAAGTCAAGGATGGTGAAAAGTTCCACCGCACAGGTGAAGCATTCAAACAAAACAACGGTGCGGATGGCACAACACAGATCATGCCCAGCCAGAAGCTCTCTCTGAATGACGTCATCATGCTTTCCCAGAAGGGCTATGATCTGACCTGGAGCGATTTTGATGATTATACCTATATCGAGACCGGCTCCGGCCTGTATATCCGAGTATATGAAATCAACGAAATGTATGAGCTATGGATCGGTGGCGGTGGTCCCGATAGTGATCCCATGTATATCTATCTGGCCTTGGCAAATGACCTTGATACACGCATCGACATTCGTGATGGCGGCGTAACGGAGTTTATTTCTGAATATGGAAACCTCGCCCCTACATACCATCCGGAAGGTATTCTGCATTTAGGCTTAAACGCAGAAATCGTTGAGATCGACGCAAGTAATCACATCTTGTATGTGAAAGACATAGACGAATCTGCGGATGTGTTTGGCGATAGATGTGCGATTGACTGCAACTATGCCATCAGTAGGTTTAATCTTCTCTATGTCAATTACGGTGATGCAAATGATGTAAGAACTATTGGGTTTAGCGATTTCCAGGTAGGAGATGCAGTAATCATCGGCCTATATGATAGCGAAAAACAGAACGCCCTCAACGGTGCTGCTGTTGCAGAGCAAATTCAGCTTGGAACGCAGCGGATGAATCAATCATCCACAGCAAACATGACAAACGATGAAGGCCCGGATTTGCAATACTATTTGACCATCGGTGCAGAGGGGGTCAAAAGCATAGAACTGTCGATGCCACATTCGAGCGGTGGTTGTGAAAATGCAGATGGTTCTCTGTTCAAAAAAGGCGAGCGCGTATGGTTGGAGAACTTGGACGGATACAGTGATCTGCGAGGACTAACCATTACCGCGTTGGGAAAGAACGGAGAAATCATTTGGACAGCATCCATTCCTAACACAGCGGAAAACAACGGCTTTACCCATCTCACACAGGATGATTGGGTTATCACAAATATCGAATAAATCAAGAGGCGCAGCTTCCGGTCGGGAGCTGCCCTTTCTATTAAATGCAAAGTGCAGAGGCTGGTTCGAGCCTCTGCACTTTCGCTTATTTTTTCAGGGATTTTTGGTGCTTCCGGAGATTCCTTCCGGCATAGATCAACCACACAAGGGATATAACCGTTGATACAACATAGAGAGCCGTCCAGTCCATCAGCAGGCGCATCCCGTAGAAAGGTACTGATGCAAAGGCACTGATAAGCGCTGCAAGAATCCACCCCTCTGAGAGTAACCGCATGACCAAGGAATTAAATGCTCCAATGAAGGTCAGAAGACTGAGGACGAAAGAGACTTTCACCAGCACTCCGTACTTACGGGTCATAATCGTAAATACGCCCCAGAAGATGATATACAAAATGGTTGCGATGAACTGACTGATATTGGCTGGGCCTCCCATCCAGGCACCACCGATGTTGGCCACAAAGCACCCCACCATTACTGCCAGTGCGACGGTTATCCAAAGGAGATTGGTACGCAAGCTTTGAAATGCTTTTTTTCCGTCTACTTCTGGACTCGGCAGTTCTCCTTCCAAATCGGCTGTCATCTCTTCATAGATCTTTTTACATTCAGTGCAGGATTGCAGGTGGTTTTTCACCAGTTCTGCCGAATCGCTACTACAAACTTTATCCACATATAGTGGCAGAAGATCCTGAATGATGGTACACTTTATATCGTTCATTCTTCACCCTCCAATCTTTCGGTGATTATAGCTTTGGCTCGATAGTAAGTAACTCTTGCCCAGCTGTCACTCTTTCCAAATAGCTGGCTGATTTGTTTCAAAGGAACATCGCCTAATGCGTGAAGCATAAAGACCTCTTTGTATGGATCATCCAGCGTATGCAGGTGCTTCAGGATTCGGTGCGCAGTTTCTTTGCGGGTTAGTTCCTCTTCGATGTCCAGACCATCTGGCTCGGCGAGAAGCGCATCTTCGATAGGGACATTACGCTTATTCTTTTTCTGCCACTCGAAGTATAAGTTCTTTGCGATCTGACAGAGCCATACGGACATTTTGCTTTCCCCGCGGAACGCTCCAATGTTCATGATGGCTCGGCACATGGTTTCCTGTGTAAGCTCTTCTGACAGGGACTCGTTTTGTGTCAGGGAAAGAAGAAAGAAATAGACGGTCTTTCCGTATTGCTGATAAATACTTTCAAAATCACTCACTATCTCACCTCCTTCACTATTATGATTGCGATAATCGATTTTCGTTACAATCTTTTTTCTATTTTACCATACACACTCCAAATTTGAAGAGTTGTATCACATAGGTTGATGATATAATTTAAGAAAAGTTGTAAGGTTGGAGCATCATTTCCTGTCTTATAGGGTGAAGGGACCTTTAGAATATTGAAAGGAGGTATTGCCGTGGAAGATAGCCGAATTGTAGAGCTCTACTGGCAGAAGAACGCAGACGCCATCAAAGAAACCAACAGCAAGTACGGCGCTTACTGTTTTGCCATAGCGGACAATATCCTGCACAACAAAGAGGACTCCGAGGAGTGCGTCAATGACACTTGGCTGAACGCATGGAACGCAATGCCTCCTCAGAAACCCACGAAGCTTCAGATGTTC
>JAZNNW010000048.1:0-10026 GCA_045580485.1 Candidatus Avilachnospira sp. | reverse complement strand
TGATCCCACAGGTCTAAAAAGCCCAGTCATCACCGGACTTTTTAAGGATTTGAGCCATTCGTGGCAACGAAATGGCAACAAAACTTCATTATTCAACAATAAAGAGCTAACTGATTTTGATTAAGTCAGTTAGCTCTTTTTTTCGCTGTTTTTTAACTTTTTGTGAATCTTTTCAAAAATGGTGTCCAAAAAGCCATTCTCGTCGGCTACCACTTGAGAGATATTTTTGAAAAATGGTTCTAAAAATGATGTTCCCACCGGCTACCACTTGGGAGAGTGACAACCAAGCATTTATGTGATTACGAATAAATTAGCTCAATGAAATACGCTGTTTTCAAAAAGCGGCACAAAACACCATGAAAAAACGGGTCAAAAAATATGTTAAGTAGAGGGGCTATTATTCCTCGTCTTTCAAAGCCTCAACGAGCATATCGCTGAGTTCCTGCGAAGGAACTTTCACCCAACGCTGAGTAGTATCAAATTCGGGATAGCGGTAACGCCAACGGTCGTATTCTTGCTGCGAGATCTCGCCTGCTTTGAGCATAGCGGCAGCTTGCCGCCATGCACACAGCATTTCGTGAAGCTGTGCAGCATCCTTGTTTTTACGCACATCGACCTTCAAGCAGATTTCCCCATCGGCTTCGTCGATATGGAGTCCGTATCTGTCCTCTAAGGTGAACAAGGTGTGCATCAGACCTATGTAAGAGTCAATGTCCGGTACGGCAAGAGCCTGCGGAGATACATCAAGAGTATCAGCCAATGCTGCGGTCAAATCCGTTTTAGGAGTTCTTGTTCCAGTTTCATACTGAGCAAGACGAACATCGGCAGACTTCTCCGGGAAGCCCACCTGCATACCAAGATATTTCTGAGTCATACCACGCATATTGCGGAAAAAGTTGATTCTTTCGCCAATAGCCATAATCATTCTCTCCTATCGTAAATGTCTTGTTTTCAACATTATAGCATATTTGTTTAGGACAGTCAAGATATATTAAATAAATTTGTTTAATATTTTCTCACAAACCTCTTGACATAAACATAAATGTTTAGTATAATGATGGTGAAGCTAAACAAATAAGCTTAACAACTTAATAACGACATGATAATAATCGCTCGGGCAAATCGGAGGCGACAAGAAAGTATCCGACACGAAATAAGGATTATTATGTCAAAATCTCAGAGAGAAAAATCAATGGGAATCAGTGAAAGGGGTGATTTACAAAGCAATTCAACACAACTGAATAACAGCCGCAGGAAACCGTCAGTCAATCGCAGATCAACAATTCACAGGAGGTACGCTTATTGAACGAAAACAACTTTATGAAAGTCGAGGACGTGGCAAAGGAGCTTGGGATCTCTATCTCCCATTCCTACAAAGTCATGCAGCAGCTCAATAAGGAGCTGAAAGCAAAAGGGTATATGACCATCGCAGGAAGGGTCAACCGCAAATATTTTATGGAAAAGTTCTGCTACAACGGAACGGAAAGGAAGTGAGCAAATGGCAGTTTATAAAGAAGAAAAAACAGGCACTTGGCGAGTAATCTACCGCTACACCGATTGGACGGGTGAAAAGAAGCAGACACAGAAGCGTGGTTTTCAGACCAAGCGTCAAGCACAGGCTTGGGAGCGTGAACAGCTCAATAAAGCGAGAGCCGATCTGGATATGACTTTCAAGAGCTTCGTGGAGCAGTACACGGCAGATATGCAGACCCGCATCAAGGAAAACACGTGGGCAACCAAAGAGCATATCATCCGATCCAAGCTGCTGCCGTATTTCGGCAAACTGAAGATGAGCAACATCACCGCCCAGCAGATCATCACATGGCAAAACGAGCTTATGAATTACAAGGACGAAAACGGGAAAGCCCTTTCGCCCGTATATCTCAAAACGATCAACAATCAGCTCAGCGCCATCTTCAACCATGCGGTGAAGTTCTACAACCTCAAAGAAAATCCTTGCAGGAAAGCCGGCAGCATGGGCAAGAAGAAAAACCGAGAAATGCTGTTCTGGACGAAAGAGGAATATCTGAAATTCGCAGAAGTGATGATGGACAAGCCCCAGTTCTATTACGCATTTGAAATGCTTTACTGGTGCGGTATCCGTGAGGGCGAGCTGTTGGCACTCACTCCGGCAGACTTTGATTTCAAGAAAGGCACGGTGAGCATCAACAAGTCCTATCAGCGTTTGAACGGACGTGATGTTATCACCACTCCCAAAACAGAAAAGAGCAACCGTATCATTATCATGCCGCAGTTTCTTATTGAGGAAATCCAGGACTATCTCAGACAGCTCTACGATGTCGGGATGGACGAGAGGATGTTCCTTGTGACCAAGAGCAGCCTGCACCGAGAAATGGCAAGAGGCGCAAAGGAAGCGGGCGTACAGCGCATCAGAATCCACGATATTCGTCACAGCCACGTTTCCCATCTGATCGACATGGGCTTCTCGGCTACGGCGATTGCAGACCGTGTGGGACACGAAAGCATCGACATCACCTACAACTACGCACACCTATTCCCGTCCAAGCAGACGGAAATGGCAGACAAATTGAATATGGAAAGGGGCGCATGATTATGTCAGCAAAGAATATGGACAACCACAACAGATGGAGAAACAGAACGGTGGCGTTCCGAGTGTCGGACGAAGAAAATGCACAGATCGACCTCGCTGTGAAGCTCACAGGGCTTACCAAACAGGACTATATCACTCGCAGACTTCTCTGCAAGGATGTGGTGGTACAGGGCAATCCGAGAGTGTACAAGGCGCTCAGAGATCAGCTTGCCGCCGTCCTGGATGAGCTTCGACGCATTGAAGCTGGTGAGGGGGTGAATGATGAACTGATCGACACCATCAATCTGATTGCAAGCATTATGGATGGAATGAAGGAGGACGATGCCTATGGTAATTGACGCAAAAGAAAAGACTGCCCTTGCAACATCTGTTGGCGCAGATGAAAGGCAGTCTGTTCAAAATACTAATAATATTATACCCACTTCCGATGCGGAATTCAATCACCCGGACGAAAATTCTTCGGAAAATCTTGAAGAAATCTATCGTCAGATGCGCCGCATGGCAGACCCGCACTATCTGCACACAGTTTCTATGACCGAGCTGTATCAGACCTCTTACAAGAGCAGACCGCCGATTATAGGCGGCCTGCTCTACGGAGGGGCGTATATCCTTGCCGGTGCGCCGAAGATCGGCAAATCGTTCTTGGTAGCGCAGATCGCCTATCATGTCAGCACAGGCAAAAAGCTGTGGGACTTCGATGTGCATCAAGGCACGGTGCTGTACCTCGCATTGGAGGACGATTACCAAAGAATCCAAAGCCGTATGTTTATGATGTACGGTGTGGAGGACAGTGAAAAGCTCCACTTTGCAACGGTGGCAAACAAGATCGGAAACGGGCTTGATGAACAGCTTGAATACTTTATGAGGGAGCACCCCGATACCAAGCTGATTATCATTGACACGATGCAGAAAATCCGTGAGGTGGGCGGCGAGGCGTACAGCTACGCCAGCGATTATGAAATCATCGGTAAGCTGAAGCAGTTCGCAGACAAGCACAGCATCTGTGTCCTGACCGTCCACCACACAAGAAAACAACCTGCAGGAGACACCTTTGAAATGATCTCCGGCACGACAGGATTGCTCGGATGTGCCGACGGCTCCCTGCTCATGCAGAAGAAAAAGCGCACCGCATTGGAGGCAACCATTGATGTGGTTGGGCGAGATCAGCAAGACCAAATCCTCTATCTGAGCAAAGACCCGAACACGCAGATATGGAACTTGGACAGAACAGAAACCGAGCTTCACCGAGAGCCGCCTGATCCCACATTGAAAGCCGTGGCAAGACTGGTCACTTCGGAACAACCGGAGTGGACAGGCTCTCCCTCTGAGCTTGCAGAAGCACTCAATACCGGGATGGCGGCAAACGCCTTAACCAAGTATCTGAACATCAAGTGCGGCAGGCTCAAGGACGAATACGGCATCAGTTATGAGAACAAAGCCAAGCACTCCGGCAGACGTGTGACGCTGACCTACACAACAAAATAAACCGAGGTGCGACGGTTGCGACGGTCGCAACGGTTAAACCGATACCACCAAAATCACCGTCGCAATCGTCGCCATCGTTGCGGAAAGGAAACGAAGCGAATGAAAAACGTACAGATACCCTATGAGCTGTTCGTCGATCTGGTGCTTTACCATCTGAATGGCGAGGACGATTTCGATGAAGAAATCCGACAGGGCTTGGAGCAAAAGCTGGATGCCATGCTCAACCGACAGCTCTACTCGGAGTACAAGACAGCACCGACAGAGGAGCAACGGGAACAGGCAAGGCAGGAATATCTTGACCGCCGTGGAGTGCCGCAGAGCTACCGCTGGACTACTTCTCCTTGGGAGCTATGACAGGAGCGTGCCACGCTCCTGTGAATGGCAGACAAGGCAAAGCATTGGCTGACACTGTCCCCACCGCAGCTCCCGTCCCCATCGAAAAATCCGCAGATTTGAAGATGGATGGCAGAGAGGATTTTCAAAATCTTCTCTGTCTGTGGGCGGCGGCATTGAAGCAAATTCGATTGCGGAAAGGCTGACGGTCACGCCGTATTTTGAGGATGTGGGTACTACCTACAAGCCGAAAAGGACGGCAGAGGCTTCCGCAGAAGCCGCATACCCCCTCGGAGAGCCCACGGTACTTTGCAGCCGTAGGATGAAAGTATCATAGTGGGTTATTACACTTTCGCAAAAGTGTCTCTCCGAACCGCTACTCCCTACAACACCAATAAAAACACAGGAGGTAAATGCCTATGGCAAGAGGCGATGGAATCCATCGTACAAGTGCAAGAAACGCAAAATTAGCTGATGCAGATGTCAGCAAAACTCAAGGTCATAACGAACGAGAAAAGGAATCCTATTCCAATCAAGATATAGTCCCGGAGCGAACTCCGATGAACGTCCATTTCAAAACTCCGACAGCCGGTTACACGGAAATGTTTGAGCAGATGGTGGCAGACGGAACAATCTCCACCCGTGGTCTGAAAGCCGACGCCGACAAGTTTGGCGAATTGGTTTTCGATGTAAACTCCGCATACTTCTACAATCACGGCGGCTACGATTTCGCAAAACAGTTTTACGAAGATGCTTACAAAGCGGCAGTAAAAATCGTAGGCGGTGAACAATATATCCTCTCGGCGGTGATGCACGCCGACGAACGGAACAGAGCCATGTCGGACGCTTTGGGGCAAGACGTGTATCACTACCACCTGCACATTGTCTATGTGCCGGTGGTCGAGAAAGAAATCAAATGGACAAGACGATGCAAAGACCCGTCCTTGGTCGGAACAGTCAAAGAGCGAATCACGCAAGTGAGCATGAGCAAGAAATGGGAATCACAGCCCGTTCTCGGAGAGGACGGCGAACCACTGAAAACGAAAACCGGAAAAGCCGTTCTCAAACAATCCTACTCTGTGCTGCAGGACAATTTCTTCGAGCATATGCGAGCCGCCGGATACACCGATGTGGAACGTGGCGAGCGTGGCAGCTCCGAGGAACATCTGACAGTCACACAGTTTAAGGTTATGAAAGAACAGGAGCGCTTGAGTGAACTGCAGGAAACGAAAACCGAGATACAATCCGAAATCGCAGAACTGCAGGAAGCTCACGCCAAGGAAACCGAGAAACTGGACAAAACCAAAGAGCGCATCCAAAAGCAGAAACTTGACCTCAAACGGATAGACGAGATTGAAGCCAAGCCCACTCTAATCGGAAACAAGGTCACGGTGGATAGGGACGATTTCGATATGGTTATCACAGCGGCGAAGAAGCATATCACACAGGAAAAGAAAGAGTCCGCTTTGCAAAAAGCCCTGGATGCCGCACACAAGCTGATAGCAGAACTGAAAAGCACCGTTGCAGATCTCACAAGGAAATTGGCAGCGGCAACCAAGGAACTGTCCGAATACAAGTCCGTCCGTGGTCAGCTTCGCACAGCGGATTTGGAGCAGGAAAATGACCGTCTCCGCAGCAGACTTCGCACCTATGAGGATGTGATTTCCCGCAATAACCTGTGGCATTTCTTTAGCGGAAGCCGTGGCAAAAACCGCAACAGAGACGATGCCCGCTGATTCCCGTGTAGAGCTGAAAAAAACGCAAATTGTCAAATGGGAGCGTTCAAATCGTATAGCGCATCGTTTGGACGCTTCCCGTCAAAAAATCAGCCAATTTTTACAGGTGATGAGCTGAGAAAAAATCGTGAAAAACAGGAGGTTTTATGAGAACAGGTCTTTCCAAGAAACAGAAAACAACCAACGTCTATTTTAACGAAGCAGACAGCATGATCGAGGTCTGTACCTATAATACCGCACTCAAAAACAGGCTCACTGAGTACGCCGGGAAATATCCCTCCGAGTGCCGTTTGATCGACGATGACGGAAACGGCTGTTTGACCTTTGAAGTAAGCAAGGGGCGTTTCGGTTTCAAACTGACTGCCCCCTATGACGAAAGTCGCCGCAAGGCTGCAAGCGAACTGGCAAAGAAAAATACCGAAAGATTAAGGAGGCAAGAGCGATGAAAATCCTGTCCTGTATGTTCAACATGGATACCGCCTGTGTGGAACTGAAATTCATCGACGGCAGCATGATAGCGATCGACACAATCGCCGTGGAGAACGAGGTAGCCGACAATATGTATCAGCGGTCAGAGTTGGACTATCTGATCTACAATGACCCCGTGGCATACGCTGATCTGATACTGAACGGTGATCCCGAAACCTATCTGAAAACCGTAACTGAATATACGCCTTTGGATAGCTGACCATACACCGCCCATGTGAGAAATCCTACGGGCGGCTTTTTCTCAGTCAACAGATAAGAATTTTCAAAAAAATATTTTCCAGACTGTCCATAATAGGTGTCCCCCATCGTTATTATAGTTAAAACAACACGAGGAGGAATTGATATGTTATCCGAAGAAATGCTGAAACAGGCAGCGGAAGAACTGGCATTTGCTATGATTGAGAGTTTACCGGAACCGGAGCAATGCCAGCATCATTTTTCTGAAAGTTTCGAGAAAAAGATGCAAGCCTTCTTTTCTCCCTTACCAACTGCCCCAAATGGTAACAATACGAAGATGCCTTGATGTTTTCGCTTTTATCAAGTAAAATATTTGCAGAACATTAAACAGCGGCGATCTGGCAAAGCGCCAAGTCGCCGCTTCTGCTAT
This sequence comes from Candidatus Avilachnospira sp., assembly GCA_045580485.1. GTDB lineage: Bacteria > Bacillota > Clostridia > Oscillospirales > Oscillospiraceae > Avoscillospira. Next base: position 2,804 of record JAZNNW010000048.1, on the reverse strand, counting down.
ATAAAAACTTTTTTGAAAAAATTTCATTTTGAGTGTAGTTTTTTGCCACGAATTGCAAGTATATAAGTGAAGGAGTATATCTCCCTCAATTCCAAGTTGACAAAGGAGTGTGCTTGCATGAAAAATCTAAAGCTATTATTCTCGGTATTAACAGTAGCGTTTGGAATATTAGGTTTAACAAAGGCTCTTTCAACAGACATTACAATGCCGATAATGTTCGTTTGTTTAGCAACGACACTATTTATAACATCCAAAGAATACAAGGATAAACAGCAAAAAAGCACAGCAGTCTATTTCTTGTTGTTGGGAATATTCTTGTTGATTGTGACTGTCTATAATGTTGCTTCATTGATTTGGGGCATATAAAAGACCAATTCCAATTTGACAAAGGAGTGTGATTGTATGAAGAAAGATAAAAAGGCTGAGAAGCAAAAGAATTATGTGATAATTTATATGTGCTTAGGGATGGCTATTGGAACTGCAATCGGTGTAGCACTCGACAATCTCGTTATCTATATGCCAGTTGGGTTAGCGGTTGGTATGGTCATTGGCTCCTCTATCGATGCTAAAAATCGCAAGAAAAACAAGGATACATCTGAAAATGGTAATAACGAATATGATAAGAATCTGTAATTACCTCGATATACCAAGTGAAATGAAAGATGCTGTTTTGGATCAACTTCTCCATATCGGGTTTTGTCCTGCTTATGGAAAGCAGAAAATGATGAAAAGAGAGATGGAAAAATCCCAAACAGGAAAACTGCCGCAATTTCTTTTTGTTTTTCGTGACGAAGAATTGATTGGTTATATGTTTCTGATAGCAGAAAAAGAGCACTACTGCAAATCGTTCCCATGGTGGGCGGTTGATAATTCTGATGAATTACCACTGCAGGACGCAATTCGATTGCTGGAATATGGGATACGACTTGCGTCAGAATACAAGTGTCCTAAATTAGCAGACAGATTGGAACTACAGTTAGAAAATCAGAAAAAAGGAATTGGGAGAAGGCCGGATAATCAATGCCGTTAAATTCCAATTTGACAAAGGAGTGTGATTATATGAAAGATAAGTGCATTTCCATCAAAAGCATTTATGTTGCATGGGCGATTGCTCTGTTAGCAACAACATCTGTTGTACTCGCTTTAACAATAAGCCATTGGTTTTTTGTTGCTCTTATTTTGTTTGTTATTTGGTATGAGGTTTTTACTTCCAAAGTATTACGCTGTCCCAATTGCAATAGATCCTATTCGTTAATTAGGCTCACATCTGCAATAAATCATCCCTACCACTGTAATTGTGGGAACAGCATATCAATACATAAGTAAGCCAATTCCAATTTGATGATTAAGGAAAGGAGGGCGGTGCATTGATGGAGGACGAAAAAATCATAGAGCTATTCTTCGCCAGATCGGAACAGGCGATCAGAGAACTGGACAGCAAATACGGAAAAGTCTGTTACGGTATTTCCTACAACATTTTGAATAACAATCTGGATGCGGAGGAATGCGTGAATGATGCCTACCTTGGCACATGGAACGCTATCCCGCCGCAAAAGCCAAACCCGCTATTGGCGTTTGTGTGCAAGATCGTCCGTAATGTATCCATCATGCGCCATCGCACAAATACTGCTATGAAAAGAAACAGTTCATTTGAAGTTGCAATGAGTGAGATTGAGCATTGTATCGCCTCTCCGGAAACCGTGGAGGATACCTTGGAAGCAAAGTCCCTTGCCCGAATCATTGAACACTTCCTGGACACGCTGACAGAGGAAAACCGTGTGATCTTCATGCGTCGTTACTGGTTCTCTGACAGCTATGCCGATATATCCAACCTTACGGGTTTGACTGAGAAAAATATTTCTGTCCGTCTTACCCGCATCAGAAACAGTCTGCGCAATTACTTAGTGAAGGAAGGAGTACTTCTATGAATGCTCAATTATTTACCGATGCCATGAGCGAGCTCAACGATAAGTATGTCATGGAAGCGGTGTCCTATCAGCGGAAATCAAAACCACAGTTCAACACTTGGCTGTCGAAAGTTGCCTGCGTCTTTCTTGCAGTCCTGCTGACCGGCAGCGCAGTTCTCACATTCAGCGTAGAAGCCAGAGCTGCTTTCTTCGGTTGGGTACGAGAACAGGTTGAAACATACTACATGTATTTCTTTGAGGGCAACGCTGCCGTTACGGAGCCTGCAAAGTATGAACTTGGCTGGATGCCGGAAAATTGTATTTTCGTTACTTCTTATGAGACTGCTGGTGGAGAAGTCTACATTTATACTGATGAGCGTGACACGCTGATTCAATTTACCTACACTTCTGAACCTGATAATGAAAAAGTGTATGTGGATTATGCAGAGTACACCGAGAAGCAAGTGACGATTAACGGTAATACTGCTTCGCTTTTCATTGCTCCGAGCGAAGATAATACCGACGGTATCGTCTGGATAGATCCCGATACTAATACCCTTTTCTTTGTCTCAGGACATTTTGATCAGGAAACATTTATCAAGATTGCTGAGAATGTGAAAGAAAAGAACTGAACTCAAACAGTTCGATAAACTTGAATTTTACGGTCAGTAAGGAATGAGTAAAGTTATACGATTGTATTATAAGCGATTTGTTAAATTTTTGTAACCACTTGTATTTGCCTGCGATTTATGGTATAATGTTTTGAAATTTAGAAAGAGGTGGAAAGATGATTAACTTTTCTTGCAAATAAAATCAAAATATGCGGTAGTGCTATACTTTGGCATTATTGTGTCTATTGCAAGAAAGTTATATGTCTATCTTACTCAATATAGTGCT
>JAZNNW010000047.1:0-10975 GCA_045580485.1 Candidatus Avilachnospira sp. | reverse complement strand
AGGACATCGACTGCTTCTTCGAAGTTAACCTTCTCAGCGTCGGAGTAGTCCTCGAGGGTCTTGGCGCTGGCCATGGCCACGAAGCTGAACAGAGTAGCAACGACCAGGATCAGTGCCAGAACTTTGCGAAAGTTCTTCATTGTTTGTTCCTCCTTGAAAATATGTATCCAGAATATGGGAGTATACTGCTGTTACTTTACTCTATTTCTTTTTCTTTTGCAAGTCCTATGTGTATTTTGTAACTTATATGTAACATAAAAAGACCGCTCTCACGAGCGGTCTTTGTTGGGTACCAGTATATGCAGGGCTTTGTGGCAGTTTTCGATCTCCACAGACTGCAGTGCGCCGCCGAATTCTCCGTCCAAAGTCCATTTGACTTCATGGGGGAATTGGAATTTCACTCGGCTTGTCTGGAAGGTGTGGAAAAACCGGGGATCGAACTCCCGTTTGGTGATGAGGGTGCTCAATCCGTTGAGATCCTGCAAAGAAGTGATGTTTTTGACCAGAATGACCTCGGAAAGGCCGTCATCCAGGCGGACTTTCTCCTCCAGAGTCTTGGCTCGGAAGCCGCCCACACTGATGGTGGAGCAGACCAGACCCAGCAGAACATCCTCCTCGATGACACGGTCATCCAGCTCCACCCGGACAGGGATGGGCTTGATGCCGCCCAGAGACTGGGCACCCTTCAGCAGATAGGCCAGTCGTCCCAAGGCCCGTTTGTCCGCCTGGGGGGTCTCATAGGGCACATCGGTGAAAGCACCGAAGCCTGCCACATAGGTGAACCATTTTTCCCCGCCGAACAGACCCGCATCGATGGCGGTGGGTGTGCCCTCCACAATGTCTCTGGCGGCCTGGACAGGGTCCCGGCTGAGGCCGAGACTGTGGGCCACATCATTGACAGTGCCGCCGGGGATATAGCCCAGCATGGGGGCATCTTCCATTTCCATGAGACCGGAGACGGCTTCGTTGAGGGTGCCGTCCCCGCCAGCACAGACTGCCAGATCATAGGCCGAGCCGTGGGTCTTGAGCCAGCTTGTCAGCTCTCCCGGTCCTTGAGTAGTGTGGACGGTCACATCATAACCGCCGGCAGTGAATACATCGATCATCTCCAGCAGGTGGGTACGCAGTTCCTGCTGTCCTGCTTTGGGATTGACTAAAAACAGCAATTTCCGCATGGTTTGCCTCCGGAAAATAACTCCTCTTTAGTGCTCACATTCCTCTGTGTGGACATGCTCTTCCACGATGGGCAGGTTGGTCTCTTCCTCGCCTTCCGCAGAAGGAACGGTGGGAGCGGTTCTGTCCAGCATAACGGCCTTGGTCAGATCCAGTTCCATGGGATACTTGGCCTCGATCTCTGCCAGCATATTGTTGACCGTCTCGCCGGTGATCATATCCTTGACGGACTTTCTCCAGTAGACATAGTCGCCTTCGCCGGAGAAGAACATGATGTGATAGCCATATTCGGTCTTGACGATGGCATTGTCGCCAACCTTACGGCCGTCGGCGAAGCACCAGTCATTGAACTCGGTGACCATCTGACCGGGATAGACATCTTCATACAGACCACCGGTCTCGGCAGAGCCGGGATCTTCGGTGTGGGCGGGAACCAGTTCAGCGAAGGATTCTTCCGTTGCCTCGCCGGACTTCCACTGCTCATAAATCTCATTGGCCTTGGCTTCGGCTTCTGCCCAGGCTTCATCGGAGATGGAAGTGGTGCCGTCCTCAGCGGTGGTCTCCTCGGGAGCGATGAGGATATGGCGGACATCTACCACATTCTTATCGATCTTGGGATAGGATTCTGCCAGTTCTTCTTCCTTTTCAGCATAATAGGCATCGATCTCGGCATCGGTGACTTCGATCTGTGCCTGGAGATGCTCGGCATAGGACTGGAAGACAGACTCGAGTTCATAGAAGTTCAGATAGGATTCCAGCGTTGCGCCGGGGCCGACGGAATCTGCCACGAACTTATCCAGATCCTCATAGCCCACCTGCTCAGCAGTCATTTCCAGATTGGTGCGGCCTTCCTCCAGAAGCTTCATGGCATCGGCGGTGTCAAAATTGTTCTTCTTTGCCTCGGTGACGACAGCAGCCATGCGGTGGAGCATCTTGATACCGGCATCCATGAAGGAATACTGCCAGGTATTGACGCCGTCGCCGCCCACCTGCTCATCCAGACCCTTGGAGCCGTCCATCATCAGCATCATGTACATGCCGAGCGCCTGATAGGTCTGATAGTACTGCTCCTGATAGGCGTACTGCAGTTCCCGGTTGGTGAAGGAATAGTCGGCGCAGGTGGCGATGACTTCATCCATGTAGGCATCTACTTCTTCCTGAGAAACGGAAACCAGCTCACCGGCTTCATTCATATACTCATAGGCCGTGCCGCCATCCTCGGTGAAATAGTGGATGGAGAAGGACTCCAGGCCATGGGCATTAACATGGTGACCCGTAACCTTTTCTGCGGTGGGCGCAGCCGTTTCTTCCTCAGCGGCATGGTCATGATCGTGAACTTCCTCTGCAGGTTCTTCCACAGCTTCTTCCTGCTTGCCGCAGCCGACGAACAGGGTCATCACCATGACCAGAGCCAGCAAAAGGGCAAGGATTCTCTTGTTGTTTTTCATTTTGGAACACTCTCTTTCGTTTTAGTGGTCTTGACCAGTCTATCATATTAGAATCGCTTTTTCAACGAAACATTTTGTGAACAACTCAGCTTTTTGCCGCACCGTAGCGCTTCACCAGCTCCTGGGTCATCTTGAGGGGGTCTTCGTCCTTCTTCAGCCGCAGGGACAGAAGGGGCTTTTCGGAGTTGGCGGCAAAGAAGATCCGATTCTGATAGGCAGGCTCGGCGCAGACGGCGCTGACTGCCGGGAAATCGAAGGTCTCCATGGTCATGTGGATGGTATCGCCCTTCTGCTCCAGCTTGCTGATGCCGAAGCCGGCCGCTTTGGCACGGAGCAGTGCCACATCCACCAGATTGAGGACACCCTTGGGCGGTTCACCGAAGCGATCCACCATTTCATCCAGCAGCTCTTCCGCTTCCTCCTCGGTTCGGATGGCTGCCATGCGGCGGTAGAGGTCCATCCGCTGTTCTCCCGATGCCACGAAGGTTTTGGGAATACTGGCGGTGATGGAAAGGTCGGCGATACATTCCGGTTCCTTTGCCCGTTCCTCGCCCCGCTCCTCCAGCACCGCATCCTCCAGCAGCTTCAGATACATATCATAGCCCACGGACATCATGTGGCCTGACTGCTCAGCACCCAACAGGTCACCGGCACCACGGATTTCCAAGTCACGCATGGCGATCTTAAAGCCGGAGCCGAACTCGGCAAATTCCCGGATGGCCTGCAATCGCTTCTCCGCCACCTCCGTCAGAACCTTGCCCTTGCGGAAGGTCAGATAGGCAAAGGCGTGGCGGCTGCTTCTGCCCACACGGCCGCGAATCTGGTGCAGCTGAGCAAGACCCAGTTTATCCGCATCCTCTATGATTAATGTATTGACATTGGAAATGTCGATACCCGTTTCGATAATCGTGGTGCAGACCAGCACCTGAATCTCCCCGTCTGCCATCCGCTGCATCACATCGGAAAGCTGCTCCTGATCCATTTTGCCGTGGGCGGTGGCGACTTCCACCTCCCCCAGACGGTTTTTGAGCCTTGCTGCCGTCTGCTCGATGCTTTCTGTGCGGTTGTGGAGATAGTAGACCTGACCGCCTCTGTCCAGCTCCCGACGGATGGCGTCGTCCAAGATCCGGTCATCATGCTCCAGAACGAAGGTCTGGACGGGATAGCGGTCGGAGGGCGGTTCCTCGATGGTGGACATATCCCGCAGTCCCGACAGAGCCATGTTGAGGGTTCTGGGGATGGGGGTAGCAGACAGGGTCAGCACATCCACGCCCTTGGACATTTCCTTCAGCCGCTCCTTGTGGCTGACGCCGAACCGCTGCTCCTCATCCACGATCAAAAGACCCAGATCCTTGAACTCCACACCCTTCTGCAGCAGCTTGTGGGTGCCGATGATCAGATCCACCTTGCCGATGGATAAATGATATAGTGTCTTTTTCTGCTGGGCGGCGGTACGGAAGCGGCTTAACACATCGATATTCACAGGATAAGTGCCAAAGCGCTTCATGGCAGTCACATAGTGCTGCTGGGCCAGAACAGTGGTGGGCACCAGAATCGCCACCTGTTTGCCATCCAGCATGGCTTTCATGGCGGCTCGGAGGGCCACCTCCGTCTTGCCGAAGCCCACATCGCCGCAGAGCAATCGGTCCATGGGCACAGGGGCTTCCATGTCATGCTTGATCTCGGCGATACATCTTAACTGGTCATCGGTCTCGGCATATTCAAAGCTGTCCTCAAACTCCGCCTGCCAGGGAGTATCGGCGGAGAAGGGGTAGCCCGGCAGCCGTTTTCTTGCGGCATACAATTGAATCAAGCCCGCTGCCAGATCCTTGGCGGCCGCCTTGGCTCTGGCCTTGGCCTTCTGCCACATATCGCCGGAGAGTTTATTGAGGCGGATAGGGGAATCCTCACCGCCGCCAATATACTTGCTGACCAAGTCCAGCTGAGTGGCAGGGACATAGAGCACATCGGTGCCCTGATAGGCGATCTTTACATAGTCCTTGACCACGCCGCCTACCTTCATCTGCTCCATGGCAACATAGCGGCCGATGCCGTGGTATTCATGGACCACCAGATCACCGGGGCTGAGGTCGGCAAAGGAGTTGAGCTTCTGCCGGTTGGTGGCCTTGGATTTCTTGGAAACTCTGGGTTTCCGCAAAGGCTTTGCCGTCAGCTGACCTTCTGTCAGCACCGCCAGTCCCAAAGTGGGATATTCCAGACCGGCAGGCAGACTGCCGTCTGTCAGGCAGATCTCGCCGGGCTTGGGCAGCGCTTCTGCCGGGAATGCCAGATAGCAGGAAAGACCCTGCTCCTGCAAAATGCCCTGCAAAATCTCCGCTCTTCGGCGGTTGCCGCAGAGAACCAGAGAGCGGAAGCCCACCTTCTGATAATGGGTCAGATCGGAGGCTGCCGTTTCCATGCTGCCGCCGTAGGAGGGCAGCTGCTTGCAGGTAATATTATAAATGTGTTTGGGAGGCAGGGCGTCTGGGTAGCTTGCAGAAAGAAAGCTGTCCACAAACACGCAGGGTCTGCCTGCCAAGTTTTCACAGATTTCATCAAAATCTCCGATCAGATCGCACAGATCGCCGCAGAGACTGCCGGATTGGAGGAAGCTGTCCAGCTCCAGACCGAAGCTCTCCTGCCGTGCCTTGGCGGCACGCTGCAAAGCGCCGTGATCGGCAAACAAAATCAGCGCATCTTTGGAAATATAATCGCAGGCGCAGGCAAATTCGGGATAGATCAGCGCCATATACCGGTCAGCCGCCGGGAAGGCAAGGCCGTTTTCCAGCTTTTCCAGATCGGCATGGAGGGTTTTCAGCAGTGCCTCATTGGGGGTCTTTCGCCGGTTCTGACGGGCGATCAGTGCCCGGAGATCCTCGCAAAGACCTTCCATGCCGCCCGGATGGAGGCGGGGTGCCGTCTCCGCCACAGGCAGAAGGACGGTCTCTTCAATATTTTCCGTCCGGCGCTGGGTGATTGCGTCAAAATAACCCATGCAATCCAGCTCATCGCCCCAGAATTCGGCACGGATGGGCTGGTCGTTGGCGGGAGAATATACATCTAATATACCGCCACGGATGGAGAACTGTCCGATACCCTCCACCAGAGAGGTTCTGGCATAGCCGGCGTCCGTGAGCCGCCGGGACAGGTCGTCCATATCATAGGCTGCGCCGCAGCGGAGAGTCACCGCCGAGGAAAACAGCACATCTCTGGGCATGGTGCGGAGGGTCAGTGCCTCCAGAGAGGCCACCAGCAGCTTGGTCTTGCCGGTGGCAAGGTCATAGAGCTGCCGCACACGCTTCTGTTCCCAGCCACGGGAGACCACGGCGGCATCGTAGAAGGTGAACTCTCTGGATGGCAGAACTACCGGGGCTTCCCCCAGAAATGCCGCCAGTTCCTCTGCCGTCCGCTGCGCTGCCAGATCGTCCTGACACAGCACCAACGCCGGTCTGCCGCTGTGGCGGTACAGGGCCGCCATCACATGACTGCGAGACAGCTGTCCCACACCGGAAAGGGCCACATTCTGCCCCTGTTCCACCGCAGAACACAGGGCCTTGTATTCAGTTAGGTTTTGAAGGGCAGATAGCAGAAGATTCATAGATGGCACTCCTCAAAGCCTCTCCTTGAGGAGAGGTGGCATTTGTGAAGCAAATGACGGAGAGGTGGCTGTTGGCAGACTGCCTGCACACACCTCTCAGTCAGCTTCGCTGACAGCTCCCCTCAAGGGGAGCCTTTTACACATAGCAACGCGGACGAAGCAGTTTGCTCCGTCCGTTACATTGCTTCAATTACTTGCCGTTGAAGGCAGATGCGGCTTTTTCCGTGCCCTGCTCAATGACCATGAGGGCAGCCTCAGCTGCATTTTCCAGAGCGGGCCGGAGGTTTTTCTCCTCCAAAGCGGAAAACTTGCTCAGCACCCAGTCCGCCAGATCGTAATCCGGGTGGGGCTTGGCACCCACGCCCACCTTCACCCGGGGGAACTGATCCGTCCCAAGGCTCTGGATGATGGACTTGATGCCGTTGTGACCGCCGGCAGAGCCGTCCTTGCGGACTCTGATCCTGCCCACCGGCAGGGAAATATCATCAAAGATGACCAAAATCCGCTCCGGCTTTACCTTATAATAGGAAGCCAGGGCTGAAACTGCCGCACCGGACAGGTTCATAAAGGTCTGGGGCTCCACCAAAAGGAGCTTCTGCCCCTTGTAGTCCACAGAGCGGATCAGCGCCTTGAACTTCAGCCGGTCGATTTTGGTATGGAGCTTACCTGCTAACAATTCTATGCTGCGGAAGCCCACATTATGCCGGGTTTTTTCATACTGACTGCCGGGATTGCCCAGACCCACGATCATCCAGTCGCAGGAGGATGAACGAAACAGCATATCAGAACATCACCGACAGGGAGGTTTCTTCGTAAGTACGCTGGATGGCCTCAGCGAACATGGGAGCCACATCCAGGAACTTGATCTGGGTGCCTTCCGCCTCTTCGGGCTTGGGAATGGTGTTCAGGAAGACCATCTCTTCGATGACGGAATTCTTGATGCGCTCGATGGCAGGACCGGAGAGAACGGCATGGGAAGCGCAGGCATAGACCTTGGTAGCGCCCTTTTCGTAGATGGCCTTGGCGGCGTTGCACAGAGAACCGGCAGTATCCACCATGTCGTCATAGAGGATACATTCCTTGCCTGCCACTTCGCCGATGACATTCATGACTTCGCAGCAGTTGGCCTTTTCACGGCGCTTATCCACGATGGCCAGACCCATGCCGACCTTGTTGGCAAAGGCACGGCTGCGGGCAACGGAGCCCACATCGGGGGAGACGACGACCATTTCTTCCCGGTTTTCGGGGAATTTTTCCATGAAGTACCTGGAGAAGACGATATCGCCGTGCATATTAACCACAGGGATGTCAAAGAAGCCCTGAATCTGAGCGGCATGGAGGTCCATGGTCAGCACACGGTCTGCACCGGCGGCTTCGATCATGTTGGCAACCAGCTTGGCGGAGATGGGGTCACGACCCTTGGCCTTGCGGTCCTGACGGGCATAGCCGAAGTAGGGCATAACGGCAGTGATACGGCCTGCGGAAGCACGCTTGCAGGCATCCACCATGACCAGCAGCTCCATGAGGTTATTATTGACAGGCTTGCAGGTGGACTGAATGATGAACACATCGGAGCCGCGGACAGTCTCGTTGATGGAAACGGAGACCTCGCCGTCAGCGAAGGTGGTGACAGTGCTGCTGCTCATGGGCAGACCCAGATGCTTGCAGATACCCTCAGCCAGAGGGCGGTTGGAGTTGGCACAGAGAACCTTGACATCTTTTCCGTGGGAGATCATGGCAGTTCGTCCTTTCTATCGACCATAACTATTCTTACACCCGTAGGCGTATATTTTCATACATGGTAAGTATAACAAAAAATCCCTTTTTTGTATAGGACAATTTCCAGAAAAAACAGAGATTTCCTACCATTTTTCGGAAATGATTTTGCACACTTTGCCGTATAAGCGGGAAAAGCCTCCCCGAAGGGAGGCTTTTCTTACAATCCGTAATATTCTGCCAGCTTTTGGAATGCCGGCAGGGACTTTTCGATGGTCTCATAGGCCACACAGTAGCTGACCCGCAGGTATTCCGGCACGCCGAAATCGTGTCCCGGCACCACCATCAGCTCAAATTCCTTGGCTTTGTTGCAGAATTCCATGGAGTCGGCAATGGGGCATTTCATAAACAGGTAGAAAGCGCCGTCGGGATGGACGCAGGTGAAGCCCATTCTTTCCAGAGAACTGACCAGCAGATCCCGGTTGCGCTTGTAGTAGCCCACATCTGCCACCACATCCACGCATTTTTCAATGACTCTCTGATAGAGATTGGAGGCGCAGATATGACCCAGCGCACGGGCGGCACCGGAGCAGGCATCCATCACATCCTTAAAATCCACGCACCGCCTGCACACCGCCAGATAGCCCATGCGCTCGCCGGGAATGGACAATGTCTTGGAATAGGAGTAGCACACCAAAGTATTGTCATAGAAGTCCATGAGCCAGGGCACTTCTTTATCGTAGGCCAGTTCCCGGTAAGGCTCATCTGCCAGCAGGAAGATGGGATGACCGTATGCTTCCTGCTTCTTCTTCATGAGGTCCGTGACGGCTTTCAGACACTCCGCCGTATAGATGACGCCGGAGGGATTGTTGGGAGAATTGATGATGACCACCTTGGTCTTTTCCGTCATGGCTTTTTCAAAGCGGTCAAGGTCGATCTGGAAGGTATCCATCTCCGTAGGCACGATGACATTTTTACAGCCGTAGGCCTCCACATAGATGAGATATTCCATGTAGTGCGGGGTGAAGATGATGACCTCGTCGCCGGGAAGGGTCAGACCCTTCAGAGCCATGGCGATGGCACCGGAGGCACCGGCAGTGACGAAGACGCCGTCGGCATCCACATGACGGCCAAAGCGGCGGGTGATGGAATCGGCAATGGCCTGCCGGACGGACAGCATACCGTTGGCGCCGGTGTAGCTGTGGATGGCCACAGGATCGGCGTTGGTCAGCAGGTCGGTCATGACCGCATGGACCTGCTTGGGCGCAGGCACATTGGGAGAGCCGATGGAGAAGTCAAAGACATTCTCCGCACCGATCTCCTGCTTGCGCTTGCCTGCATAGGCGGAAAGGTCGCGGATCACATTGGGCTTTCTGCCGTAATCGATCATAGTCTGAGAAAACATTATTTACCTCCAACTAAACATTCCATAGCTTCTAAATATCCCTCAAAGCCATGTCCTGCAATGGTTTTCTTGCAGGCGGCACGGATATAGCTCACCTGACGGAAATCCTCCCGCTTGCTCACATCGGAAATATGGACCTCCACCATGGGCAGACCCACGGCCTTGGCGGCATCCAGAATGGCAACGGAAGTATGGGTATAGGCGGCGGGGTTGATGACGATGGCATCAAAGCTCCCTCTGGCCTCCTGAATCCAATCCACCAGCACCCCTTCATGGTTGGTCTGACGAACCTCGGCGGTAACGCCCAGCAAGGCGGCTTTTTCCTCGATCATGGCGACCAGATCGGCATAGGTCCTGCCGCCGTAAATTTCCGGCTCCCGGACCCCCAGCAGGTTCAGATTTGGGCCGTTCAAGACAAGAATTTTCATTTCTGACCCTCCTTCAGAATCATTCCGCAGGTGTCATGGAGACTGCCGTTGTTATCCACAATGGAGTCTGCAAAGGCCTCATACAGGGGCTTCCGTTTTTCATACAGTGCCTGCACTCCCTCTTTTTGAGAAAGAGGTCTGCCGTCTGCGGGCAGTTTTTCCAAATCCCGCCGCAGCCAGAAAATTTTTCCGTTCTGGTGCAGGAGGGGATAATTTTCCTTTCTCGTCACCACTCCGCCGCCGGTGGCGATGACAAGGCCCGATTGTTTGCCCAGCTCCGCCAGCACCGCAGTTTCTTCTCTGCGGAAGGCTTCTTCTCCGTTTTTGGCGAAAAAGGCGGGGATATCACCGATTTTCTTTACCAATTCTTCATCGCTGTCCACAAAATTTCTGCCGGTCTCCGCCGCCAGAAATTTGCCCACGGTGGATTTACCGCTGCCGGGCATACCGATGAGCACGATATTCATCATGGAAAATCCGACGGTTTTCCACACAGCTTCCATTTTCTCTGTGGGAATTTCTTTCCCCGTCCAAAGCTCCGAGGCCCGCACCGCCTGTGCCACCAGCATATAAAGACCGCTCTCACAAGCAATGGCTCTTGCCTCGGCATCCAAAATCAGCTTGGTCCTGGCGGGGTTATAAATGAGATCTAGCACCGCCTTCAGATTGGGCAGGTCGTCCAAGTCCACAGGGCTTTCCCCGTTGTTTGGATACATGCCCACAGGGGTGGTGTTGACGAGGATCTCTGCATCTTTGTGCAGGTGGAGATTTTCATAGTTGTTTTCGCCGGTTCTGGAGATGACCACCACATTGGCACCTGCCAGACGGAGCACGGCCTGCACAGTCACAGACGCACCGCCGCTGCCCAGAACCAGCGCTTTTTTGCCCTTGCAGTCCACACGGACACGGCTCAGCATCTGGTCAAAGCCCCAGGCATCGGTATTTTCGCCGAAAATCCTGCCGTTGCCAAGGCGCACCAGGGTGTTGACGCTGCCCAGTTCCTTTGCCAGAGGCGAACATTCGTCACACAGGGCAAAGGCATCTTTTTTATAGGGGATGGTCACATTGAGGCCGTCCCAGGCGCCATTGCGGATAAACTCCGCCACCTGCTCCGGCTCTTTTTCAAAAAGGGAGTATTCGTAATCCCCCAAAAGGCTGTGGATGGCAGGAGAATAGCTGTGGGACAGCTTTCTTCCCAGCAGACCGC
>JAZNNW010000046.1:0-21453 GCA_045580485.1 Candidatus Avilachnospira sp. | reverse complement strand
TCAGCTCATAGCCAAAATCTTCAGCACCCAGATGGAGAATACCGCTGATTCTGGGGGTCCAGTTGGGGCCGTCAGGCTCAAAGCAGCGGGTCTGCAGAGCGGTGTAGAAGTTACCGCCGTCTGCCAGATGGTCACGGACCGTGTCAGTCTGATCGCCGTTGGTGACGATGACTTCCTTGCCAACCACGCGGACAGGAGCATAGATAATGAGAGAGGGGTCTTCGACCTTGCTGGCATCGAAGGGGTGGATGATCACATCTTTGCCTTCTTCCGTAAAGATACGGTTGCGGCTGTTTTCACTGCGTCCCATGATAAAGTAGGCAAACACTGCCTTGCCTTCGGGGCTCTTGCCCAGCAGGACGCCACGGCCGGGGTACTCGTTGCCGCTGAGATATTCTGCGGCGTTGCGGATGCTGTAAATGTCCATGATCCTTCACCTCATAAAAATAATAAAAATAAGGGCAGTTCTGACGGAAATCTCCTCAGAACAGCCCAGACGGTCGGCAAATATCAACTTCTGCTCCCCTGTGGTGCTCCACATTTCCGTCAGTTACAGAAGTCCTTGCATTTATCTTAACTGAAAAGTACATTTCTGTCAATAAAGCAACTCTAAAAATCTTGGGGAAAATTACAAAATTCTGCACAAATTATCTGTGCAACATAACGAAACTTTGGGCAGTATTTTTATGCATAAAATAGTATACTGTGTGAGGTTAAAAATATAGGAATGGGTGAATATTATGTCAACCTTGCTGTCTGTGTCCATTGCCATGCTGGCAGGTCTTTTGATGACCCGTGTGTTCAAGAAATGGAACTTGCCTGCCGTCACGGCTTATCTGGTAGCCGGAGTCCTCATCGGCCCTTACTGTCTGGGTGCTGTTGGTATCGAAGGTCTGGGTTTCTCCAGTGCCGAAGCCGTCAGCCGCCTGTCTTTGGTGTCTGAGGTGGCTCTGGCCTTTATCGCATTTTCCATCGGCAACGAGTTCCGTCTGGAAGATCTGAAAAAGACCGGTCGTCAGGCTGCAGTCATCGGTGTGTTCCAGGCATTTCTGGCAGCACTGGTGGTGGATGCGGTTCTCATCGGTTTGCATTTCCTCATGCCCGACAAGATCACCATGGCGCAGGCTTTGACTCTGGGTGCTATCGCTACGGCCACAGCTCCTGCCGCCACCTTGATGGTCGTCCGTGAGTATAAGGCCAAAGGTCCTCTGACGGATCTGCTCCTGCCCATCGTTGCCTTGGATGACGCTGTGGGTCTGGTGGTCTTTGCTGTGTCCTTCGGTATCGCCAAGTCTCTGGTCAGCGGCACTGTGGATCTGATCTCTATTCTGGTCAATCCCATTGTGGAGATCGCGGTGTCTTTGGCCCTGGGTGCTTTCCTGGGCTGGGTGCTGACCCAGTTGGAAAAGCTCTTCAACTCCAACACCAACCGTCTGAACATGACCATTGCCTTCGTATTTCTGACGGCGGCTCTGTCCATGCTGGAGTTCCATATCGGCCCTGTCCATGTGGGCTTCTCCTCTCTGCTGGTTTGTATGATGCTGGGCACTGTGTTCTGCAACCTCTGTCCCCTGTCCCATGATCTGATGGAAAAGTCCGATAAGTGGACTTCTCCTTTGTTTGCCCTGTTCTTCGTGGTCAGCGGTGCGGAACTGGAGCTGGGTGTCTTTACGGATATTGCCATTGTGGGCATTGGTCTGGTTTACATCATCTTCCGTTCTCTGGGCAAGTATTTCGGTGCCGGCTGGAGTGCCAAGTGGACAAAGTGCAGCCCCGAGATCTGCAAGTATCTGGGCATCACCCTGCTGCCTCAGGCCGGTGTGGCTCTGGGCATGTGCCTGACTGCCAAGCAGCTGGGCGCTGAAGGCGACCTCATTCGGAACATCATTCTATTCTCCGTGCTGGTCTATGAGATCTTCGGTCCCATGTGCACCAAGTGGGCACTGACCAAGGCCGGTGATATCAAGCCTAAGGAAGACCATGTGGTCAACCGCCGCCAGATCAAGCTGGAAGAGGCAAAAAATCGGAAAAAATAAGTAAAAAAGAGAGCCGAAAAGGCTCTCTTTTTTACGATTCCTGGGTCAATTTCATGGTCTGGGTGAACATCCGATCGATCTTCCAGCGGAGAAAACCCTGCTCTGCACTGCCTAAAACCGCAGAAATCACGGCCTTTGCCGTACCGGAAGGCACCATGGTGTTCATGATACCGGTGAGAAAATCGGCGCCGGGTGTTTCCTCCTGCCGCAGGAAAACACCTTGCCCACTGTGAATGATTTTCAGGATTCGGGTGCAGGGTGTCTCCAAAAAATCGATTTGGATCCGCAGCACCGGGCTGCCGTCTTCGTCGTGGGTGAATCGAGCCTGCACAGCGGCTTCAAAGGAGTTTCCATGGTATTCGACGGTCTGCCGGATGGGAGCTCTGACTCCGCAAATCAGATGGTGATGTTGATCCTGCTCCTCATAAAACAGCTCCGGGACGGCCCGTGTGCCGCCCAGAGAAATTGCCCGTAAGCCCTTTGAGAAACAGCCTTCCACCGTCTGTAAAATCAGAGGCAGCAAGCCAGCAGAAGCTGCCTGAGGTTCTGTCACTTCATACCGAATATTGGAAAACCGTTCAAATTCCTTCAGAGAAGGTATGGGGCTGGCTTTGGCTTTGAGAGAACGAACGGTCTGCCGCAAACAGACCTCACTGAAAAGGTTGACCGGCAGCCGTTCAGGGAAACTACTGCCAAAATAATGCTGCGCCAGAGGATAATAGGCACTGGTCTGGAAGGCTTCATCGTTGCCTGCATGAGAGACCAGAATGATGCCGCTGTCCCGAAAACCAAGAACATTCTGCCCCAACATACCGTTGAACAGGAATACATTTTCCGTCCTGCCCACCCAGATCTGCCAGCCGTAGTTGAAGCTGCCGTAGGAATCGGGTACCTGCACATGGGTCTGTGTAGCTTTGGAAATAAATTCTGCCGAGATCAGCCGCTTTCCGAGCCACAGACCGCCATCCATGACCAGCTGACCCAATTTTCCAAGGTCTTCCGGCTTCAGATACAGTCCCCAACCGCCTTTTTCAATGCCCTCCGGGCTGACTTCCCAGTAGAAATCGGCAATGCCCATGGGCGCAAACAGCCGCTTGGTGAGGAAATCGCTAAGGCTCATGCCAGTGAGCCTTGTGACCAAGGCTGCCAGCAGGTAGGTGTTGAGACTGTTGTATTGAAATTTTCGGGAGGTTTCCAGACCGGGAGAGGTGAAGAAACCCTTGACCCAGTGTTCCTCTGTCGCAGAACTGGCTTCATTGAACAGATTGCCTGTCTGCATGGTGAGCAGATGATAAACGGTCAGATCCTTCATAAGCCTGCGGCTCACAGGTCCGCAGTCATCGGAAAACAGGTCCGTCAGCTTGTCCTCCGGGGACAACAGCCCGTCATCCATCAGAAGTCCCACCGCCAACACTGTGACGCTTTTACAGGCGGAGAAGGTCATCCGGGGCAGCTCCGTATCTCTGGCACCAAAGGCGGCTTTGCAGAGAAGTTTGCCGTTCCGCAGAATCAACAGACTGTGCATCCGCAGGGTCGGCTCTGTCGCCAAAGCCCGGAGAAAATCAGCAATATGGCGGGAAGAAATACCCTGCCGTTCCGGAGAAACACAGGGCAAGGGCTGGGTGCTGCGGCCTGTGGCAATGGCAGGCTTCTGCACACCCATTTCAAAATATGTTTCCGTAGAATGCTCTGTATCCATGAGACGGGAGAGCATCTGTAAGGTGCGATTGGCGGAAGATAAACTCATGGTTTCTCCTTGATCAGTGCTTCCTTTTGGGGCTTATTGAGTTTTTTAATGGCGATTTCCCGGCGCAGGGCCTCAGATTTTTCCTCATAACATTCCCGGTATACCAGCTTCACAGGCAGGCGGCTTCGGGTGTATTTGGCACCTTTACCAGAGTTGTGCACGGCCTCCCGCCGTTCCGGGTCATCGGTATAGCCGGTATAGAGACTGCCGTCCTTGCAGCGGAGCATATAGACATACCAGCTCATAGAAATTCCCGGAATTCCTCCGTGAAACTGGCTTCCGCTGCTTCACGGACCTTTTTGCAATAGCGTTCATAGGCATCGAGGAGCTTTTCGGCTTCCGGGGTCAATATGGCGCCGCCGCCGTGCTTGCCGCCGGTGGTATAGACCAAAAGAGGAAAGCCCAATTCCTGCTCACTGCGGCGCATGACGGTCCATGCTTTGGAATAGGCCATGCCCATGGTCATGGCTGCGCCCCGGAGGGAATGACTGATCTGCACCTGTCGCAGCAGCTGTGCCACGCCGGGGCCAAAGCACTTTTCGTTGCGATGGATTCGGATACTGAGGATGGGTCGCAGCGGTTCCATAGGAGGCCTCCTCTCTGAGTCAGTGGATCACCCAGTCCAGCGCAGGCTCCAGTTCCTGAGCAGCGCCTCGGGTGGTGTAGATGGTGTAGCTTTTGAAGAGAATGGGGCAGAGATAACCCTGATCCATGACCCGCTTGTGCAGGTCGTAGGCATTGCCGGAGTTTTCCAGCAGTCCGGCGCACAGGTCAACGGCAGAACCGCTTTCCATGCCGCCGTAGGCCACAGAGCCGCCGTTGCGGAAGAAGGAACCCAGATCGAAATTGGCGGAGAGACGGATCTCACCGAAATACAGATCGTAGTTGTTGTATTTCAGCGCACTGGCAAAGGCTTCATGATCCAGAACCTTCACAGTGATATCAAATCCCAGACGGTTCAGATCACTGGCTATGCGTTCGGCAGTTAGTCGCCGCTGGGTATTGCCGGCGGTGACGATCATGGTGCCCTCCAGAGGCACAGCATAGCCCTTGTGGTAGACATCCAGAATACCGTCGCCGGTGTAGTCCTTGATCTGAGCGTCATCCAGAACTTCCTGGAAGTCGTCCAGGTCGAAGTCATAAGTGGCAGCCAGACCCTTGTCATAGCAGGCAGACAGGGGAGAAGCCGGCAGAGATGCCGCTTCGGCAGAACCGCCCATGAATTCGGAGACAATGGTCTCCCGATCAATGGCATAGGTGATGCAGGAACGGACAGCAGCATGGGAAAAGGCCTTTTTGTTGCTGTTGAAACCGATATACTGCATGACGGTGGTGGGGGAGTACCAGCTTTCTGAATCGTTGTGGAAGCTGGCATAGGCAGCGGAGTTGGGGTCTGACCAGACCAGATTGATTTTGCCGTATTCAAACTGATCCCGGAGATTGGCGGAGGTGGTACAGGGAGTCAGCTCCACAGAATTGCAGGGGATGGGGAATCCCTCCTGCCACCAGTGTTCATAGGGCTGCAGCTGATAGCTGTCGTCATAGACAAAGGGACCGGTGCCCAAAGGCACGGCATCAGCGCCGGTTCCAAACTGTACAACCGGGAAATCCAGCAGCAAAGAAACGGCTTCATAAGCAGTGTCGGTCTTGACGATAATGGTACGGTCATTATCGGCAACGAATTCATCGATGTGATAGAAGCGGTTACCGTAATAGTCGCTGTTTTTGGCAGTCTCATAGGAATAGACCACATCCTGCGCGGTCAAAGGCTTTCCGTTGTGGAAGGTCACGCCCTTCCGCAAAATGATGGTGGTGGTTTTTCCATCTTCGGAGACGGCGGCTTCTTCCGCCAATACAGGCTCTGCCTTGAATTGAGCATTGACCACATACAAAGGTTCATAGAGCAGACAGGTGATGGCCCGGTTGCAAAGGCTGACGGTAGTGAAAGGATTGAGACCGTAGCTTTCCTGATAGCCCAGACGAAGAACATCCAGTGCCTCTACATCGTGCAGAACGGCATCGGCAGCCATTTCCGGGATCGGTTCCTCTTCTTCCTTTGTGTCGGGTTCTTCTGTCAGCGTTTCTTCGCCGGTGAGAAAAGAGGTGATGTCAAAATGGGAAATATCGGAACAGCCGCACAGCAGGCACAGAGTCAGCAATATGGTCAGGAGGCAGAGCAGTCGCTGCTTCAATATTTTCACCTCATTTCATCATAATGATACCCGCCAGAGAGCCTCTGCGGTCACCCACTGCCCGATGGGACCAGTAGCGATCCGGCTGGCAGCGGGTGCATTGGGGTGCGATATCCAGTTCACCCACACCGGCTCGCTGAAGCCAGAGGGTGTTCATGAATTTGTTGTCCACATAGTATTTATCGCCCTTTTGGGTGATGCCGGTAATGGCCTTGGGGCCGAGGGCATCCAGCATGGCCTGCGGTACATCCCAGTCCGTCTCAAAGCAGCACTTGCCGATGCAGGGACCGATGGCGGCACGGATATCTTCCCGTTTGCAGCCAAATTCCTGCACCATGGCATCCACAGCTTTGGCGGCAATGCCAAGGGCAGTCCCACGCCAACCGGCATGGACGGCGCCGATGGCTCTGCGGACAGGATCAAAGAACAAAATCGGTGTGCAGTCGGCGGAGAAAGTCACCAGTGCCACACCGGGGCGGTCGGTGATCTGCCCGTCACAGGGGCCGGGGACATCCCGAAACAGCCCTTCACCGCAATGATCTTCTGTCACCACACGGACGATATCTGTGTGACGCTGCATGGGAAAAACTGTCTGCTCTGGAGAAAAACCCACGGCATTTCCCAGAATTTCGTAGTTTTTCACCACATTTTCAAAGACATCACCACGGTGAACGCCCAAGTTGAGGGAACATAGATCCCCCTCGCTGACACCGCCCATACGGGTGGAGAAGCAGTGAACAGCACCCTCTAAAACATCGGAAATATGATATTCCAAAGCACCAATTTGAATATTATGAATCATACAAATCCAATCTGTTTTCCGCAGGAAAACTCATTCATTGTCAATTGTCCATTGTCAATTATCAATTGCCATTCAGGTCTTTATCCAAACAGCATTGCTTGTATTTCTTGCCGCTGCCGCAGGGGCAGGGGTCGTTGCGGCCTACCTTGGTCTTCTTGACCACAGGCTGCTTCTTCACGGTCTGATCACCGGTGCCGGCAGAGGTCACCTGTGCCACCTTTTCCCGCTTCAGTTCGGTCTGGGGCTTCACCTGTGCCAGGAAGATCCGGCGGACGATCTCTTCCCGGATGGCATCGATCATGGCTTCAAACATCTCAAAGCCTTCCCGTTTATATTCGATGACAGGGTCCATCTGACCGTAGGAGCGCAGGACGATACCCTGACGCAGATCGCTCATGGCATCCAGATGATCCATCCAGTATTCATCCACCACTCGCAGGGTCACGATCCGTTCGATCTCACGCATGATGGGGGTAGTGAGAGCAGCTTCCTTGGCCTCGTAGGCCTTGTGCATCCGCTCCAGAAGGGCGGCGGTCATGTCCTCTGCGGACATGGATGCCAGTTCTTCATCGGAAAGCACCCAGCTGCCCTTGGGGAAACACATATTTTCAAAAGCGGCGCAAAGGGTCTTGAAGGCATCCCGGTCGATGTGTGCCTGCTCGCCAAAGGCGGCGGAGACATGGCTCTGCGCCACAGAGGACATCATGCTGTTGATGGTCTTCTGCAGATCTTCGCCGTCCAGAACCTGACCACGCTGGGTATAGATGACCTGACGCTGGGTGTTCATGACATTGTCGTATTCCAGAACGCTCTTTCTGGACTGGAAGTGACGGCTTTCCACTGTTCTCTGGGCATTTTCGATGGCACCGGAGAGAATCTTGGCATCAATGGGGGTATCGTCGTCCAGACCCAGAGTTTCCATCATGGCCTTGATGCGCTCGGAGCCGAACAGACGCATGATATCGTCTTCCATGGACAGATAGAACCGGGTCTCACCGGGATCGCCCTGACGACCGGAACGGCCGCGGAGCTGATTGTCGATACGGCGGCTTTCATGGCGCTCGGTGCCCACGATGAACAGACCGCCTGCGGCACGGACGGCTTCAGCCTCCTTGCTGATGACTTCCTTGTGTTTTTGATAAGCCTCGGCATAGGCTGCACGGGCTTCCAGAATGGCGGGATTCTTTGTCTCAGCGTAGGAAGTGCACTCCACGATCAGCTCCTCCGGCATGCCGGATTTCCGCAGATCGCTGAGGGCGAGGAATTCCGGGTTGCCGCCCAGCATAATATCTGTACCACGGCCTGCCATGTTGGTGGCGATGGTCACAGCTCCCAGCTTACCGGCCTGGGCCACGATCTCTGCTTCCTTTTCATGGTGTTTGGCGTTCAGCACATTATGGGGCACGCCCTCTTTTTTCAGAAGCTTGCTGAGCAGTTCGGATTTTTCGATGGAAATGGTACCTACCAGCACCGGCTGACCCTTGGCGTGACATTCCTTGATCTGACGGATGACGGCACGGTATTTGCCAATCTCATTCTTATAGACCACGTCGGGATCGTCCAGACGGGCAATGGGCTTGTTGGTGGGAATCTCAATGACATCCAGCTCGTAGATGCCCTGGAATTCCGCTTCTTCCGTCAGAGCCGTGCCGGTCATACCGGAGAGCTTGGCATAGAGGCGGAAGAAGTTTTGGAAGGTGATGGTGGCAAGGGTCTTGGATTCGTTGGCAACGGTCAGACCTTCCTTGGCTTCGATGGCCTGATGGAGGCCTTCATTGTAGCGGCGGCCGTACATCAGTCGTCCGGTGAACTCATCCACGATGATGACCTGATCGTCCTTGACCACATAGGCGATGTCCTTTTTCATGAGACCCCGCGCCTTCATGGCCTGGTTCAGATGGTGAGACAGGGTAGCATTTTCGGGATCGGACAGATTCTCCACGGCAAAGTGCTCCTCTGCCTTTGCAATGCCCTTCTGAGTCAGAGAGACTGTGCGGGATTTTTCGTCCACGATATAGTCGCAGTCATACTGATCCTGCAGTTCCTTTTCATCGGTGGTGGCAAAGACCTGCCGCTTCAGACGGGAGACGAAGAAATCCGCCATCTCATAGAGCTTGGTGGAGGCTTCACCTCTGCCGGAAATGATCAGAGGGGTACGGGCTTCATCAATGAGGATGGAGTCCACTTCGTCCACGATGACAAAGTTGTGACCCCGCTGGACCATCTCCTGCTTGTAGATGGCCATGTTGTCACGGAGGTAGTCAAAGCCCAGTTCGTTGTTGGTGCAGTAGGTGATATCGGCATTGTAGGAAGCTCTGCGCTGGTCGGGGGACATGCCGTTGATAATGAGGCCAACGGTCAGCCCCATATAGCGGTAGACTTTGCCCATCCACTCGGAGTCACGCTTGGCCAGATAGTCGTTGACGGTGACGATGTGCACACCCTTGCCGCTGAGAGCATTGAGGTAAGCAGGCAGGATCGCCACGAGGGTTTTACCTTCACCGGTCTTCATTTCGGCGATTCGTCCCTGATGGAGGACAATACCGCCAATGAGCTGCACCCGGTAAGGACGCATGCCCAGCACACGGGCTGCGGCTTCCCGGACGGCTGCAAAGGCATCCACCAGAATATCATCCAGAGTCTCGCCCTGTTCCAGACGGGCTTTCAGCTCCGGGGTCTTGGCTTTCAGTTCTTCGTCAGACAGTGCCTTGTACTGCTCTTCCAGAGCCAAAATGGCATCCACCTGCTTTTCAAATTTCTTGATCTCCCGCTCGGAGCGGGTGCCGAACATTTTTTCAAACAATCCCATATATTGATCCCTTTCAAGGAAAATGATTTCTTTCCGATTATTCTATCACAAATAAAGGCACAAAAAAAGGATAATTTGTGAACAATTCCCCCGGTCTTTACAATCTGCGGAAATTATGTTAACATAAATCATCCCTTCATGAAAAAGGAGTGACATTTATGCGTAATCAATGGCTTAAACGGACGGCGGCAGCAGCGATGGCGGTCTGCCTGCTGACACAGGGTGCGGCGGCACAGGTCCTTCACAAAAGCGATCTGCAGCTGACCCGTGATCTTGCGTTGAGCGCTACATATTCTCAGCAGGAGGAGGCTTCTGTTCGGGAGAAAATTTTGACCTATACCCCCGGCGGTGATGTGGAGCCTGTGGTGGTCTACGGAGATACTCTCTACGGACGCAGCACCATGGATTATATCCGGGAATATCTGGACGAGCAGGATCTTTCTGCCACTGCTGCCATCAATGCAGCGTTCTTTGACATGTCCACCGGTATCCCTTATGGCATGGTGGTCACAGATGGAATCCTGCGCAGTAGCGGTGAAGGTCACACGGTCTGTATCTGGGAAAACGGCAGACTGGAGATCGGTAATCCCATGCTGCAGCTGGAACTGATCTGGAACGGTCAGAGCATTACGCCCAACTACAATAAGGCTTTGACCAAGCAGAGCGGGTATTGCCTGTATTCCAGAGACTATGATGTCCGCACCAAAAGCAGTATTTCTGCCTACAATGTGATTTTGGAAGCAGAGCGGGATCAGCTGAAGGTCTCCGATCAGGTACGGGCAACGGTCAAGCAGATCGTTCCCGATACGGCTTCCTGCTCCATTCCTCAGGGTTGCTTTGTTCTCTCCCTTGCCACAGACACGGACTATGCCACGGCTATGGAGCAGATGAAGCAGATCGCTGTGGGCGATACGGTGACCATTTCTACCAGCGTCAACCGAGGAAGTGAGAATGTCCGCTATGCCGTGGGTGGCGGTGACCTGCTGGTAGAAAACGGCAAGGCTTTGACAGACTTCAAACTGGAAAGTGCCAAGCGTCCTGCAGCCAGAACTGCCATCGGTACAAAATCCAACGGCGAAGTGGTCTGCTATACCGCCGATAAAAGTAGTGGTTCTGCGGGTCTGACACTGGCGGAACTGGCACAGCGGATGGTGGAACTGGGCTGCGTAAGTGCGCTCAATCTGGATGGTGGTGGCTCAACCACAGCAGGTGTGACCTTGCCCGGTGATACGGCATTTTCCATTATCAATGACCCCTCTGACGGCGCACAGAGACCCTGTGCCAACTTCCTGTTTTTTGTACGGCAGGAGGCAATGGCAGGCGCTGCCGCCAGACTGCATCTGTATCCCTATGATGCTGCGGTGCTGCCCGGCGGTCAGGTGGAACTGACGGTCAAGGCTACCGATGCCGATTACCGTGCTGCACAGGTGCCCGGCGGTGTGATCTTCTCTGCCACCAACGGCTCTGTGGAGGGTACGACTTTTACGGCCTCTGCACCGGGCACTGCCCGTGTCATTGCCACAGCCGGCGGCATTACCGGTTCTGCGGAGATCAATGTGGTCAAGACACCCACTTCCGTGACCGTTTTGGATTCTGCCACCGGCAGAGAAGTGAAGGAACTTCTCCTGGAGGTTGGCGCTCTGTTGGATCTGACTGCGGAAGCGGAATATCTGGGCATGGAACTGGCGGCAAAGGATGCCTCCTTTACATGGAATATACCGGAAAGCCTTGGTGCGGTAGATGAGGAGGGTCGCCTGTCTGTGACATCTGAAGGGAAGGGCACATTGGTCGTTTCCTGCGGAGAACTGACAAAGACCATTCCTGTGGAAGTTCGGGCCAATCCCTTTGCAGATACCCAGAACCACTGGGCCAGAAGCCCCATTGCACAGCTGTATTTCAAGGGTGTGGTACAGGGCTCCGGCGGTACGGACGGCATCGTCTACTACCGACCCGATGACTCCATGACCCGGCAGGAATTTGTGGTTTCCATGGTTCGTGCCTCCGGTGTGAAGGTGGAGAAATACGCCGAGGAAGAACTGCCCTTTGATGATGCCGATGCCATCGCCTCCTGGGCGGTGGATGCAGTCAAAGCGGCCTACGGCCTCGGTTGGTTCACCGGCAGCGGCAAGGGTGATAAGCTCTACGCCCAGCCTACGGCTACCATTACCAGAGAAGCTGCTATGACTATGCTTGCCAGAAGTATCTCCGTTTCTTCCGAATCCGATGCCCTGGACCAGTTTGCCGATGCTGGCAAGGTGTCCTCCTGGGCAAAGGCCGGTATGACCGCCATGGTGGAAAAGGGTATTATCAACGGCATGGACGGCAAGCTGCAGCCTCAGGGCAATGTGACCCGGGCACAGGTTGCGAAAATGCTCTACATGATGCAGTAACATAGAGAGAAAGGCGGTTTTGACCGTGGATCTTTGCAATATTAATGACATTAAAGACCTGCTGGGTCGTCACGGATTTCACTTCTCCAAGGCAAAGGGTCAGAACTTTCTGACCCAGAGCTGGGTGCCTCAGAATATTGCCATGGAAGCCGGTGTGGATGAAAGCTGCGGTGTATTGGAGATCGGTCCCGGTATGGGACCGCTGACCCAGCA
This sequence comes from Candidatus Avilachnospira sp., assembly GCA_045580485.1. Taxonomy (GTDB): domain Bacteria; phylum Bacillota; class Clostridia; order Oscillospirales; family Oscillospiraceae; genus Avoscillospira. The sequence goes on along the minus strand of JAZNNW010000046.1, from coordinate 9,264 downwards.
GCTTTGCCTTCGGGCAGGCAAGGTGGTGGCGGTGGAAGTGGATCAGAAGCTGAAGCCGGTCCTGGCCGAAACCATGGCACCCTATGACAATCTGGAGATCATCTTCGGTGACATCCTGAAGCAGGATATTGCTGCTCTGGTGAAGGAGAAATTTGGTGGTCTGAGACCCAAGGCCTGTGCCAATCTGCCTTACTATATCACTTCCGATATTCTGGCGGCATTGCTGGAGGCCAAATGCTTTGAGACTGTCACAGTTATGGTGCAGAAGGAAGTGGCACAGCGGATCTGTGCAAAGCCCGGTACGGCGGCCTACGGTGCGTTTACCGTGTTCTGTCAGTATTATACCCAACCGGAGATTTTGTTCGATGTGCCGCCCCACTGCTTTATTCCTCAACCAAAAGTGACTTCGGCAGTACTGCATCTGAATGTGCGAAAAGAACCTGCCTGCCATGTGCAGGATGAGGCTATGTTCTTCAAGGTGGTCCGTGCCAGCTTTGCCCAGAGAAGAAAGACTCTGGTCAACGGTCTTTCTGCGGTGTTTGGAAATCTGGGAAAAGAGCAGCTGACGCAGATTTTGACGGACTGCGGATTTGCGCCCACCGTCCGCGGTGAGACCCTGTCTCTGGAAGAATTTGCCCGCCTTGCAGATGCAATCGGTGCGGTTTGTTCCAAACGCCCATGATTATTCCAAAGAAAATGCCGATTCTTTGTTCAAAAGTGCCTTGGAAAATTTGAAAAAATCCTGTTACAATGTAATGGAGTGGTAGTTGCCTTGGGAACAGGAGGAAATTATGTTTCAGATCGGACAGGTGGTATCCTACGGTACCACAGGCGTATGCACCATTGAAGATATCCGGCAGGAGGCGCTTTCCAAATCCGGTGTGAAGAAACAGGAATATTATGTCCTGCGCCCGTTGGCGGCGCCGACCTGCACCACTTATGTGCCTACGACCAGTGAGAAACTTACATCAAAGATGCGGAACATCATGGACAAAGCCCAGATCGATGCCATGATCGACAGCACGGGCGGAGAGAGCCTGACCTGGATCGAAGATACCCGTCAGCGAACAGAAGCTTATCAGATGGTGATCTCCGGCGGTATCAGCGCAGAACTTCTGAAACTGATCGCCTGCCTGTATCTGGAAAAGAAAAACCGGACGCAATACGGAAAAAAGTTCCCTGCCACCGATGAAAAACTGCTGGCATCTGCGGAACGGCTTGTCTGTGAAGAATTTTCCTATGCCTTACAGATCCCGGAAAAAGAAGTCTCGGCTTACATTGCTGAAAGGATAAAAAAATAAGAACTGCCTGGCAGTTCTTATTTTTTTATTTTCAGGATACGCAGTCCTTTGTTCATGCCAATTTTCAAAAGACGAATGTAGGGCGGGAAAAACAGAGAAGGATATCTCTTTTGCGGTTGAGCAAGGAATGCTCCGACTTTTTGGAGGGTGTTTTCCCATTCAGAGAGGACAACGGTTTCTTTGGGTGTATGCCAACCATGGTAACCCACACCCAGATTGACACCGCAGATATGTCGGCATAGGATCTGCAAATCACAGCCGCCGGTAAATTTGCTGTCAACAAAGCCCAAGTCTTCTTCTATGTATTTTTTGAATTTTTTGGTATTGTCCACCTGGCTAAATAGACTGCAATTTGTACCCTTCCAGTCAAATTCGATCATGTAGCGGTGGCGGTTCAGTTCTCGGTATAACTTCTTATTGGATTCTTTCAAAAACCTTGCGCCGTGTTTGCCGTGCTCTTCGCCATCCACAAGGAGGATGCTGTGACCGCTGTCCTTTAATGCCCAGAGCATGGCACAGCCGGCCCGGCAGTCTCCACCGATCCCGCAGTCTGCAGAGGAACTGCGGAAGATGCCGTCCTCAAAAATGACAGAACGGTCACCGGAAAAGGGCTTTTGGTACGCTTTATCCCAGACCGTATCTGTGTGGGCGACCAAAACCACCCGATCTTTTTTTCTACCGGGGATGTAGACATACCGCTGCAGAGGTTTTTCTCCGTTTCCGACGATGGCGCCGGGTAAAGCGGCGAACTTTTCCAGAACAGCAGTTCCGCTGTCCAGAGGCATATTTAAGAATTCTGACAAAACATCCTTCATTTGCATTTATCCTTTTAGACGGAACAGTAGTGCAGTGGCGAACGGCGCATGGGTATAAATCCAATAGAGCAACTGTTCTTTTTTATTTAGAATGGGGAATATATTGCTTTTATGTGCCTTCATGACTTGCCGCATCTTTTTGTTGTCCTGACTATAAGGTTTGTTCTTCTTGATACATCTGACAAAGCAGCCGAAAGCATCTCTTTTTTGCTTTGCAGCATATTCTGTGCGTCCAAAGGATTCCTCACTTTCCCAGACCAACTTTCGTCGGAGAAAACGGGTCCAGAACCCGTCAAATGAGTAGTCCCAGGAGATATTATGTGCATGATTACGGACATAGTACCACTTCGGTTTCAAGAAAATACAGTCTGCACCCTTTATGAGATTCTCATAGATAAAATAATAATCTTCGCCAATGTAGAGGCTTGTCTGGAATTTTGTGTGGCCAATAAAGTTTCGGCGCATCATTACGCCGCCGATACAAGAAAAGGGACTGTAACCACCGAGTATTACTTTGGTTGCATTCTCATGGGGCTCAAAGTAGGTCTCGCCTGTCACAGGTGGCTCTTTAAGCTTTTTCTGTACTTCAAACCAGTTCTGTTCTGATACTTGAAGAACGGCTGAGCCACCCAGTGCTGCTCCGCTATTTTGCATTGCCAACACCAATGTTTCCAGCAACATAGGATAGATCACATCATCGCTGTCCAAGAAGAACACATATTCACCCTGTGCAGCATCCAAAGCGATATTTCGAGCTGCGGATACACCCTTGTGTTCTCCGGTCAGAAGCTTGATTCTGGTATCTTCGGCTGCAAGCTTACTGCAGATCTCAGTGGTTTTATCTGTGGAACCATCATCCACGATGACGATTTCAAAATCCTGATAACTCTGTGCCTGAACGGAGCGAATGCACTCCTCGATGTAGCGTTCCCGATTGTAAACAGGTGTGATAATGGAGACCATACTGTAACTCCTTTTATTTTCTCAACTTTTTCAGCACATCTTCAAAATAATCCGGCAGGGGGCAGGAGACGGTGACCGTTTCACCGGTGCGGGGATGGCGGAAGGTCAGCTCTTTGGCGTGGAGACATTGACTGCACTGCCCCAACTCCGGCTTTTTGGAGCCGTAGACCGTATCACCCAGAATGGGATGATTCCTCCAGGAGAGGTGGACACGAATTTGATGGGTTCGTCCCGTTTCCAATTTACATTGCAGCAGAGTATATCGGTCAAACCGCTCCAGAACTTCCCAATGGGTCACGGCATTTTTACTGTTTTTCTCTGTGACCGCCATTTTCTTTCGGTCGGTGGGATGGCGACCGATGGGTGCATCAATGGTGCCGCTGTCCTCTTTCATGCCGCCCACGACGATGCACACATAGGTTCTGGACAGGGAATGATCCTGCAGCTGCTCTGCAAGAGACTGATGGGCAAAGTCATTTTTTGCCACGATCAGCAGACCGGAGGTGTCCATGTCGATCCGATGGACGATACCGGGGCGGAGCTGCCCGTTGATCCCGGAAAGGCGGTCTTTGCAATGGAACATGAGGGCATTGACCAGTGTTCCCGACCAATGACCGGCAGCAGGATGCACAACCAAGCCCTTGGGCTTGTTGATGACCAGCACATCCTCATCCTCATAGACGATATCCAGCGGAATGTCCTCCGGCTGGATGTCCACTTCTTCAGCTTGGGGTAATTCAAACTCCAGCTGATCGCCTTCGTTTAGTTTTTCGTTTTTCTTAACAAGTTTTCCATTTCGGGTCACAAGTCCCTCTTCCAGCAGTTTTTGGGCAGCACTGCGGCTCAGCTCCGGGCACAGCCGTGCCAGAGCGGCATCGGCACGCTCACCGGTTTTATCAGCCAGCAGTATCATGTTTTTCCTCCTTTTTGTCGAAGAAAAAGACATAAATGACCAATAAAACAGCACCGCAGACCACAAAACAGTCAGCCACATTGAACACGGCAAATTCCATGAAGGTCACTTCGATCATGTCAATGACATAGCCAAAGCGGACACGGTCAATGAGGTTGCCCACGGCGCCGCCGGCGATGGAGGCCAGTGCCCACAGACCGGTGGGATGAGCGACCCATTTTTTTGCAATGGCCAGCACGATCAGAGTCAAGGCAAAAACCGTTACCACCAGAAAGAACCAGCGACCGCCCCGGAGCATGGAGAAGGCCATGCCGTCATTTTGGATATAGGTCAGCTGAAACAGCCAGTCGATGACCGGTACTTTACCGCCCAGAGGGATGTTGGCTACGGTCAGATATTTGGAAAACTGGTCTGCCGCCACAATGAGTGCAGCAAAGACCGTCAATGCAGCATAGAGCATGGAGAACCTCCAAAGTTTTTTGAATATTATACCATAGGTGAAGGCTGTTGACAAACAGTTTTGAGAAATTCCGGTTTGTAACGAATTGACATAAAATTGTCTTTCAAATGTTGTTGCAATGGAACTTGTCTTTGGGATATACTGATGATGTACTACTATGCAAAGGAGGGAATTCCTGATGGGCAGCAGTGAAAGAAAATCGAAAAAGATTCTGCTGATCGCCGGAATTGCTGCGGCTTCTGTGGCTGTTGCGGTGTTCCTCGGTGTGTTCTTCTGGGGTTTGCATCTGAAAAACGCAGATACGGTGTTTCCCAATGTCTGTGTCTCCGGTGTGAATATCGGCGGCATGGAAGCGGAGGAGGCTGCACAGGCGTTGGAGACCAGTTTGTCCAATACCCACGCCACCAGAACTCTGACCGTTCAGCTTCCTGACAGGAAACTGGTTTTCGATCCGGAACTGGCCAATTCTCCCCTGGACGCCAACTCCATGGTGGAGGCGGCTTTGTCCTACGGCAGAGAGGGTGGGGCATTCAAAGTCCTTTCCACTTATATCAAGTGCAAAGAGTCGGCTTACATTCTGGATATGGGCGATTTCCTCAGTGTGGATACAGAATACATCCGGGAATTGATCGACAAGACGGCCGAGGATGTGGCACAGGAGATGTCCCAGTCGGAAGTAACCATGGATGAAGATGCGGAAGTCATTACTATTGAGTTGGGTAAAAACGGACGCAGTCTGGATACGGAAAAGCTCTATGAGCAGGTCATGAAGGCCTACGAGTCCGGCGATCTGTCGGATATTGAGTTTTCTTACGATTTGGTTCCCTATGATATCGTGGACCTGCAGAGCTATTACAACAAATACTGCAAGCCTGCCCGGAATGCCTATTATGATAAGTCCACCCGTACCATCGTGGAAGAGGTGGAGGGCTTCGGCTTTGATCTCATGGCTGTCAATCAGCAGCTGGCGCTGGCAGAAGAAGGCTCTGTCATTGAGATTCCCTTGAAGGTGCTGGAACCGGAGATCACACTGGAAGAGTATAAGCAGAAGTTTTATGCCGATACTTTGGCATCTTACTCCATTGCCTACACAGGCAATGCCAACCGCACCACCAACCTCCGTCTGGCCTGTGAGGCCATCAACGGAACAGTGCTGCAGCCCAACGAGATATTCTCCTTCAACGATATCGTCGGCCAGAGAACTGCTGAAAAGGGCTACAAGGAAGGCATCATCTATGCCAATGACGGTGCCAGCGAATCCGAAGTGGGTGGCGGCATCTGCCAGATCGCTTCCATGATCTACTATTGTACCCTCATGGCGGATTTCCAGATCATTGAGCGGGAACCTCATATGTATGTGGTGACCTATGTAGACCCCGGTATGGATGCCACGGTCTACTGGGGTGCGCTGGACTTCCAGTTCCGCAACACCAATGAGACCCCGGTCATGGTCAATGCAGCCGTCAATAACGGTGTGGTCAGTGTCAGTCTGGTGGGTACCAATGAGCACGATTATACAGTGAAGATGACCTATGAGCTGACGGCCACTACGCCCTATGAAGAAATTGAGACTCTGGACGAGACCAAGCCTGCCGGCTATCGGGAACTGGTACAGGAGCCTCATACGGGCTACACCTACTGGAGCTACAAGAATTTCTACGATCTGGAAGGCAACTTCCTGCGGAAGGAAAAGTGCGATATCAGCGTCTATGAAAAGTACGATGCGGAGTATATCGTTGGTCCTGAACTGGTAGAGGAAGAGCCTGCGGAGGAAGAACTCCCACCTGAAGACATGTGGGACGAATATGTAACGGAATAAGCAAAAACCGCACCCGATCGGGTGCGGTTTTCTTATAGCTTTTCCACTTCGCAGACGGTCAGGACGCCTTCGTTGACTCGGAAACGGAAGTCATAGCCGCCGAAGGCTACGCCGTAGACCCGTTCCGGATCGTTTTGATAGGAGGGACGGGGGTCCTGTGCCAGTAACCCCAGAACAGGCGCCATGAGCCGTTGGGGCACCATAGCTTTCCACTCCTCAGGGAAGACAACTTCCAAAGCGTATTCCCGAACCGGCTCGGCAAAACCGCCGGTGGCATCGGGATGGCTGTCGGTATAGGGAAGATAGGGCTTGATGTCCAGAATGGGAGTGCCGTCCATGAGATCAGCCCCTGCCACACGGATGACAGGTCCTTCCGGTGTGTGCAGATCCACGCCCAGCAGCTTCACAGAGGAAAGACCGATGGGATTGGGACGGAACGGGGAGCGGGTGGCAAAAACACCCATTCGGGTCTTGCCGCCCAGTCGGGGCGGCAGGACAGTGGGAGACCAGTTCTCCCGGATGGATTCGGAAAAGAGCCACACCAGCCAGAGATGAGACCAACCCTCCAGACCACGAAGCGCATCTTCATTGCGGTAAGGGGGCGTGAAAACGATAGTGCTTTCCACCTGCTCCACCAGTCCGCTCTGGCGGGGAATCCCAAACTTTGCGGTGTAGTCGTTATGAATATGGGCAATGGGTTGAAATTCCATAGTAAACTCCTTTTGTGCTTTGAAATATTTTAGCATCTTTTTCCTTGTTGACATATACCCCGTGGGGGTATATAATGAAGGCAAAGACAGGGGGGTTCGTTATGGAAAATTGCTGCAGAAAAACTGTCCGTGAGCCGGAGGAACAGAAAAAACTGGTCAACCGCCTCAACCGAATCGAGGGACAGATCAGAGGAATCCGCACCATGCTGGAAAGCGATGCATACTGCAATGATATTTTGATACAATCGGCTGCCGTGTCTGCGGCACTCAACGCCTTCAACCGGGAACTGATCGCCGGTCATATGCACCACTGCGTGGCAAGAGACCTGCGGGCAGGGGATGACAGCGTCATTGAGGAACTGGTGCAGACTCTGCAGAAACTAATGAAATAGGAGGGAAGTCTATGCGTCAATTTGATGTGACAGGTATGAGCTGCGCTGCCTGCTCTGCCCGTGTGGAAAAGGCGGTCTCTGCCGTAGAAGGTGTCACGGCTTGCTCTGTAAATCTGCTGACCAATTCCATGGGTGTGGAAGGCGGCAGCGAGGAAGCCATCCTCCGTGCGGTGGAGAATGCAGGCTATGGTGCATCCCTCAAGGGTGCCGTGAAGCCTGTGGAAAAGAAAGAAATCAAAGATGAAGAAACACCGAAAATGAAAAAACGGCTGATCAGTTCTTTGGGATTTTTGCTGGTGCTGATGTATATTTCCATGGGTCATACCATGTGGCATTGGCCTATGCCGGCGTTTCTGGCAGGAAATCCCGTGGCTTTGGGCTTGTCCCAACTGCTGCTGACAGCTGCAGTCATGGTCATCAATCAGAAATTCTTTATTTCCGGCACCAAGGGGCTGCTTCACGGCGCACCCAATATGGATACGCTGGTGGCACTGGGCGCTGCTGCTGCTTTCGGTTACAGCACGGTCCGGCTCTATGCTATGACGGCTGTGGATGCGGCGGTGGCAATGGAATATTGCCATGATCTCTATTTTGAATCCGCTGCCATGATATTGACTCTGATCACCGTGGGTAAGATGCTGGAAGCCCGTTCTAAGGGCAAGACCACCGATGCCCTCCAAAGCCTCATGAAGCTGTCTCCCAAGACGGCAGTGGTTATCCGAAATGGCATGGAAACGGAGATCCCCATCGAGCAGGTGATTCAGGGTGATATCTTTGTGGTTCGCCCCGGTGAGAATGTTCCCGTGGATGGCGTAGTGGTGGAGGGACAGAGCTCTGTCAATGAAGCTGCCCTTACCGGTGAGAGTATCCCTGTGGATAAGGCGGAAGGGGACAGCGTTTCTGCAGCCACTTCCAACCTGCAGGGTTTCCTTAAATGCCGTGCCACCCGTGTGGGAGAGGATACGACCCTTTCCCAGATCATCCGTATGGTCTCCGATGCGGCAGCCACCAAGGCGCCTATTGCAAAAGTGGCAGATAAGGTCTCCGGTATATTTGTGCCGGTGGTACTGGGCATTGCAGCGGTGACAGTCGTGATTTGGCTTTTGATGGGACAGACCTTTGGCTACGCATTGGCAAGAGGCATTTCCGTTCTGGTCATCAGCTGCCCCTGCGCTCTGGGACTCGCCACGCCGGTTGCCATTATGGTGGGCAGCGGTCTGGGTGCGAAAAACGGCATTTTGTTCAAGACGGCCGTTTCCCTGGAAGAAACCGGCCGGGTGGATATTGTGGTGCTGGATAAGACCGGCACTATCACTGCCGGAGAGCCTAAGGTGACGGATATTCTGCCTGTGGGCTGCACGGAGGAGGAGCTTCTGTCTCTTGCTGCTGCTCTGGAAGCAAAGAGTGAGCATCCCTTGGCAAAGGCTATTCTTGCCCGTTGGGAAAAGGTGCCTGCAGAGGTCACAGACTTCCGTATTCTGCCCGGCAACGGGTTGACTGCCAAACTGGACGGCGCACAGCTGTGCGGCGGTAATCTGGCCTATATAGCACGGCAGGCGGAGGTTTCCGCTGAAGTGAAGATGCAAGCGGAAAAACTGGCAGAAAATGGAAAAACACCTCTGTTTTTCAGCCGGAACGGACAACTTTTGGGTATCATTGCTGTGGCAGATACCATAAAATCGGATAGTCCTAAAGCAGTTGAAGAGTTACAGAACATGGGAATTGATGTTGTTATGTTAACTGGAGACAATGAGAGGACGGCAAAAGCCATCGCCAGAGAGGCCGGTATCCGGGAGGTGGTGGCCGGTGTCCTTCCGGAGGGAAAGGAACAGGTTATCCGAGATTTGAAACAGCGGGGCAAGGTCGCCATGGTGGGTGACGGCATCAACGA
>JAZNNW010000045.1:0-42626 GCA_045580485.1 Candidatus Avilachnospira sp. | reverse complement strand
AATGCCTTCCGTGGTGATTCTCAGCTTGCCATCGTAGACATAGGGCTCATCGTAAACTGCTTCTGCATTTGCATACACAGCCTCTGCTTCCGTTGCAGGAGCAGTCTCTTCGGACCACACCAGCACACCAAAGCCCTTCTTACCTGCCAGCTCCTGCATATTTACAGTTCCACCGCTGACTGCCACGGGTGTGAAGCCGATGTTGAACTCAACCTGAGATTCAACACCCAGAGATGCAGTGTAGGAGGTGGCAGTTCCGGCACTATTCTGCTTGAAGGTGTAAGGCAGGACAACTTCTTCCTCTTCTTCCCAAACGGCCAGTTTGTAGCCGTTCCAAGTGCCCGCAGCAGAATCATAGGCCGTGCTATCTGTCCAGCCGGTCATACCGGGAGTGTAGTGAAGGGTAACAGTGGTCGGGAATGTAGGACGACTTGCGGTAGTGCTCGAAACTGTAGGAGCGTTGCCCTCAAAATAGACATCCGTCAGTGCAGTACAGTTAAAGAAAGCGTATGTTCCAACGGAAGTCACACTTTCAGGAATGACGATTTCAGTTAATTTATAACAGCCATAGAATGCAGAATTACCAATGGAGGTAACACTGTCCGGAATAATCAATTCTTCCAAACTTCTGCAGCCTATAAATGCATCAATAGCAATGGTGGTCACACCGTTCGGAATCGAAATTTTCTTCAGACTCTTACTGTAACTAAAGGCGCCGATCCCAATCGAATTCACATTCTCATGAATAACAACTTCTTCAAGGTTATCACAACTGCCCAACATGGAAACGCTGATTGCGGTCACATTGTCAGGAATCGTAAATGTAATTAGACCATCACAATTGTTGAATGCATGTTCGCCGATGGCAGATACACTGCTCGGAATGGATATATCTTTCAAGTTAGTACTATCTCTGAAAGCATAGTCTCCAATCGCAACTACACCATCCGGAACAGTATACGATACTGCATCGGACAAAGAAGGATACCGCATCAATTTCACAGGCGTTTTCAATACAGTTCCATCTTGCTGGGTCACTTCTTCCATCTCAAACAGAACACCGTTGATTGTGCTATACTTCTCGTTTTCCTCAGCAACGGTAATACTCTTCACACCTGCAACAGAATTTCCCTTAAATTCGGTCAGCGTTGCAGGCAATTTGATCATTTCCAGGTCACAGGAGAAGAACGAATACTGGCCTGTGCTTGTAATACCCTCTTCAATAATAACAATATTGATTTGTGTCACATAGTCTTTCCATGGAACATTTGTCACGGTCCACGATCCAGCACCACTCACAATATCTCCCGTACCGCTGATGGTCAGAATGCCATCGGCAGTCAAGACCCATCTTGCATCTATGCCGCAAGTGCCGGAGGCAAGGATTTTAACTGCCCACTTGGCAGTCAGAGTCAGATCTGCAGTAACAGCAGCAGTGAAGTCATAGGCGGTCTCTCCGTTGTACCAACCCTCGAAAGTATAGTTTTCCTTGGTGGGGACAGTGGGTTCAGCGACGGTGGTGCCTTCCATGACGGTTTCGGTAGTCGTTACGCCGTCATTGTCAAAGGTAACGGTGTATGCAGCCTTCGTGGCAGGGATGCCGCAATTGTTAACGCAAGGATCCTCGAACTTTCCGGTTGTCTCATTGTAAGCATAGTTGCCGTTATAAGTGTGACCCAGAGCGCCAACGACTTCCTGAACAACCAGAACTTCATTACAGACGGAGCAGTGCTTGCCTTCCGTCAGACCGGTTTCGGTGCAAGTAGCTGCAACAGCTGCGTCGACCACTTCGGTGTGACCCAGAGCGTCGACCACTTCCTGAGCAACCAGAACTTCATTGCAGACGGAGCAGTGCTTGCCTCCGGTCAGACCAGTTTCGGTACAGGTGGCAGCAACAGCTGCATCGACCACTTCCGTATGACCCAGAGCGTCGGTCTCATTGTCTTTGTAGGTATCGCCGCAACGACCGCAGGTGTAGGTGGTATAGCCACCATTGGTGCAGTCAGGATCGGTAATAACACTGGTGTAATCATGACCCAGGGCAGCTGCCAGCTCTGCGCCGCAGACAGTGCAGGTCTGAGCATCAGTGCAGTTGGCATCTGCACCATTGGTATGACCGGTAGCAGGGACAACTTCCTGCGCAGTCAGAACTTCGTTGCAGACGGAGCAGTGCTTGCCTTCCGTCAGACCGGTTTCGGTGCAGGTAGGAGCAACAGCTGCATCCACCACTTCGGTGTGGCCCAGGGCGGCAGTCAATTCTTCACCGCAGACAGTGCAGGTCTGGGCGGTCGTGCAGGTTGCAGCATCACCGGGAGTATGGCCAGCAGGAATGGTCTGCTGTGCAACCAGAACTTCATTACAAACAGAGCAGTGCTTGCCTTCTGTCAAACCGGTTTCGGTACAGGTAGCTGCAACAGCTGCATCGACCACTTCGGTGTGACCCAAAGCGGGGACAACTTCCTGTGCCATATAGACCTCACCGCAGCCAGGGCAGTGAGAGCCAGCAGTCAGACCGGTCTCAGTGCAAGTGGGAGCCTTGGCCTCATCAGCCACTTCACCATGTCCGGTAGCAGGAATTTCTGCAGTGCCATTGGTTTCGCCGCAAATAGGATCCTTACAGACATAGGTGATCAAGCCGGGAGTAGTACAAGTAGCAGCAGTGGAGACTTCTTCTACAAACTCATGCTCGCAGGCAGTCTTATCCCAGCTGCCATTTACACATTCATAAGTACCAGCAGTGTAGCCAGTATTTACATAGGTGCCGTCGGCATTCTTCAGTCTGGCAGTTGCCAGAGGGATTTCCACATAGGTAGCTGTAACCGACTCACCGGCAGAATTGGTACCGGCCTGAATAAGCTGATAAGTCACAGTCTGAGTACCGGGCTTAATGAATGTAGTACCGTTTTTATCGGAGGTAATGTTTGCACCGCCGGCAGTGGTATAGACATAACCGGCAGAAGCATCGCAAGTACCGTTGATGATAATCGCAGCATCCACCAAATCGGCATTGGTACGGTTATAGGTACGACCGGGTGCATAAGTAACAGGCTTAAAGGGTGTATTCTTGCTGGAAATGCCAAAAGTATAGTCGCCCCAGTCATCGGCATCGTAGACATAGACATTGACGCCGCTGGCCAAGTCAATGGTTGCATTTTCGCCAACTGTGATACTTGCACCGGGAAGCAGGGCGATGTCCTGGCCCATGGTGATAGTACCACTATTGACCGAGACCGTCAGGTTGCTGTTTATAGGCAAATCATAGTCAGCGGAATTAATATCGCTGGTACCAACCTCCATCTTTATGGGAGAAATGGTCATAGTACCATTGGACTCGACAATCAGTCGGTCAGTCGCACCATCATAACGCTTGGTAACATAGCCGGAAGTCAAGTTAAACATGGAGTTGCTGGGACCGATGAAGCCCACCGCAGAGCCAAAGTCAGCGCTGGACATATAAATAGTGGTATAAGCATATTCCACCGCACCGGCCATTAAAGTCATGGGGACCTCAATATTCTGAATATAGTACTGGGACAGAGGGAACACGCCATTATCCATGCCAGTACTCTGAGTACCGCCACGGAAGTCCATGATCTGGAAATTTTCATAAATCGTGGCGCCACTATTGGCAAGAATCGTACCAGAACCGGTAATGAAACCGTAGGCATACAAAGAACCACCGGAAGTAATTTCAATGGAACTTCCTTCATTCATCTGAATGAAACTGACGGGACCGGTGGGAGAACCGCCATCAGCCTTGGAACCCTGTGCGCAGCGCTGCACAGCCGACAGGCTCACAGCACCATTGATAGTCAAGCTTGCTCCAGAAGCCATGGTCAGAGTCCGGAAGGCACTAGGCGTTGTATAGGTCGTGGTATTAATGACCTGAGTGGTAAACATCGTATTGGCTGCATCATAGGGGATCAGCAGATCCACACCGGCAGGAATGGTATACTCACCGGCAGACAGCGTTGCATTGTTCATCAGAACCAGAGATTTTGCAGTGGCATGGGCCGAAGCAGCCTGAGCAGCGGTATTCAGATCATCAAACAGATAGCTTGTGCCAACTGTGTAATAATACAACTTGCTCATTCCCAGAAGACCAGATTTCACAGACTGCTGAGTCTTGGAACCAAGGGAGAACCAGGGGGTACCGCCGTTGGCGGCAAAGGCAGCCTTGACCGTCATGTCGGAAGCGGGATACAGGGTATATGTTGCTGCGGTAGAGATGATCTCACCAGTCTCACCATCGACCCAGCCCAGGAAAGCAACACCGCTGGCAGGAGATGCCACCAACTGTGCACCTGCTTCCATGGTAACCTCTACAACAGCGCCATCGGCAATTGCAGATCCGGCTACGGAAACAGAGCCAGCTGTGCTGTCGAACTGGAAGGTAACAGCGGAAGCTGCCTGCGCTACAGTGTAGGTAAAGCCGGACATATTCAGAGTCGCTGTTGTGCCGGAAAGACCCTTGTTAGATTTCAGGGTAATCGTCAGAGAGGCAGAAGGGGCCAACACAATGGAATAGTTGCCGTTGGCTGCCGCAGCTGTACCATTAAACTGGAGCGTATTGGCATTGGATGTGGTATAGGCAAAGCTGATCTTGGCCTGCTCTGTACCTTCATTGGTAACAGTGATCGTGTTGGTAGCCTGAGAGAACAAGCTGCCCTTTGCCGTAGCCTTATAGGTACCATCGGTGACGCTGCCGTTGCCAGTGGTATCGGTCAGAGAGACCAGACCATCCAGAACGGTGACTGTCTGGGCAGCCATCAGCATGGGCGTAGTCAGCATTTCCAGAACACCGACGAAACGGCCAAAGGCCTCGGTATCCAGAGATGCAAACTCTTCTTCTGTCAGATTCATGGCACGCAGCTTCAGATCTTCGATCTGATTCATGGTGGCATAGAGCGTCTCGCCATCGGCCATGAAAATCTGATTTGCGATCTCGTTGTCAGTCATCTCCGCAGTAATTCCATACTGGGCGACAATGGCATCGATCTCTTCCTGCATCTGCTGCACAGCACTTACTTCGGGCTGTACTTCGATGACAGGTTCTGCTTCCTCAACCATCTGATCCTGCTGATCGAGCTCCATGGCAAATACCTGTGCAGGTGCCACGGAGAGGATCATAACCAGAACCAGAAGCAGAGAAAACAGACGCTTGAGTTCTTTTCCGTACATTTGCTATAACCTCCTAAGTTTATTCTACCTTATAAATAATACCTCAAAAGAGGCAATATTCATTTGTTCATTGCCTTACGGCTTATTTTGCAGGAACAAACCGCTCATCGTCATAGAACTGAACGATGATATCATTTACCCGCTCCTGAAGGGCGCAGATCTCGTTGTAGTCATCCTCTGACCAGTCTTCCCGGTTCACTTCATTCATATCTGTGCTGACATAAATCGTTCCTGTTTCCGGGTCCTCCAGTTGACCGAGAATATAACCATCGGTCACCTGCGGCCCCATGATCACAGCAAACAATTCCAGATTTTCACCGGATATCTCTGTCTGGAATGATACCCGGACATTCCCGTCTTCTTCGATTGGCTGTGCCTCAACTTTCCCTTCCCATTCCTGGGGATAGGTGAAAGTCATGTAGTCATTCTCCACGGGGATGCCTGCAGGCTCTTCCGGGATGATTTCTTCCCACTGCTCTTCCGGAACATCGCCGGTGCTTTTACAGCCTGTCAAGATCACTGCAGCGACCATAACAATTACGAAAAGCAAAATGAGCTTCTTCGATATTTTTCCCACGCACATTCCTCCTTTTTATAAATCGGCATAGCCAATTCCTCGGCTATATGCCGCAATGCCAAGATTCATATATTTCAGCATTTCTCTGATAGAAAGTGCTGTTTTTTTTCGGTATTTTCGGATGTAGTGCCATTTGATCAGATGCTTGATCTTTGGGAAAGCACAGGCTGCCACGGCACCTTTATCAAACATATACTTTTCATTAAAACCCGTAAACCAGCTGGAGCTGTCTTTTGCGCAAGCTCCAAGCACATAAGGATGGGAATAGACCTTCAAGCCCTTGCGGAAACAGTCACGGATCAGAACTGTATCCTCACCGCTGCCATAGATGCAGCCGCCTCCGAACAGCGTTGAAAAAGCCAATCGGTTCTTAATCACAGCGCTGCGGCGAATTGCCATTCTCGCAGCACCGTATTTCAATGAATTCCAGAGCTGCAGCCGTTTTTTCTGATTTCGCCGCTGGTCGAACACCTTTCCCTCTTTGGTCATATCGATACCGAAGAAAATCACATCTGCATCGGGAAATTCTGCAAAGGCATCCAATACGCCCTGCAGCGTACCGTCATAATAGGTAACATCATCGTCCGCAAAAAGCAGGATGTCTGCCTGTGCCAACTGTAAGGCCAGATTGCGGTTATGCCCCACACCAATGGTGTCCGATGACAGCATTTTTATCTGACCGTAAGGAGTCTGCTGCTCCTCATAGGCCCACCTGCCGCATTGATTTGCAATGACAGCATTCCGGCGGATATTCATCCGCTCTGCCAACGACAGATCTGTCTGCTGCACAGTGGCCACCAATACTTCTAATTCCATATAACTCCTACCTGATGCTCCGGGTATGGACCTCAAATTTCATTCCATCCCGATAATGGGCATATTTTTCATGGGAATGCTTCAGATCCACCAGAATCGCATGCTGCTTGCATTTACGGTCTTCTTCCGGCGGGATCTGCATATAGTCGCCGTACAAAGCCCTCAGCAGCGAATCATATTGGTCGGGGACACAGAACATCTGTCCCTCAAATTCCATCTTCTCCCTACCGGAAAACCAACCGACAGGGAAAACACTCTTTGAAAACTTCTTTGCCCCGCCAAGGAAACAATGGACCCATTTCCCTGCATTCTTTGGCCCTTTTACAATTCTATGGAAAAGACTTCGAGGCAGCACTCTGCAGGCCGCCATGAAACACTTTTTCAGCCAACTGTCTGTGGCATATCCTTCTGCATAGAGGCCTTTGGCAATCACGATCTTAGAGCAGATAAATTGACAAAGAAGTCCAATTTTGTTGGAAAATCCATTGTCGCAGGGGAAGATATCCATGTAAACACCCTGATGGATTTCCGGATCTCTGGGGTGGTACTTTTCCAGACAGGCAGTACCGTTTAAGCGAAGTTTGGAAAAGAACATGGGCCAGTGCTCCGAAAACTCTTTTTGCAGAAAGAAGGACTGCTCATTCAGTACCGTTGGTGCTTCCCGGAGAAAGCGCTCATAGTCCTCACGGAACATAAGCACATCCAGATCGTCATCCCAGGGAATAAATCCTTTGTGACGCACCGCACCCAAAAGTGTTCCGGCGAAGAGAAAGTAGCGAATTCCCAGCGTCTCACAAACCCTGTGGAACTCCTGCAGCAAAAGCAGCAATGCCTGCTGGTGCTCCGCCAATGTTGCCAGTTCACCTTCCTGCTTCAGGTGCATCTGTGCTGTTTCCATACTCACAATCCTTACCGCACTTTTTTGAATTTGATCAAGCCATAATAGGCATATTTCACCATTGCAGCCATACTCTGACTCACAGACAAACCCAGATGACGGCGGTAAATGGGCCACCGTCTGACTGCACTCATCAGCTTATTGGAGGTTTTCGAATCAGATCTCTGCCGATAAGAGGCTAAAATTTCCGGTACACCTCTTGCGACCCAGCCATCTCTCAGGAGTTGGAACCACAAGGCGATATCTTCGTGATAAATATTGGTGGGAAAACGCATTTCTCTCGCCAACTTCTCCGTAAACAATGCCGTGGAACAGCTGATAACATTGCGAACGATGGAGTGCTGAAAATCGGTCTCTTCCGGAACAATAAAATCGTTGCACAGTTTTCTTCCCTGCTCATCCACAATTGCATAGGAGCAGTAAATAATATCTGCACCTGTCTCTTCCGCTCTGGCAATTGATTTTTCCAGCATCTGCGGTTCCCAATAATCATCGCTGTCCAGCAGAGCCACATAATCCCCGTAGCATAGTTCCAATCCACGGTTTCTGCTTCGTCCAACTCCCATGTTCTCCTGGTTGGTAAAGAGCCGAATCCTGGAATCCTTATTTACAAAACCTTCAACAATTTCTCTGGTATGATCACTGGAGCCGTCATCAATGACAAAAAGCTCCCAATCTGTCACGCTCTGGTTGATCACAGAAATGATGGCCTCTTCTATGTATTCCGAAGAATTGAACGCCGGCATGATCACACAGACCTGCGGCTTATGTTTCTTCACATCCATTAACGAGCCCCCTCGTGACTGAACAGAATGGCTATTGTCTTTAGAATACACACAAAGTCCGTCCAAAGAGACTGCTTCGCCATGTATTCCTTGTCATATGCAAGGCGCTGGGCTTGCTCCAGTTCATAACCGCCATTCAGCTGTGCAAAACCGGTTAATCCCTGATCAACCGAAAGTCTGACCCGAAAATCCGGGATCTCCTTCTCAAACACATCATAAAAATATGCTCTTTCCGGTCTTGGGCCAACAATGGACATATCGCCCTTGAGGATGTTGATCAATTGCGGCAGTTCATCGATACGCCAAGGTCGAATGATCTTACCCATTTTTGTGCGTCGAGGATCATCCACATCTGTCCACTGGGGACCATCCTTTTCAGCGTCAACATACATGGATCGGAATTTATAGACAATAAAGGGCTTCCCCCCTTTACCCAAACGCTCCTGCTTGTAAAGTGCAGGTCCAGGGGTTTCCAGACGGATCAGCGCAGCCACCACCATCAAGGGCACCAACAAAACCAATAACCCAACGCCGGATATCAGAATATCAAGCACTCTCTTGGGAATTAGATAGCTTAATTTCTTGTTTCCCATGGAGGTGTCCGCAGAAAATGCGACACCGGACTTCTCCTCAATCCCAACCGATTTCATACATCTGTTTCCTTCCCAGATATCGGACATATGTGTCCAAAATCCATAAATACAATCTTTCTATCTGTAACCATCCCTCACATGAGGGAAATACATATCTCATAAAAGGGCGCACTTACCCACTTTTACTAATTCATCATACATCAAACAGCCTCGAAAATCAAGATAATATATGTAGGTTTCCTCCAACTCACCCATATTTTATATTCATTGAGTTACATGATTGCAATACAACAAAAAATCAGGAAGTCCGGGGAAACCGGACTTCCTGTCAGCCTCTTATTTATCGTTTTGTTTAGAATACGCCTTGCTCCATCATCGCTTCGGCGACCTTCTTGAAGCCTGCAATATTGGCACCGGCCACAAGATCGTAGCCCAGACCGTACTCTTTTGCTGCGTCGGCGGAAGCCTTGTGGATATTGACCATCATCTGCTTCAGCTGAGCATCCACTTCCTCGGCAGTCCAGACCAGACGCTCGGAGTTCTGGGACATTTCCAGACCGGAAACACCGACACCGCCGGCATTGACAGCCTTGGAGGGCGCAACGATCATATGTTTCTGTGCACGCAGATAGTTCAGTGCATCATTGGTGGTGGGCATATTGGCCACTTCGATGTAATACTTGACACCGGAGGCTGCGATCTTCTCCGCAGATTCCATGGTGACATCGTTCTGGGTGGCCGCAGGCATGTAGATATCTACATCCTTGACGCCCCAGCACTTGGCACCGGGAACAAACTCCACGCCATACTTATCGGCATAGGGCTTGCAGTGCATGGGGTCCTTGGCACGCATTTCCAGAATGTAATCCAGCTTTTCGCCGGTAACGCCATCGGGATCATGGATGTAGCCATCAGGACCGGCAAAATAAGTGACCTTGGCACCCAGCTCAGCAGCCTTCTTCATAATACCCCAGCCAACATTGCCGTAGCCGGAGATGGCGATGCGCTTGCCTTCGATGGAATCGCCCTCATGCTTCAGGACTTCCTGCAGGTAGTAAACAGCACCGTAGCCAGTGGCTTCAGGACGGATCAGAGAACCGCCGTAGCTCATGCCCTTACCGGTGAGAACGCCGTTTTCCCAGACGCCCTTCACACGGCGGTACTGACCGAACAGGTAGCCGATCTCACGGCCGCCAACGCCCATATCACCGGCAGGAACATCGATATCGGGACCGATGTAGCGGTACAGAGCGGACATGAAGCTCTGGCAGAAGCGCATGACTTCCGCATCGGACTTGCCGGCAGGATCGAAGTCGGAACCGCCCTTGGCACCGCCCATGGGCAGGCCGGTCAGGGAGTTCTTGAAGGTCTGCTCAAAGCCCAGGAACTTGATGATGCTGGGGGTAACATTCTTCTGGAAACGGAGACCGCCCTTGTAGGGACCGATGGCACCGTTGAACTGGCAGCGATAACCGATATTGGTGTGCCACTGACCGGCATCGTCCATCCAGCAGACATGGAAGGTGAACATCCGTTCCGGCTCGACCATACGCTTCAGCAGATCGTACTTTTCATACTCAGGATGGGCAGCAACAACAGGCTCGATGGAGGAAAACACCTCTTCCACAGTCTGCACGAACTCCGGTTCGTGACCGTGCTTTTCCTTTACATATTCAATGACTTTTTCGATGTATGCGTTCATATACTTTCCTCCTTAAATTATGCTTAGAAAAGCGATCAGGCTTTGAAATCCCGGATAATCTCCACGATCTCTGCGCCGATGCGCTTCTGCGCTTCCACAGTAGCTGCACCGATATGGGGGGTGCAGGACACAGCGGGATGACTGTACAGTTCCTTGTTGGCACTGGGTTCTTCAGCAAAAACATCCAGACCGGCGGAGCGGATCTTGCCGCTGTTGAGGGCTGCCAGCAGAGCAGCCTCATCCACATTGTTGCCGCGGGATGTGTTGACGAAGCAGACACCGTCCTTCATCTTGGCAATGTTCTCCTCATTGATGAGAGGCTTGCCGTCAATGGCAGGGGTGTGGAGGCTGATAAAATCTGCCTTGGCAAATAGTTCATCCATCTCCACATAGCGCATATTCATAGCTTCCTCAATACCGGGCACATGGAAGATATCAAAGGCGATGACTTCCATACCCATGGCAGTTGCCATGGCACACAGCTTCTGACCGATCCGACCGAAGCCGATGATGCCCAGCGTCTTGCCGGAAAGTTCAATGCCCTTGCCGTAGGCCTTCTTCTCCCACTTATCCTCACGCATGGTGCTGCCTGCCACAGAGATGTAGCGGGCGCAGGAGAACATATGAGCCATAGCCAGCTCAGCCACAGACTGAGAGGATGCCTTGGGGGTGTTGCGGACGGTCATGCCGCAGCTTTCGGCATACTTTACATCAATGTTATCCACACCGACACCGCCGCGGATAATCAGCTTCAGATTGCCTTCCTTGGCAATATCAATATGCTGTGCACGAACCTTGGTCTTGGAGCGAACCACGACGGCATCATAACCCTTCAAGGCTTCGCCCAGTGCATCGGGCTCATAGAACTGCTCATCCACCTGATGACCCTGCTCACGCAGAGCCGCCATGGCGGTCTTATCCATACCGTCAGTTACGAGAATTCTCATTTATGCTCCTCCTCAAACTTTTTCAGACACGCAACCAGTGCTTCCACGCCTTCCTTGGGCATAGCGTTATAGACAGAAGCACGGAGACCGCCAACAGACTTGTGACCCTTGAGGTTTTCAAATCCAGCTGCCTTGGTATAGGCAATGACTTCTGCATCCAGATCCTTGTCACCGGTAACGAAGGGGATGTTCATGAGGCTGCGGTCAGCAGGCTTGACAGTCCCCTTGAAAAGCTTGGACTGATCCAGGAAGTCGTACATGACCTTTGCCTTTTCGATGTTCATTTTCTCCATGACGGACAGGCCGCCGATGGACTTCAGGTACTTGAAGACCTTGCCGCAGACATAAATGGCCCAGCAGTTGGGGGTATTGTACATGGAGCCTGCATCGGCATGAGTCTTATACTGCATATAAACAGGCAGGTCGGCCAGATCGTCACGGATCAGATCCTCACGGATAATGGCAACCACCATACCGGCAGGACCCACATTCTTCTGGACACCTGCGTAGATCATGCCGTAATCAGACACATTGCAGGGACGGGACAGGAACATGGAGCTCTGGTCGGAAACCAGCACATGACCCTTGGTGTTGGGCAGTTTGTTCCAGGTCACGCCGTGAATGGTCTCATTCTCGCAAATATAGACATAATCACAGTTTTCGGGAATCTCCAGATCAGAGCAATCGGGGATATAGGAGTAGTTTTCATCCTTGGAAGAGGCCACGATCTTGACCTCGCCCACCTTCTTGGCTTCGGCAATGGCCTTCTTGGACCAGGCACCGGTCTCCACATAGCAGGCTACGCCGTTCTTCATAAGATTCATGGGAATCATGGAGAACTGCAAAGTAGCACCGCCCTGAATGAACAGCACCTTATAGTTATCGGGAATACCCATCAGATCCCGCAGATCCTGTTCGGCTTCGTCACAGATCTGCTGGAACACCTTGGAACGGTGAGACATTTCCATGACGCACATACCGGAACCCCGGTAGTTCATCATTTCATCACGAATTTCCTCCAGAACAGGCTCCGGCATCGTAGCAGGGCCGGCGGAGAAGTTATACATACGATCATATTTCATAGCTGCAAAAACCTCCTGTCAATCACACGGATACCGGTTTTCTTCCTAATTCCAGTATACGACAGTCCAAAGCAAGAATCAACCACTTTTAAAAAAATATTTTTTCTGCCTAAAAGTTTTTTAGGTTTTGTGGGGAATACACTTGTCCGCCTTTGGGCTTACTTTATTCTACTACATTACAGTCGTAAATGAAATGGGAAATTCTGACAAGATTGACAGTTTTCAACTAAAAAATTTTTGTCGGTTGCACAAAAAAGGATGATGGAAAACCATCATCCTTTTTTATATTTGTTTCTGGTAGCAATTCCTCCGCGAATGTGACGCTCCGCTTTATTGACCTCCAAAATATCTTTTACCTGCAGGTAAAGTCCGTGATTGCACCGAGCCAGCCGTTCCGTCAGATCTTTATGGACAGTGGATTTGGAAATGCCAAAATGCGCTGCCGCATTCCGTATGGTGGTTCGGTTCTCGATGATGTACGCAGCCAGATCGCAGGCTCTTCTTTCCATGAACTCTTGCAAAGCCAACACTCCCTGCACATCGTTCTACGGAAGTGTATGTGGCTGCACCTTTGCTTATGTCCCCTTTTCTATCTTAAATTATAGTTTGTCCTTAGGCGAAATCTGTGCTATACTATCTGAAAACAAGGAAATTTGTACAGAGGAGGCGGAATATGGACCAGCACGATATGTACATACCGGAACAGGATTGGCGCAAGCTGTTGGCAGCCGCCTCCGGTGACGGTGCTCTGTTATATTTATATCTGCGTGCAGGCGGCAACCCGGAACAGGCAGAGGCCGCCCTACGGATGACCAAGACCCGCCTGGACTGTGCCTGCTCTTCTCTGCGGCAGCTGGGACTTTGGCAGGAAGATCCTGTGAAAGCTCTGCGTCCTGCAGAACCGCCCGTGTATTCTGAGGACGATCTGATCCGTCAGCAGCGACAGGATAGCGGTTTTCAGCGTCTCATAGGCGAAGCCCAGCGCCGCCTTGGAAAGCTCCTCAGCACCGAAGAACTGAAAATTCTCCTGTCCCTCTACGACTATCTGGGCATGCCGGTGGAGGTGGTCAGTGTGCTGATCTCCTACTGCATTCAGAGAGCCAGTGCCCGAGGTGGGCAGCGTCTGCCCTCCATGCGGATCATTGAGCGTGAAGCCTACCACTGGTCGGATCTGAACATTGACACTCTGGAAGAAGCCGCTGCTTATATGCAGACGCAGCTGGAAAAGCAGACGCAGGTCGGTCATATCCGTCAGGCGCTACAGATTTCTGACAGAAAGCTGACCCAAGGGGAAGAAAAAATGGTCATTCAGTGGCTGGACTGGGGCTTCGGCAAACCGGAGATCCTGAAAGCCTATGAAAAGACCTGTATGAATACCGGCGGTCTCAAATGGGCCTATCTCAATTCCATTCTCAAAAGCTGGCATGAACAGGGCCTGCACACCGTTCAGGCCATTGATGCCGGAGACAAGACCCCCGGCAAAGCAGCCCCGCAGCCACAGTCCGGCGAAAAAAGCCAGCTGGAGCTGGAGGCCATCCGCCGCATGATGCAACCACAGGAGGTGTAAGCCATGGCTTATAGTGAAGCGATCCTTCGCCGTGCGCAGGAACGGCTGGCGCAGGCAAAGGCAGATCATGAAGCAGAAGTGGCTGCCCGCATGAACAGCATCTATCAGCAGTATCCCCGCCTGCTGGAAATTGATAAGGCCATGCGCCGCTCTGTGTCTCAGGCAGTTGCCGCCGCATTCCGCAAAGGCGAAGACACCGTTGCCGCTATTGCTGCCATTAAAGAAGAAAATCTTGCCCTGCAAAGAGAGCGGGAATGGATTCTGGAGGCCAACGATCTGGACGAGAATCTTTTGGAGTCTACTCCCTTCTGCCCTCATTGCAGCGGCAGCGGATATGTGGGCGCAGCCATGTGTGAGTGTCTTCGGGAGCTCTGCCGTCAGGAGCAGAAAAAGGAGCTTTCCAGTCTGTTGGGCGGCAAGGAGCATTTTGATCTGTTCCGTCTGGACTATTATCCCGATGAACCGGACGGACAGCTTGGCGTCAGCCCCAGACAGTTGATGGAAAACACCTATCAGCACTGCCGCCGTTACGCCAAAAACTTCAGCCGGAAGTCCCCTTCCCTGCTCTTTACCGGCGATCCGGGACTGGGCAAGACCTTCCTCTCCGCCTGTATCGCACGGAGCGTGGCAGACAGTGGCTATTCCGTAGTCTATGACACCGTTGGAAAGCTGTTTTCCGATTTTGAAGCCGTAAAATTCGGCGGTGACCACAGCGATCTGACCAGAAAATATCTGGAATGTGACCTGCTTATCATCGACGATCTGGGCACAGAGATGACCACCCAATTTACCCAGTCTGTACTCTATCAGGTCATCAATTCCCGTATGATGGAAGAAAAACCGGTCATCATTTCCACCAATCTGGGAACCGATGCCATTTCCCATCGCTATGCCGGACCCATTGCATCCCGTCTCTTAGGCACTTATCAGCTCTGTCTGTTTTTGGGTCGGGATATCCGTCAGCTCCGCCGATGATAAATTTCCAAGGACTGCATAACCTATGCAAGCGTCCGATTGGAGGAATGTTATGAACAGTCAAACTGTTGACCAACTGCTCCCTTTGCTTCAGCTGCTTCAGCAGCCGGCGTTCTGCCTGCGGCAGGACGGTTCCGTGGTATGCAACCGGGAGGCACGCAATCTGGCACCCCACTCCGGTGATGCGCTGCACAGTTGGTTGGGTGAAGGCGCAGAACTTTACGAACAATGGGACCGTCAGGATACCCTGACCCTGCCTCTGCCCCTGGGCGACCGCAGCGCCAGCATGGTCATCCGACCGCTGGCTGACGGCACGCTGTTTCTCATCAGCAACTGCCAGAATCTGATGGCAGGCAGCGATGCTCTGGCTGTTACGGCACAAGTCCTGCGCCAGCCTCTGACCGATCTTTCCACCCTGACCCAGCAGCTCTCCGAGGTGCTGGAGGAAATGGAGGATCCCATGCTGCAGACGCAGACGGCAGCCATTACCCGTCAGGTTTACCGCCTCAGCCGCATTGCCTGCAATTTGGCCGATCTGGAGCAGATCCGCAGCGGTGCCTATCAGCCCCGCCGTGAAAAGCTCTTACTGCCGGATCATCTGGAACCGTTGGTGCAGGAAATGGAGGATATCTGCCGCACTGCAGGTCGAACCGTTTTCTGCAAGCTGCCTCAAAAATCCGTTACCGTCACCGCAGATCCCATGCTTTTGGAACGGGCGATTTTGAATTTGCTGTCCAATGCCATCAAGTACGGTAAAAAAGAGCAGCCCATCTGCTTCAATGTGGACGCTACTCCAACCGCCGTTCTGTTCCGCATGAAGAATACCTGCTCCGAAGCGGACAGCGATCTGCTGACCGCAGCCTTTCAGCGGCTCAGTCAGCGAGGCGTACTGCCGGATCCCCAATGGGGTATCGGTTTGGGTCTGCCCATGACCCGGTATATTGCCCATCTCATGGGCGGTACTGTTGCTGTGGAAGTCAACCGGGACAATGAAGCAACCGTCACCATGTCCATCAGCCGAAAGAATGCCGTTACGGAAGTTCGGGCACCTCTTTATCCGCCTATCGATTATACCGGCGGCATGCGTCATTCTCTGGTCGAGCTTTCCGATGTCCTGCCCAATGATGTCTTTGACAGCGTTTCCCTGTAAACAAAAAAATCTCCGACTTTTGTCGGAGATTTTTTGTTTTAATGCTTTCGCCATGTGCTGGGCATCAGCAAGATCAGCATGGGGAACAGTTCCAAGCGTCCGAAGAGCATGTCCAGTGTCAAAACCACCTTGGACAGAGGCGAGAAAAACGCAAAGTTACCGGCAGGGCCTACCATGGCAAGACCGGGACCGATGTTGTTGATAGTCGCCTCCACCGCAGTAAATGTGGTGATAATATCATAATTATCCAGCGATACCAACAGCACAGAAATGACCGTCACCGCCACATAGACAATCAGATATCCGAACACACCGCTGACGGTCTCCTGCCCGATCTGCTTTCCATCCATGGTCAGGACCTTCACCGCCCTGGGGTGGAGCAGCTTGCGCACTTCATGGGCAGCAGCCTTGAACACAATGACGATTCGGGAGACCTTCAGTCCGCCGCCGGTGGAACCTGCACAGGCACCGATCATCATCAGCAACACCAGGATGATTTTGCTCAGTACCGGCCATTGATCGAAATTCACTGTAGCAAAACCTGTGGTGGTCATGACAGAGGACACGGAGAAAAAGGCGTGGTGCAGTGCCTGATAGGCTGACGGAAACAGAGAAAGGATATTGGCGGCAATGGTCAGCGTACTGACAGCGATAATGCCAAGATAGACCCAGACCTCCGTGTTGCGGACAGCTGTCTTGAATTTTCTCATGAGCAGAAAAAAGTAGAAATTAAAGTTCACGCCGAACAGCACCATAAACACGGCGATGACCGTCTGCAAATAATAGCTTTCATAATGGCCAATGGAGGCAGCTTTAATACCAAAGCCACCGGTACCGGCCGTGCCGAAAGCATGGCAGAGGCTATCGAACAAAGGCATGCCGCCAAGGACCAACAGAATCACCAGCACCGCAGTCATGAAAATATAGATTCCATAAAGTGTGGCAGCCGATCTGCGCATGTTGGGCATGACCTTACTGACAGAGGGGCCGGGGCTCTCTGCCCGCAGGAGATGGTTGGACTGACCGCCGCTCATGTTGACCACAGCCAGCATAAAGACCAGAATGCCCATACCGCCCAACCAATGGGTCAGACTGCGCCAGAACAGCATACAGCGATCCAACGCCTCAATATCCGAAAGAATACTGGAACCGGTAGTGGTGAATCCGGAAGCTGTCTCAAACACCGCATCCAGATAATTGGGGATCTGACCGGAAAGAGTAAACGGCACAGCACCAATCAGGGAGATGATGATCCAAGCCAGAGCTGTGATCACAAAGCCCTCTTTGGCATACATGCTGCGGTCTCTCGGATGCAGGCATGTCAGGCCAAAACCCAGCAACGCCGCACCCAGAATGGTCACCAGAAAAGTCCATCCGGAAGGTTCTCCGTAGATCACAGCCACCAGCAGCGCAGGGGTCATAAAGGCAGCCAAAATGAGAATGATAAAGCCCATCAAACGGGCGATCATACGATAATTCATAGCCGACTCCCGCCTACTTCTTTCCTGCAAAGATATCGTCCAGACTCCGCAGACCGCTGTGAGTGGTAACGACGATGACGCTGTCACCCACTTCAATGGTATCACTGCCTCTGGGCGTAATGGTGCGTCCGTTTCTGGAAATACATCCTACCAGCAGATTGCTCTTGAGGGACAGCTCCTGCAGCGGTACACCGCAGAACCAGGAGGCTGCTGTCACATGGAACTCCATAGCCTCTGCCTTGCCGCTGGCGATCTTGCAAAGGGTCTCCATACTGGCGTAGGCATCGGATGCCTGCATGGCACGGACATACCGCACCACATTATCGGCGCAGATCCGTCTGGGATAGAATACAGACCCCAGTTCCAGCTGTTCCACGATATCTTCATAGGAATCCCGGTTGACCTTGGTAATGACCTTTGCATTGGTGGTCTGGCGGGCATAGAGAGACAGCAGAATGTTCTCCTCATCAATGCCTGTCATGGCAGCCACCGCATCCATATGGGAAAGACCTTCTTCCAGAAGCAGCTTCTGATCGGTTCCGTCCCCATGGATGATAGTCGCAGCAGGCAGCAGCTCGCTCAGTTCTTCGCAGCGGTTTCTGTCCGATTCCACGATCTTCACATCCAAACCGGCTTCCAGCAGCCGTCTGGAAAGATAGTAACCCATATGACCGCCGCCAATGACCATGGCCTGACGAACCTTTGCTTTAGCCACACCGATCTGACGGAAGAACCGCAAAGCCTCTGCCGGACTGGCAACGATGGAGATTCGGTCTCCGGCCTGCAGACGGAATTCGCCAGAGGGGATATACACTTCCCGCTCTCCCCGTTCTACGGCACAGATCAGAACTTTCGCTCTGAGCTTGCTCATTTCAATAAGGGACATTCCGTTGATGGGAGAATTCTCCGACACATTGTATTTAAGAATCTCCACCTGCCCTTTGGCAAAAGTATCGATTTTAATGGCGGAAGGAAAGCGCAGGACACGGGCCATTTCCACGGCACATTCCTGTTCCGGATTGATGGACATACTAAGACCCAGATCGTCCTTGATCAGCGCCAGTTCCTCCACATATTTGGGATTGCGGACTCTGGCAATGGTGTGCTTGGCACCCAGCTTTTTGGCAATGAGACAGCACAGCAAATTCAGCTCGTCTGCACCGGTACAGGCAATGACCAGATCCGCAGACTCCACACCGGCCTCTTTCTGCACCAGATGGGAGGTACCGTCACCCTCCACCACCATGACATCCAGATCCTTATTGGACTGTTCCAACGGATCGGCATGATGATCGATCAGTGTGACCTCATGAGTCTCTTTGGAAAGCTGTTCGGCAAGAACGCTGCCGATCTTTCCGTCGCCAATAATGATGATCTTCATAAAGAAAGACCCCCACAATGATGATAATGTATTATTTTACCACAGGTCTTTTATATTTGCAAGAATCGCTGATTTTTACAAAAAACAGCTTCACCTCTTGATTTCCAAATTTGGAATGATATAATATAATTGCCGAAAAATCGAGCAAAGGATTGGGGATACTTATGGATATTTTTGATGTATTAACTTTGATCGGCGGCCTGTGTCTGTTCCTCTTTGGTATGGATGTCATGGGCGAATCCCTCAAGCGTGCAGCAGGCGACTCCCTGCGAAGCATTCTTGGCAAACTGACAAACAATAAAATTCTGGGCTTTTTGACCGGCTTGACCGTAACCGCCGTCATCCAGTCCTCCTCCGCTACTACCGTTATGGTCGTCGGCTTCGTCAACTCCAGCTTGATGACCCTGAAGCAGGCCATCAATGTGATCATGGGCGCCAATGTAGGCACCACCGTCACCGCCTGGATTCTCAGCCTTTCCGGTATCAGCGGTGAGAACCTTCTGGTGCAGCTGCTGAAGCCCACTTCCTTTACACCGGTTCTGGCACTGATCGGCATTGTCCTGCAGATGACAGCCAAGACCAGCCGGAAGAAAGATATCGGTGCCATCCTTCTGGGTTTTGCCACACTGATGTTCGGCATGGACGCCATGTCCGGTGCTGTCTCCGGTCTCCGTGACATTCCTGCATTCCAGCAGCTGTTCATTCTGTTCACCAATCCCATTCTGGGTGTGCTGGTGGGTGCTGTGCTAACTGCCATCATCCAGTCCTCTTCTGCATCCGTCGGTATTCTGCAGGCATTGTCTGTCACCGGTCAGGTCACCAACGGCGCTGCCATCCCCATCATCATGGGTCAGGGCATCGGTACTTGTGTCACGGCTCTGATTTCTTCGGTGGGCACCACCAGAAACGCAAGACGCGCTGCCATCGTTCACTTGAGCTTTAATGTCATCGGTACGGTTGTCTGGCTGTCTGCATTCTGTATTTTGAAGGCTGCATTGGCCCCTGCGTTCCTCAACGAAGCCGCCAATTTCCTGACCATTGCTATTTTCAATACCGCATTCAAACTGCTTTGCACCGCGCTTCTTCTGCCCATGTCCGGGCTTTTGGAGAAGCTATCCTATATTATTCTTCCCGATGCCGAGGCCCCCGAAACTTCCTCCATTCTGGACGAGCGTCTCATGGAAACCCCTGCCATCGCATTGGCGCAGAGCCGTGCCGTGGCATTGGAAATGGCAGAATGCTCCATCGGCTGTCTGAAAAAGGCGCTGTCTTCTCTGGACAATTACACGCCTGCATTGGCTAAGGAGATCCGGCAGGATGAGGACCGCAGCGACCAGTACGAGGATATCCTCGGCTCCTATCTGGTCAAGCTCAGCGGTACAAATATGAGCGATAGTGATGAACGGGAAACCACCATGCTGCTGAAGCTCATCGGCGACTTCGAGCGTATTTCCGACCACAGTGTGAACATTCTGGAATCTGCTGAAGAAATGCGGGAAAAGGATCTGACCTTCTCCCCTGCCGCTCAGAAAGAAATCTCCGTCCTCACCTCCGCCGTTTCCGAAATTCTGGATCTGTCTCTGGAAGCCTTCCGCACCGGCGATATCCAGACCATCTATTCTGTAGAGCCTCTGGAGCAGGTCATCGACCGTCTGAAGGAGATCCTCCGTACCAACCATATTCTCCGCCTGCAGCAGGGCGAATGCACCATCCATGTGGGCTTTGTCTGGTCTGATCTGCTGACCAACCTGGAACGCACCTCTGACCATTGCTCCAACATTGCCGGCTGTCTCATCGATATGCAGAGCCAGGATATGAACACCCACGCCCACCTGAGAGCACTGAAGACCTCCAATGAGGAGTTTATGAAGCAGTTGGAATTCTACTCCAACAAGTATTCCATCGCCTGATAATTAAAAATCGCAGTCTTCGGACTGCGATTTTTTATCTCTTCGGGACACACTAAACCGAGGTGATTTTATGAACAAAGACAGAGGTCCCGGGCATCCCGACAGTCAGGATGATGTAATCAACAAATACGGCACCTTTGAGGTACAGGCAACCAACGGAACGGAAAATGATTTCCCACAGATCGCTCAGGGGATTCCAAAAGAAGCAAAGAAGCTGAGGCAGCAGTTCTTCCGGCAATGGTATCACGGGGATGCACCCTCTTAATTATCCGCAGTTTTGAAAATTTTTTTGCCAGATGCAACAAAATACTTGCTCATTCCCCCATCCATGCTGTATAATAGGTGCGTCAATTTCATACCATTGGAGATGTTATTATGGAAAGAAGAATCGGTACGGTTTCCAGAGGCGTTCGCTGCCCCATTATCCGTGAGGGCGACAACCTTGCTGATATCGTGGTGGAAAGCGTTGTTTCCGCAGCTGAGAGCGAAGGCTTTGAACTGCGCAACCGTGATGTGATCGGTATCACCGAGTCCATCGTGGCTCGTGCACAGGGCAACTATGCCTCTGTGGAGCATATCGCTGCTGATGTAAAGGCCAAATTGGGCGGTGGCATCGTTGGTGTCATTTTCCCCATTCTGTCCCGTAACCGTTTTGCTATCAATCTGAAGGGTATCGCCATGGGCTGCAAGAAGGTCGTCCTGATGCTCAGCTACCCCAGTGACGAAGTCGGCAACGCCCTTCTGACCTACGATCAATTGGATGAGGCCGGTGTCAACCCCTATTCCGATGTTCTTTCTCTGGAGAAATACCGCCAGTTGTTTGGCAATAATGTCCATGAGTTCACCGGTGTGGACTATATCGACTATTATTCCCAGATCATCCGGGATGCCGGTGCAGAGGTGGAAGTGGTGTTTGCCAACCAGGCCAAGACCATTCTCAATTATACCGACTGCATCATCAACTGCGATATCCACACCCGTGCCCGCACCAAGCGGATTCTCCGCGAAAACGGCGCAAAGGTCGTCTGCGGTCTCGACGATCTGCTGACCGCTCCTGTTAACGGCAGCGGCTATAACAGCAAGTACGGTCTGTTGGGCTCCAACAAGTCTACCGAAGATAAGATCAAGCTGTTCCCCAATGAGTGCAAGGATCTGGTTCTGGACATTCAGTCCAGACTACTGAAGCAAACCGGCAAGCTCATTGAAGTCATGGTCTACGGTGACGGTGCCTTCAAGGATCCTCAGGGCAAGATCTGGGAGCTGGCTGACCCCGTTGTCTCCCCCGCCTTTACCGACGGTCTCATCGGCACCCCTAACGAACTGAAGCTGAAGTATCTGGCCGATAACGATTTTGCCAATCTGTCCGGCGCAGAACTGAAGGAAGCCATCTCCAAGTCCATCAAGGAAAAAGACGACAATCTGGTGGGCAACATGGCCTCTCAGGGCACAACGCCCCGTCAGCTGACCGATTTGATCGGCTCCCTGTGCGACCTGACCTCCGGCTCCGGCGATAAGGGCACACCCATCATCCTCATCCAGGGTTATTTCGACAACTACACCGCTGAATAACGCAAACAATTTGACCCCTCACACTGTGAGGGGTCTTTTTTAGAACTTTTTTCGTATTTCTGTCTCGCCTCTTAGTAGAATTTCATCTGTTTTCTCACCCAAGCAGCGTTTCAGCAGCTCATATTCATCCAACGCAGCCTGTCCGTGATAGACATTGTAGGCACCGGCATCGCTGCCCAGGGCAATCTTTGCACCCAACACGGCAGCATAGGACACATTCTCCGTATGCAGCCCCAGCAGTGGCTTCAGAACGGCATCGGGAAAGCGTCCTAATCCGCACAAATTGGCGATGGTGACAATGGTCGGCACCCAGACAGCACCACTCTCTGCCAAAAGATGAAGGGTCTCCTGATCCAGATAGGCTCCGTGCTCGATACTGTCCACACCGGCTCGCAGGGCGTTAGTCACAGCCTCCCTGCCGTTGGCGTGAGCCATAACCGCAAAACCGCGGTCATGGGCATAGCCGATCATGTCCCGGCACAGTTCATAGGAACAGGGCGTATCTGTAATTTTTCCAAAACAGTTAAAGTCCATGAGACCGGAGACCATGATCTTGATAAAGTGACCGCCCTTTTCCTTGACTTCCTGCACCAAAGATTTATATTCTGAATAATCAGCAAATTCTCTGCCCAGAAAGCGTCCGTAATGACCTTTTCTGCAGATGTTGAATACCGGCGTGCGGTAAGTAATACCGTATTCCGCTGCCAATTGGGAAGTTCGAAGTCCCACGCCCCATGCATCGCCGCCGTCCCGGAGATAGGTAATGCCCCAAGAGGCATAGTCTTCCAGACGGGCACGAATCAAAGCCTCATCCGGCTGTGCCTTATGATGGTCAATGGCAGCCCGATAGTATACTCCGTCCAAAATCATATGGATATGACAATCTCCAAGCATGGATCTTCACCCCTTTTCCCCATTATAGCATAAAAAATCACTGCCGTAAAACGGCAGTGATTTTAATTTCATTAAGACAGTGCAGCTTTGTGCTTGTTCTTGGTGATGATCTGGCTGGCAACGACTACAGCAACCAGGACCAGACCGATGGCGTCGGTCACAATACCGGGATAGACCAACAGCAGACCGCCAACGACTGCAACGATACGGAAGAACCAATGGATATGATCCAACAGATAGCCTTCCAGAGCCGCTGCCACAGAGGCAATACCAATGACAGAAGTGATGCAGATCAGAATGACCTCACCTACATTGGTATCCACAAACAGCATGGCGGGGTTCAGAGCGAATACATAAGGCACAATGAACGCAGCGATGGCCAGCTTGGTAGAGGTAACGGCCGTCTTCATGGGGTTAGCCTGTGCAATGGCAGCACCTGCATAGGCAGCCAGTGCCACGGGAGGTGTCAGGTCGGCAACGATGCCAAAGTAGAAGACGAAGAAGTGGGCTGCGATATCGGGGACACCCATCTTCACCAGAATAGGAGCGCAGGTGGCAGCCATGATGCAGTAGTTGGCAGTGGTGGGAACGCCCATGCCAAGGACGATGCAGCACAGCATGGTCAGGAACAGGGCAATAATGAGGGTATCGCCTGCCAGAGCCACGATGCCGTTGAACAGCATATAAGCCAGACCGGTAACACCGATGAGGCCGGCGATAATACCGGCAACACCGCAGGCAACTGCCACAGTGATCATACCCTGACCACCGGCTGCCAGAGCCTCAAAGATACGGCTCATGATGCCTTCGGTAATGATGGGATGCTCCTGTCTGCGGATGGCAGCCTTTTCGCTGAGAGGCTTGCTGAACCAACCGCCAATGGTCATGACCAGAGACTCAAAATCAAAGGTGCTGACCACAATAACAGCAGCGATAGCGATAGCTGCGGCATACTGGATGGAACGGGAACCGCTGGACACCAGATAGATCAACAGGATCAGAGGCAGCAGCAGATACAGCTGCTTCAGCAGAGGCTTAATGTTAGGCAGCTCTTCCTTGGTCAGACCGCGGAGACCTTCCTTCTTGGCTTCCAGATGGACAGTGACAAAGACGCCCAGGAAATACAGCACTGCAGGCAGGATGGCACGAACGACGATGTTGGAGTAAGGAACACCAATGGTCTCAGCCATCAAGAACGCAGCAGCGCCCATGATGGGAGGCATGATCTGACCGCCGGTAGAGGCAGATGCCTCAGCAGCAGCGGCAAACTCGGGCTTATAGCCGGTCTTCTTCATCAGAGGAATGGTCACAGCACCGGAGCCAACGGTGTTGGCAACGGAGGAACCGGAAACCATACCTTCCATGGCAGAAGCCACAACAGCCACCTTGGCAGGGCCGCCGGAGAAACGACCGACAGCAGCGTTGGCAATATTGATGAAGAAATCACCAATGCCGGTACGCTCCAGGAATGCACCAAAGATGATGAACACCACGATATACTTAGAGCAAACATTGATGGGCGTGGACAAAATGCCTTCCTTGGAATAGAACAAGGTGCGAACAATGTTGGTAATACGCTTCATCATGTCCGGGTTGGTGGAACCCCAGATCAGTGCATAGATCAGCAGTGCACCTGCCACGCACAGAATGGGAATACCCACGCAGCGTCTGCACAACTCAGCCAGACACAGGATGCCTACCACACCGATGATCATTTCGTAGAACTCGATGTTGAAACGGGCAACGATGGCGTTGGCATTGAGGGCATAGTACATAAATGCGCCGGTACCGAGGATCATCAGTACCACATCGTACCAGGGCATGTAATTGACTCGCTGCTTTCCCTTCTTGGCGGGGAACACAATGTAGCCAATGAACATGATGAACGCCACAAAGCTGGTCAGACGCAGCTCATCCAGCCAGGTTGCAAACAGCGTCACATACAGACAGAAGATGGAAAAGCAAGCCAAAATAATGGAGACCACGATTTTGGGAGTGCCTTCCCACACACGGGTGTTTGACTCACGGTCAAACTTTTTCATAACTTCGTCCAGATCCATGGGCTGTTGAACAGTCTCCTGGGCGGACTTTTTCTTAAAAAGAGCCATAAGTACCTCCTTAAAACTTTCTCTCTGTTTCCATTGTAAGGAACGGGTTTGTCCGTTCTCTCGGGAATGAACAAGCCCCTGCCTTACAAAGACCGAAAATCGGCTGCGGTGAGGTTTCTCACCGCAGCCGGATAATCCGGACAAAATTACTCGACGGTAATACCCTTTTCAGCAAAGTACTTGGCAGCACCAGCGTGGAAGGGAGCGGTCATACCGGTGGTAGCATTCTCCAGGCTCAGCTCAGCACCCTTGGCATGGGCAGAGGTAATGGCCTCAGCGTTGTCAAAGATAGCAGCGGTCAGAGCGTAGACAGCCTCTTCGGAAGCGTCGGTGGAGACGATCATGGTAGCCTTAACGGTAACGGTGGTCACATCTTCAGTCTGACCCTCGTAAGTACCGGCGGGAACCACATAGGTAGTGTAGAAGGGGCACTCAGCCATCAGAGTCTCAGCGACTTCGCCGTCGATGGGGACCAGATAAGCACTGTTGGTGGTGCACAGCTCGGTGATAGCGGGAGTGGGAGCACCGGCAACGATGAAAGCGGCGTCGATCTTGCCGTCCTTCAGAGCGTCAGCGGAGTCAGCAAAGGACTGATACTGGGGCTCGATGTCCTCTTCAGTCAGACCGGCAGCAGCCAGAACATCAACAGCGTTGAAGTAGACACCGGAACCGGCAGCACCGATGGAGACCTTCTTACCGGCCAGGTCGGCAACGGACTTGATCTCGGGATCCATGGTAACCAGCTGAACAGCCTCGGCATACAGACCGCCGACCACACGGAAGGAGTCCAGAGCGCCTTCAGCCTCAAAGGAACGGGTGCCTTCTGCAGCGTAAGCCATAACATCGGACTGGACAGTAGCCAGCTGATAGTCGCCGGAGTCGACGCCCAGAATGTTAGCCTTGGAGCCATCGGTGGAAACGACATTGATGCCCATGCCGGTGGAAGCATTGATCTGCTGACCGACAACACCGCCGAAAGCGTAGTAGGTGCCGGAAGTACCGCCGGTACCCATGGTCATCTTCACGCTGCTCAGATCGGCAGCACCTTCTTCGACCTCAGCCTTGGGGGCACAGGCGACCATGCTCAGGACCATGAGAACGGCCAGAACGATAGCAAACAGTTTTTTCATTTTGTTTTCCTCCTTGTAGTTTCGATAGATACGAAATCTTGTTTCATTATACTAAAGCCACAAAGCAAATGCAAGAGTTTTGCGGCAGAAAATGCATATTTTTTAAGAAAAATATGCATTTTTATGGCAGAAGCCCTGCAAAATCACATGAGCAAAACCCCATTTTGCAAGTTTTGGCAAAAATCTTGCAAAACATAGCGTTGACAGAAAAAACGGGCTGATTGCAATCAGCCCGTTTTTTATAATAAATCTTAATCCTGATCCCAGTTGTGCCAGATGTTCTGGACATCGTCGTCATCTTCCATGATATCGATCATCTTTTCCATGTTCTTGATATCATCGGGATTATCCAGCTTCTGATAGTTCTGGGGAACCATCTCGATCTGGGCGGAGACGAACTTGTAGTTCTTGGCTTCCAGAGCCTTGGTCACTTCGTTGAAGTCATCGGGATCGGTGTAGATGGTGAAGACAGTCTCTTCTGCCTCGAAGTCGGCAGCACCTGCCTCCAGAGCATCTTCCATGACCACATCTTCCTCGTAGTCCTCGTCCTCATTGTCAATGACCAGAACACCCTTGCGGTCGAAGCTCCATGCCACACAGCCGGAAGCACCCAGACCCTTGCCATACTTATCGAAGTAGTGGCGCATGTTGGAAGCGGTACGGTTGCGGGAGTCGGTCATGGTCTCTACGATGACGGCAACGCCGCTGGGGCCGTAGCCTTCGTAGGTGATGGATTCGTAGTTATCGCCGCTGCCTGCACCGGAGGCCTTCTCCAGCGTGCGTTTGATGTTATCGTTGGGCATGTTGGCAGCCTTCGCCTTGACGATGACCGTGGCAAGGCGGGAGTTGTTGTTGGGGTCGGCAGAGCCGCCCTCCTTGACCGCAACGATCATTTCCTTTGCGATCTTGGTGAAGATGGCAGAACGCTTGGCGTCCTGTGCACCCTTGGTTTTCTGAATGTTATGCCATTTGGAATGTCCGGACATATATCTTCTTCCCTTCTCGGTGTAAAATTCTTCCCATATTTTAGCACATGGGGTGGCGCAATTCAATAGAATTTCATGCAATCGGTGTATTTTTTCGCCATTTCCACAGAAATCTCCGGGAACTTAGCCTGCAATTTGGCTGCCAGAGGCGCCATGACCGGGTTTTCCGTATAGAAATGACCGGCATCGATCAAGTTCAGACCCAGATCATAGGCATCCCGGAAATGGTTGTATTTCACATCGGCTGTGACCAGGGTATCACAGCCGGCAGCCAGGGCAGCACCGTATTCATCGCCGCAGGAGCCGCCGCCGACGGCCACCTTGCAGACAGACTTTCCCCCATCCACATACCGCAGGACAGGGGTGCCCAGTTCTTCCTTTACATGGGCAAGAAAGTTTTTCAGGGGCATTTGAGGCAGTACACCTTTGCGGAGCAAACCGTAGGGTCTGCCATCTTCACTCTGTCCACGGGGTTCAATCACTTCAATATCCTGCAGACCAAGGGTCTGTGCCAGCACATCGTTGACACCGCCGGGAGCGCAGTCCAGGTTGGTATGTGCATTGACGGCAGCAATGCCGTTGTCCGCCAGAAACAGAATGCATCTGCCCACAGGGTCATCCATGGTGATAGACTTGGGAGCATTGAAAATCAGGGGATGATGGGTCAGAATCATATCGGCGCCCACCTCTTTGGCCTCCTTGCACACATCCATAAAGGGGTCGAGAGCCACCAGAATTTTATGCACTTCCTGCTCTCTGTCGCCGCACAGCAACCCCACATTATCCCAATCATATTTCATATTGGCAGGGGCGAGGGTCTGTAAATAGTCAAGAATGGTCTGCAGCTTCATATTCATTCCTCATTTCACGCACTTCATGCAATGCCTGTCGGTAATAATCCAGCTTGGGTGGGGGTTCTTTACTCTTTTCCATACCGGTGACGGTTTTCTCCAGGGCATTGAGTACCCGGTCAAAATAGTCCGGCAGCAGGTCAGAACCGCAGTGCAGCAGCTGTCGGGATAGGTACTGCTCACCGGGGGTGAGGGGTTTTCCCTCTCCGTACCGCACCACCATGGTAAAATACAGGAAGCCGCTGTCCTGCACCAGCACTTCCCTTTCAATGGAAAAGCCCTCTTCGCCTAAGTATCGCCGCAGATCGTTGCCGGAGGTCTGGGGCTGCAGGATCAAGGTATAGGCAGGATCTCTGACCCAAGGAGCGCAGTCCAGAATATGGGCAATGCAATCGCCGCCCATACCGGCACAGACAATGGTATCCACGCTCCCGGGTGCAACAGCATCCAGACCGTCTGCCACCGCAAAGGTCATATGCTCAGCCGTTCCGTAGATGGCTGCATTTTCCTTCGCCTTTTCCAATGGCTGCGGACGCAGGTCACAGGCAGCCACCGATCGTGCAATCTGCTCTTTCAGCAGCCAGATGCCGAGATAGCCATGGTCGCAGCCGATATCCGCCACCTTTGCATCCTTTTTCACAAGGGATGCGCAGCAAAGGAGCCGCTGGGAAATGGGTATTTTCATAGGCAGTACCTCATATCAAGAAAAAAGGAGGCAAATGCCTCCTTTTTTACTTCTGTTCCTCAGCCTGTGCTTCGCTGACTTCGATGAAATAGTTGACCTGCTTCAGGAAGGCATCGCAGTCCACACCGTGAACCATGCAGGCTTCTTCCACGGTCTCGCCTCTGGAAGAGGGGCAGCCCAGGCAGTGCATACCGATGGCCATAAACAGAGGTGCAGTCTGGGGAGCGATATCCAACACATCGCCGATGATGGTGTTCTTTTCAATTCTTGCCATTTTCAGAATCTCCTGTCGTTTTTTCTTCTATTATACCCGAAACGGGTGAAAAATCAAGCCTTGGAAATGAGGGTAGCAGCAGCTGCCACAGGCTCCAGATCAGCTTCTTCCATCTTGCCTGCATCGAACAGCTTGGCAGTTTCGGGATCGATGGGCAGTCTTGCCAGCACACGAACCTGATGGTTGATGGCAACCGCATCCAGATTGCTCTCGCCGAAGATCTTATGCTGCTTGCCGCAGTCGGGGCACTGGAAATAGCTGTAATTTTCCACAAAGCCGTACATGGGGATGTTCATCATCCGTGCCATCTTCACAGCCTTCTCCACGATCATGGAAACCAGATCCTGAGGAGAGGTGACCAAAATCACGCCATCGATGGGCAGACTCTGGAACACCGTCAGTGCCACATCGCCGGTACCGGGAGGCATGTCCACGAACATATAGTCCACATCGCCCCAGCACACATCGCTCCAGAACTGCTTGACAGCACCGCCCACAACAGGACCACGCCACAGAACAGGATCGGTCTGCTCCGGCAGCAGAAGGTTGATGGACATGACCTTGATGCCGGACTTAGTCACAGCAGGAATCATGCCGTCATCGGTGCCGACGATCTGCTCATTGAGACCAAAGGCCTTGGGGATGGAAGGGCCGGTGATGTCCGCATCCAGAACGGCAGTCTTATAGCCCATCTTGGACATGGCCGTGGCCAGCATCGCCGTTACAGTGCTTTTGCCAACGCCGCCCTTGCCGGACATGACGGCAATGACCTTTTTTACATTGGAATTTTTATTATTCTCCGCCAGCAGGCTTTCTGCCTTGCGGTCGGAACAGCTCTCTCCGCAGGAGGAGCAATTACCGGAACAAGAACTCATGAGAAATTTCTCCTTTTTTCATAGTAATGCTATTCTAACACCTTCGCCCGGAAAGTCAACCTTCCATCTCTATGGACAGGGTTTCCCACTGTTCCATAAGTGTTTCCAGAACAGTCTCCGCTTCGCTCTTTTCTGCCAGCAGCCGGCTCAGTTCCTGATAGTCGGCAGCTGCCGCTTCGATGAGGAGATCATAGGAGGCCACCAGCGCTTCCTGCTTTTCCACTTCACGCTCCACAGCCCGCAGCTTCTTTTCCAGCTGCTTATCGTTGTTCTTGGGCTTTTCCTTTTTCTCTTTTTTGACTGCCGGGGTCTGCACACGCTGGGCGGCCTCATGCTCTTTGATGGAACGGTACTTGGCATAGGGACACTTAAAATCCCGGATAACGCCATCTTCCAGTTCCCACACACGGGTAGCAAACCGATCTACAAAATAGCGGTCATGG
Source organism: Candidatus Avilachnospira sp. (assembly GCA_045580485.1). GTDB lineage: Bacteria > Bacillota > Clostridia > Oscillospirales > Oscillospiraceae > Avoscillospira. The sequence goes on along the minus strand of JAZNNW010000045.1, from coordinate 11,766 downwards.
GACACAAAGAGAAGCGTCCCTTCATATTCTTCCACGGCGGCTTCGATCCACTCTCTGGAAGCGATATCCAGATGGTTGGTGGGTTCGTCCAAAATCAGCAGATTGATTTTTTCGTCCATGAGCATACACAGCCGCAAACGGCTCTGCTCACCGCCGGAAAGGCTTTTGACCTGCTTAAACACATCCTCACCCTGGAACAAAAATGCACCCAGCCGATCACGGGCTGTCTGAGGCGTGCAATTCTTTTCATAAAGCATGGTATCGTAGAGGGTCCGTTCGGGATGATCAAAATGGATGATCTGGGGCAGATAGGCAGATTTCACCGTAGGGCCAAAGCGAATCCGTCCGGTAGTACCTGTCTCCTCCTGCAAAAGAATTTTCAGAAAAGTAGATTTGCCGGTGCCGTTATCACCCAGCAGGGCAATGCGCTCTCCGCCCTTGACCTCCAGCTCCACATCAGAAAACAGCACTCTGTCACCGAAGGATTTGGAAAGGTTTTTAATAGAAAACACTTCGTCACCGTGGAAGTTCTTTTCCTCAAAGCGAAGACGCAGATGCTTTTCTTCTGTGGGGCGTTCGATATGATCCATGCGGTCGATGCGATGCTGAATGGACATGGCACGGCGATAGAGGGTTCGGTTGTTGATGCCCCAACCCTTCATGCGCTCCACAGTGTAGCTCAGCTGCTTGATTTTCGCCTGCTCCTGCTCATACTGCTTCATCTGCAGTTCAAACCGAGCCTTCTTTTCCTCCACATAGAAGGAATAGTTGCCGGAATAGAATTCTGCTTTTCCGTCGTGCAGTTCCACAATGCGCTGAACGATTCGATCCAGAAAATACCGGTCGTGGGAAATGGTCAGAACCGTTCCCCGGAACTTGAGGATATACTCCTCCAGCCACTCCACACTCTTCATGTCCAGATGGTTGGTAGGCTCATCCAAAAGCAGAATGTCGGTCTTTTCCAGCAGGAGTCTTGCCAGATTGACTCTGGTCTTTTCACCGCCGGAAAGTTCGCAGAACAGCTGATTTCTCATGGCTTTCGGCACATTCAAGCCGTTGCAGATCTTCTCCAGATCCACATCCATGTCGTAGCCGCCGCCAACGGTATAGCGGTTCATGAGGCTGTCATACTGGTGCATGATCTCTGCCGTGGGGCTTTCGGCCATGGCTTTTTCCAGGGCTTCCAGTTTTGCCTTGATGTCGGAAAGTTCATTAAAAGCCGTCCGCAGTACCTTTTCCACAGTAAAATCCACAGGATAGTTTGGAATCTGGGAGATCAGACCCACTTTTTTGCCGGGCGCAAAGGTCACTTCGCCTGTATCATACCCAATTTCACCGGTCAATATCTTAAATAAAGTGGTCTTACCTGCGCCGTTGCGGCCCATGATGCCCACCCGCTCTCCGGCCTGCACATCGAAGCTCAGCCCGTCGAGAATGTTTTGGTCTGCGTCAAAGGATTTGACCAGATCCTTCACAGATAAATCGATCATAGTACTTCCTCAAGAAAGGTATCTTTATCATACAGAACATTCAGCGCCTCCAACATGGCGTTGGCGCTCATGTGTTCCGGAAAATTCAGTTTTTTCAGCAGTTCCAGACGCTTTTTTCCGCTGTCTGCACTGCCGGTCAGACCCCATTCATAGAGGTCCGCTTTCGTAATGGGTGTCTTTTTTTGTGCTGTTTCGCCGTTTTCAAAGGTAGCACCGGCCTTTCGCAGGACCTCCACCAAAACTTCCGGCTTCATGCCTTCTACGCCCAGTTTCCCCTCTTTGCCGGGAGCGGTTTTCCGCTTTTCCTTGCCGTAAATATCGGGAATATAGGCATGGAGTACACCTTCTTTGGGCAGCGCTCCCTTGAGATAATTGCGGATCACGAATCCGGCGCCGTCAGAGTCAGTCAAAATCACAAGTCCCTGCGTCTCGGCGGTCCTGCGAAGCAGCTCCAGCAACTCTCCGTTATTCATGATCCCAAACCCATCGGTGTGGAATACAGCCGTATCCACCACCTGTTTCAGAGTGTTTTTATCGTATTTTCCCTCTACCACAATGGCTTCTCTGATTTTAATCACGGCGTGCCTCCTGAGCAAGAGCCAACAGCAGCAGATCCAATGTCCGCTCATCGGACCCGGAGAAGGACTTGAGCTTTTCATCGGTCTCCATACACAGGGTCACTGCCCGCTCACAGAAGCGGTCAGAGACCCGGCGGGCTGTGGTCATGGTCTTTTGCAGCACAAACTCATGGGGTGCCCGTCCTGTGGATGCCTTCAGCAGTTCTGCCAGCGCATCAGAACCCTTGCCTGCTGCCATACAGGCTCTGGCATAGAGCAACCGCCGCAGACCGCTGCCGATGGCAGCCAGCAGATAGATGGGCTCCTCCTGCATCTGCAGCAAAGTCCGCAGTTTCAGCAATGCTTTTTCATAGTCGCCGGCAGCGATGGCATCGGTCATATCAAAGACCTCTGCGTCCAGCACGGGGACGACCACGGCATTGATATCCTGATCCGTGACCACCGCATCCTGAGCATAGGCGGCAATCTTACCGATCTCCGCCCCCAGAGCTGTCATAGTGCCGCCGGTAATGAAAGTCAGGTATTCACACTGGCGGTCACCGATATCCTTGCCGTAGGCACGGAAATGCCGCCGAATCCAGCTGTTCAGCTCCCGCTGGCTCTGTCTGGTGAATTCCACCTTGAGACCACGGCTCAATGCCTCTGCCAGTTTCCTCTGGCGGCTGTCCACCTTATACTCCACCGTATCAAAGACGAATACCACAGTACAGTAATCGGGAATATCAGACAAAATGCCGGTCAGCACTTCCCGATCAGCTTCGTTCAGCTTGCTCAGATCATAGTCATCCACCTGAACCAGAGAATGCTCTGCCATCATGGGCATGGCCTCCACCGCATCGGCAAAAGCCTGCAGGTTCATATTTTCCTGGGTGAACCGATGGTAATTGAAATCCTCCGCAGGACCGTCCAGAAGCTTTTTCTTCAGCTGCTGCAGATAGTGATCCCGGAGATAGTGTTCTTCTCCGTAAAAGAAATACAGTCTGCCGTAAGTACCTTCCTTGATATCCTGTTTCAGCACATCCATGCCCTTTGCAGCATTTTCCATTTTCTTAGCCATGGGTTCACCTCCTTCTGATGACAATATCTCCAGCCTGCCCGGTGCAGATGACCTCTGCGCCTACAGACTCTATTCGCTCTAAAGTTTCTTTGGACGGATGTCCGTATGCATTATCCTTGGCCGCGGAAACGACCACCAGTTCCGGTTTCACAGTCTTCAGTAAAATACTGCTTGTGGAACTTGCTGCACCGTGATGACCTGCCACCAACACTTCCACTTTCGGGAATTCAAACTGAGTCAGCAGCCGTAATTCTTCCGTATGATCCAAATCACCGGTAATTAGCATATCATATTCTTCCGCCGTTGCCAAGACGCAGATACCAGCATTGTTTTCCGTTTTCTCCGATAGTGACGGATAAACCGTAAGACTGCCATTGGGAAAATTAATGCTTATCAAGTCATCTACCACCATGACCTGCGCTCCTGTCTCCATGGCAGCTGCTTCGATCTCCTGCCGCAACCCCTTATCATCGGCGACATCGGGCAAAAGAACCAGATCCGTTCGGATTCTCCGCAGAAACTGGGGTACACCACCGGCATGGTCGGAATCGTAATGGGTGACAGTCAATACATTCACATGGGTTCTGCCTGCACTGTTGAGGGTGCGGGCTGCATACTCTCCAACCCATTGAGAATTGGAACCGCCGCAGTCCACTACCGCCGTCAGTTCTCCTGTTTCCAGAAGGATGCACTGACCCTGTCCCACATCCAGCACCCGATACACAGGTGCATTATGACCGTAGTTCCAGCTGCCCCAAAGGATACAGATAAGCAGTGTACCTGCGGCAGCAACGGAGATCCACCGGCTGATTTCTTTCTTCCGTAGAAGCAGAATAACCGACAGAACATAGGCACCTGCCGTCCAGACCATCAAAGGCAAATTCTGTTCATAGGCAGCGGCAAAGGGAAATTTTGCTGCCGTGTGGGCCACCCAAAGCACATACTTGGAGAAGATGCTTACAAACATAGCAGGAATGGCACCCAAAAGGCAGGACACCAATCCCAGAACCAAAATCACACTCATGACCGGCAGTGCCAGAAGATTGGTCACAATGGCGCAAAGAGAGACTATGCCAAAATAATAAACTGTCAAAGGCAGGGTTGCCACCGTGGCGGACAGACAGGCCGCAATGCCGGAGACCGCCGTACGGTACAGCTTACCCGGTTTCTTCCTCCATGCAAGCATCCGTTTCTGCAAAGGAGAACAGAAAATCAGTAATCCCATGACCGCCGTAAAGGACAGCTGAAACCCAACACCGGAGATGGCCCAGGGGTTTTCCAACAGCAGCAAAACTGCCGCTGCCGATAGACTGGTCCAGCTGTCATGCTCCCTGCGGATCAGAGGTGCCGCCAGCATAATGATCTGCATGACCGCAGACCGGCAGGCAGAGGCCGATGCACCTGTCATCAGCACAAAGGCCACACACAGCGGAATTCCCAACAACGCTGTCAGCCTTGGATTGTAGCCAAAGAGCAAGGCCAGTGCTGCGATCAGCACCGACACATGGAGTCCCGATACCGCCACAGTATGACTGAGACCGGCTATGGAAAGTTCATTCCGCAAGGCATAGGACAGTTCTCCCTGATCGCCGGTGAGCAGTGCCAGCAGCAGAGGACTGACTGTTTCATCGTAAAGACTATGGATTCGATTCTGAAACCAAAGCCGCAGCCGCACATACCAAGGTGGTGTTCCCCTTTGAATTTCCACCTCTGTGTTGGTTTGAAGAAGCAGGACTGTTCCGTTGGCCTGATGATAGAAATATCCATCTTTCTCATCGGACAGGGCAGATTCGACTTGTACCGTACATCTCACCCTATCACCCGGCGCTGCCTCCAGCAAGTCCTTTTTGCCGTAGAGGATGGCTTGATACGATCTTCCATCTATTGTGACTTCCACAGTTGCCCTGCTTCCATAAAAGGTGGCAGATGGCTGCTCCAGAACTTTAACAGTCAGCGTCTGTTCTGTGCCGCAAACACGGTTGGAAGGCTCCATCCACAAGCTGTCATATCCGGTACACCAGATGAATCCGGCCAACAAGCCCAGGAAAACGACGCTGCACCTTCTGAAACCAAAGAACATACAGACTGGAGACAGCAGCAGGCAAATACCTGCCAGCCACAGTGCCCGTGGGTCAGAGATCAAATATACATACAAAGCTGCCGCCAGAGCAAATCCCGCAGCAAACAATGCCAGTTTCCGCATAAAACCCTCTACTGTTCACAGACCCTTGCACCAAAAGGCACAAGGGTCTGCTTCTCAAGTGTATTTTAGTATATCCTTGGGTGTCTCCGCAATGGCCTTGGCACCGGCCAGTTCCAGTTCTTCCCGGCTGCCGTAGCCGTAAAGGACGCCGATGGCATCCAGTCCGTTGGCCTTTGCACCTAAGACATCATGCTCCCGGTCACCTACCATGACGACAGATTCTTTTTCCAGACCCTCCAAGGCATATGCAATGACCTCTGCCTTATCGGTTCGCTTTTCATCCATGGTGGCACCGCAGATCTTCGCAAAATACTTAGCAAGACCAAAGCGTTCCATGATCTGCACAGCATATTCCTCCGGCTTGGAGGTGGCGAGTACACAGGTCTTTCCTGCTTTTTGCAGTGCCTGCAGCATCTCTTCCACGCCGTCGTAGACCCGGTTTTCAAAGATGCCCTTCACGGCAAAATATTCCCGGAAATCCTCCACACCCTGTCTGGCTTCCTCTTCAGAAAAACCGTAAAGGGCTTGAAACATATCGATCAGCGGCGGACCAATGAATCGATCCAGCTTCTTCTGATCCGTTTCGATAATGCCATGCTTTTTCAGTGCATGGGCAACAGAACGGGTAATACCGATGCCGGATTCCGTCAAGGTGCCGTCCAGATCAAACAAAACGATCTTGTACATATCAGTTAAAGCTGCCCAGTTCCTTGCCGGACAGGACATGGAAATGGATGTGATGGACAGTTTGCCCTGCCAGTTCACCCACATTGGTCACCACACGGTAGCCATCCGCAAAGCCCATTTTCTTAGCCAGCTTGGCGATGACCGCATAGATATGACCCACCACAGCCGCATTTTCTTCCGTCACTTCCGCTGCGGAGGCAAAGTGCATCTTGGGCACCACCAGAAAATGGGTGGGTGCCATAGGTGCGATGTCGTGGAACGCATAGCACAGTTCATCTTCATAGACCTTGCTGCTGGGGATTTCCCCGGCAACGATCTTACAAAACAGGCAATCAGACATAGTCATTTCCTCCTTAGCCAACTTTTTCAGCCACGAAATCATCCAGAGCAGCCATCATATCATCCAGCTTCAATACATCGGTGCCGCCGCCCATGGCACTGTCGGGCTTGCCGCCGCCTCTGCCGCCGCAGATGGGAGCCAGATTTTTGATGATGTCACCGGCCTTGACACCGGCCGCAACAGCCTTCTTGCCGCAGACGGCATTGAGGGTGATCTTACCTTCGTTAACAGCAGCCAGCAGAGCCACCACTTCTTCGTCCTTATCCTTCAGGAAGTCGCCCATCTTACGCAGGTCGTTGGCATCCATGTCGCTGCGGGTGACGGTGATGACCTTCAGGCCGCCAACAACCTTGGCGCCAAAGAGCACACGATCGATCTCGCCGGAGAACAGCTTATCCTTCAGCTTATCCATGCCCTGCTTCAATTCCTTGACCTCAGCCATAACGGCATCGGCACGCTGGAGCAGATCCTTGGGAGTGGTCTTGAGATGCTCGGCAGTTTCCAAAATAGTGCGGTTCATCTTATCCATCTGGTCAAGAACGGCCTTACCGGTATAGGCTTCAATACGGCGGACGCCGGAAGCCACAGAGGCTTCGGAAACAATGCGGAAAGGACCAACCTTGGCAGTGCTGTTCAGATGGGTACCGCCGCAGAATTCCAGAGAATACTCGCCCATTTTGACCACACGGACGGTGTCGCCATATTTTTCACCGAACAGGGCGGTTGCGCCCAGCTTCTTAGCCTCTTCAATGGGCAGCTCCATGGTGTTGACATCGGCTCCGTCCAGAATCATTTCCATGACATCACGGGAAACTGCAGCCAATTCTTCACCGGTCATAGCGGCGAAGTTGGTGAAGTCAAAGCGGAGATGGTCGGGTTCTACCAGAGAACCTGCCTGATGGCAGTTTTCGCCCAGGACCTTGACCAGTGCAGACTGGAGCAGATGGGTGGCCGTATGGGCTCTGCCGATAGCAGCACGACGGGCAGTATCGATGGAAGCCGTGACTTCCTCACCGACCTTCAATTCACCGCTTTCCAGCACGCCGTAGTGCATATACTTGCCGCCCTTGTTCTTCTGGACATTGGTGACCTTAAACAGACCGTTGGCAGTCTTGATCTGGCCGTGATCGGCAACCTGACCGCCCATTTCGGCATAGAAGGGCGTCTGATCCAAAACTACGATAGCTTCCACACCGGCGGCGATTTCCTGCCGCTGCTCTTCTTCGGCCACGATGGCCAGAACCTTGGCAGAAGCCTCGTTGTTTTCATAACCCACGAACACCGTTTCGGGCATATCCTGACCGAAATCCACACCGGCCCAGCCCAGATCGCCCAGCGCTTCTCTGGCCTTTCTGGCGCGCTGACGCTGCTCCTGCATGAGAGCGGTGAAGCCCTCCTGATCCACAGTCATACCCTCTTCTTCCACCATTTCGATGGTCAGATCGATGGGGAAGCCGTAGGTATCATAGAGCTTGAATGCATCGGCGCCGGAGAAAACAGTCTCGCCATTGGCCTTATGAGAAGCCAGCAGCTCTGCAAAGATCTTCATACCGCCGTCGATGGTCTTGGCAAAGTTTTCTTCCTCCACCTTGATGACCTTGGTAATATAGGCCTGCTTCTCCACCAGATCGGTGTACTGGCAGGCATTTTCCTGCACCACGGTCTCCACGACCTTGAACAGGAAAGGCTCATTGACGCCCAACAGCTTGCCATGACGGGCAGCACGGCGGAGCAGACGGCGCAGGACATAGCCACGACCTTCGTTGGAAGGCAGCACGCCGTCACAGATCATAAAGGTAGCGGAGCGGATGTGGTCAGTGATGACACGGAGGCTCACATCCATACGGGTAGTCTGACCGTAGGACGCGCCGGTCAGCTCCGTCACACGGTCGGTAATGCGCATGACCGTATCCACATCGAACAGGGAATCCACATCCTGGCAGACAACGGCCAGACGCTCCAGACCCATGCCGGTATCGATGTTCTTCTGGACAAGCTCGGTGTAGATGCCGTTGCCGTCATTGTCGAACTGGGAGAACACATTGTTCCAGACTTCCATGTAGCGGTCGCACTCGCAGCCCACGGTGCAGCCGGGTTCGCCGCAGCCGTACTTCTCGCCCCGGTCATAGTAGACCTCAGAACAGGGACCGCAGGGACCTGCACCATGCTCCCAGAAGTTATCGCCCTTGCCGAAACGGAAGATTCGCTCTGGGGCAATGCCGATCTTTTTGTTCCAGATTTCAAAGGCTTCTTCGTCATTTTCATAGATGGAGGGGTACAGACGGCTTTCGTCCAGACCCACTACCTTGGTCAGGAATTCCCAGCAGAATTCAATGGCTTCTTCCTTGAAGTAATCGCCAAAGGAAAAGTTGCCCAGCATTTCAAAATAGGTGCCATGACGGGCGGTCTTACCAATGTTTTCGATATCGCCGGTACGGATACATTTCTGGCAGGTGCAGACTCTTCTTCTGGGAGGCTCCTGCTCGCCCTTGAAATAGGGCTTCATAGGTGCCATACCGGAGTTGATCAGCAGCAGAGATGCGTCATTCTGGGGAATCAGAGAGAAACTGGGCAGACGCAGATGACCCTTGCTCTCAAAATAGCTGAGGAACATTTCCCGCAGCTCATTCAATCCATACTTTTTCGGTTCCATTTTTCTTTTCTCCTTGCAAAAAAATAAGCCTCGCCCATCCATAGGGGCGAAGCAAGACTTCACGGTACCACCCTAATTACCGCCGAAGCGGCATCTTAGACCATCTGTTATCGGAGATGACCCGTCCGACTCCTCGCCGGAATGCTCCAAAGCGGCTGCCATGGCTCGTACCCGGAGGGCTTGCACCGTCCCCTCCTCGCTCAGAGTCGTGACCACAACTGACTTTTTCTCAGCATTTGTCCGTATTCCTGTTTATTTTATCACGGATTTCCCCTTTGTCAACGGGTATTTTCCCCCATCTTGCAAACAAAAGCAAGTTGCGATAGAATAGAGAAAAAGGAGGGATCACCGTGAACAGAACAAAAGATGCAGATACCCAATGGATGCGCTGCATTGCAGCCTTCTTTGTGGTGCTGATTCATGCTGTGGATCTTTCCTCCCGGACAGGGGTTTTCTTCAGTGCCGTCTCCCGGTTTTCCGTGCCGGTATTTGTTCTCATCAGCGGTTATTATATGCTGCAAAAACAGCGCAGTTTCCTTGAATTGGCAAAACGCAGCGGTTTTCTGCTTCTGCAGCTGATTTTCTGGAGTTCTGTTCAGTTCCTTTTGGAGCTTTGGCTTGGCACAAGGAACTGGAGTGGCTTTCCCAGTTTCGTCTATACCGTCTTTTCCGGCGGCGGACATTTCTGGTATCTCTATGCTCTGATCGGTCTGTACCTTTTCACACCGACTTTGCAGGTCTTTACCAACCACGCAGACAAGCGCACTTATGGCTATACACTGATTTTGCTGTTTCTGCTGGGATCTCCCATAACCATCGCCCTGCGCATGGAGCGATTTACGCTGTTGGCAACTATCATTGACAGTATGAAGCTTCCCCATGTTCTCGGGTTTCTTTTCCTGTATCTTATGGGCGATTGGCTGCGGCGGTACCCGCCGAAAATGCCCTTGCTCTGGGGCTTAGCCGGATTTACCGGTATGGTCTTTACCGTTCTCTGGTCTCTGCGCCTGCCTGCTGACCGGGCAGCAGAGCTGTCTCTCAGCTTTTTCTTCCCCGGCAACATCCTCGGCGCTATGGGTTTCTTCGTGGCTGCCAAGGCATTTTATAAGGGCGGACACAAGTTCATGCTGACCGCAGCCGACTGTACCCCCGGTATTTATCTCAGCCATATGATCGTGCTGAAATGTCTGCAATTCCGGCTTTGGCCCTCTCTGTTGGCTCTGCCCTCCTGGCTGGCCTATCCCCTTTTTGCACTGGCTGCTTATCTGATGGCCTTTATCCTCACACTGCTGATAAAACAGATCCCCGGACTTCGGAAAGTGGTATAAAAATATGAACGAAAAGCAAAAGTTTTCCAACTATGATCTGCAAGTCGATCTGGCGAAAAAATACTTTCTGGAACATGACCAGCAGCACTTGATTCAAAAGTTTCATCTTTCTGCAGATGCAGACCGGCTTTATCTCTCTTATCTGAATTCTCCGTTCCGCATCTGCCGCAAAAGCGGACAAGTGGATGAATATTCCGAAAACAGCTGGGCGGAATGCCGCAATTTCAGCACCGTCATGACCATCTATGATCTGCTGTGCCACCATAAGGGCGACACACTGCCAATTCTGTCCGACCGTTGGTGTCCTGTTGGAAATTTCATCATTACCGGCGTACAGAACACCGACACCTTTACGAAAGAATACGCCGCTTTTTTTCAGGATCACTTTGACCGTCTACCCGAAGCCTGTGAGTCATTGGGCGGTATTTTGCAGGATTCCGTCGCCGGTGCAGACCTGACCTGCCTGTTCCCCGTCACAGATTTCTTCTCGGTCCTGTTTCGTTTCTGGCAGGGTGATGACGAATTCCCACCATCACTTTCTCTCCTCTGGGGCGAAAACTCCATGGAATTTCTCCATTTCGAAACCACATTTTACTTGCAAGGTGATTTACTGGAACGACTGAAACAAAAACTGCCATTCCATTAGGAATGGCAGTTTTTCTGGAGCGGGATACGGGAGTCGAACCCGCCTATGCAGCTTGGGAAGCTGCCGTTCTACCGATGAACTAATCCCGCATTTGTTGGGATATACTACCACATCAGCGCTAAAATTGCAAGCACTTTGGGTCGAATACCGCCGGGGAACACTTCCCCGGCGGTAAATTTCTTTACTGGATGGAAATGACCTTATAATCCTGTGCCTCCACGGCTTCTTTCAGAACGCTGTCTGCAACGGCAGTCTTCAGCGTCACCACAGCGGTACCGGTGGTGTGGCTGACCTCCGCCAGTTCCACAGCCTCCAGTGCTTCCAGCGCCTTCTTCACACGGGCCTCGCAATGGCCGCACATAATGCCTTCAATGTTCATGGTCTTTGTCATAACTTTCTTCTCCTTTTTATGTTTTCTTTTATGGTCGTGACTTCCGTCATGGATCTTCAGCAAATTGAGCCGCAGGGCATTGGACACTACACAGAAGCTGGACAGGCTCATGGCTGCCGCACCAAACATGGGGTTCAGTTCCCAGCCCAGCCAACCGATAAACACACCGGCTGCCAAAGGAATCCCAATGACATTATAGAAAAATGCCCAGAACAGATTTTCATGGATGTTCCGCAGAGTCCCACGGCTGAGGCGAATGGCAGCAGGCACATCGGTGAGACTGTTTTTCATCAGCACCACATCGGCAGCATCCACCGCCACATCGGCACCGGCACCGATGGCAATGCCGATATCTGCCCGGGTCAGTGCCGGTGCATCGTTGATGCCGTCACC
>JAZNNW010000044.1:0-65016 GCA_045580485.1 Candidatus Avilachnospira sp. | reverse complement strand
GGCTTTTTCTATGTGCAAAAGAAAACTCCGCTGAATTTCAGCGGAGTTTTGAAATGTTACAGAGATTTTTTCTTTCGGAAAAAGCCGATATACACGATCATAGCGGCGAAGATCCAGAAATAAGCCATCATATAGGGCTCTTCAAAGATATTCTCAAAATAGCAGTGGGTCAGCACACCGCAGATACCGGCAAACATACCGGCTGCCAGGGGTTTCATGGAATTGACAGGCGCTGCTTTTGCCCGGAAGATGCTCCGGCAGGAGATCACCAGCAGGAACAATAGCAGGATCACAAAGGCCGCAAAGCCCAGATAACCCATTTCTACCATGATCTTCAGGTAGTAATTATCCATATAGAAGTAATCCCATTGGTCGATGATCTTGTTCTGGACAGCAATGGCACCGCCGAACATACCAAGACCCAGACCCAACCAGGGGTGACCGGACTCTACCAGATAGTTGAGACCGAAGTGCCAGCGTCCGCCTCTGCCGCCTCTGGCAGTGGATTCGGCAAACTGTTCCGTGAACAGGTAGCCGATTCGGCTTGCCACAAAGGGCAGGAAACAGGCACCTGCGCCGGCGACCATCAGAAGACCGAACAACCGCTTGTCCACGATCAGACAGAAGATGATAACGGCAACTGCCATGGCAACCCAACCGGCTCTGGACATGGTGAACAGGCAGCCAAAGCACATGAGGAAGGTGCAGCCCCATGCCAACACTTTCTGCCAGGGCTTTTTGAGGTAGTAGGCAAGACCGGCTGCCATGGGTGCGAACATGACCATGTAATCGGCCATGATGTTGGGACTGCCGAAAATGGAAAAGACACGGGTACGAACGGACTGTTCTGCCTGGTCTGTCCAGTTGGATGGGATGGGCACCGCCACGATATACTGGTAGACACCGTGGATAGCAATGGCTGTTGCCAGCGCCACCATCACATAGTACAAGATCATAAAATCTTCATCGTTTCGCAGGATTCTTGTAACCACGAAGAACCAAAGCATGTACTGGACTGTGGCGCGGTAGCCTGCAACAGAGATGAAATAATAATCGAAGATGGTGTTCATGAGCCAGAAGCCAAGGGTCATGAACAGGAGGATGGGCAGATCCAGCGCATTGGCTCTGGCCTCCATGGGTGTTTCCCGGTCCATACGAAGCCGCAAAATCCAAAGGACGCTCAGTGCCAGCAGACCTTCATCCCAGATGGAGGCGATGGCGGTGAGGGAAAGCACATCCCGCAGCAGGAAATCCACACCGCAGTAGAGACCCAGTGCCACCAGAATAAAGCCGGTCAGACCTCTGCGGAAGAGCCAGCCGAGGAGCTTACTTTCACTGCCCCAGCGGAACAATCCTGTATAGATCCGTCCCAGAAGGCTGTTCCGGAACCAGTCCAGAGGCCAATGGATCTCTGCCAGTTTGCCGTTGCACCGGGCAAAGAACCGGGTGATTCCGGCATTCTCGCAGTGCTCGGCATCCCGGCTGAGCCAATGGCGCAGCATTTTGCAGGTACCGCTTTCTTTCCACCAGTGCGCCAGCGTCTGCAGCAGGATGCTGCTGGCAAACAGCCGTCCGAAAAACCCTCCCACAGCCAGCAGAACCCGCCAGATGAGACAGTTTTTCAGTGCATTAACCATGCTTTGCCTCCAGGTTGGAAATGATGCCTTCACATTCAATATCGGAGGTCTTTACCAGATGCTCCATGCCCACACGGACTTCCTGAGAACCCATCACATAGGTGCCGCCGGAGAAGGGGCAGGTGCCTTCGATGGTGAAGTACAGGTCGATGGTTTCATCGGGCATTTCCTCAGCGGTGCAGCCGGTGATGTAGGCATCCAGGAACTTGCCGCTGCTGAGGAGCTGACCGGAATAGTTTTCGGTGCAGTAATCTGCCACATGCTGCGGCACATCCTCGCAAACCACTTCATAGGTGATTTGGACATCAGGGCTGGTGATGGCTTCCACGGCGTCGTTGCCAAAGAACTTCATGCCGAGGGCAGCCACAGCAACGATGACCACCAGAATGACGGCCAGATCGATGATGTTCAGCTTACCGAACAGACGGCCGTTTTTATCAATGATTTTCATAAGGACCTCCTGTGTGTTGCCATTTTTGAGAAAATGGTCTATAATATGGTATTATACCCCAATATGTTGTATTTCTCAAGAGGCATAAGGAGCTTCGTTATGAAAATCATGCATCTCATCTCCGGCGGCGATGTGGGCGGCGCCAAGACCCATGTCCTGAGCCTGCTGAAAGGTCTGACCAATACGGAACAAGTCCGTCTGGTCTGCTTTATGGAGGGTGTCTTTGCCCAGGAAGCCAGAGAAATGGGAATCGATACTCTGGTTCTGGAGCAGGGAATCATCTCCTGTGTGGAAATAATTGCAGAAATGGTGCAGTCCGAGCAGTTTCAGATCATCCACTGTCACGGTTCCCGTGCCAATCTCATTGGCACTTTATTGAAGAAGAAGGTCTCGGTGCCCATGGTCACCACGGTTCACAGTGACTATCGTCTGGACTACCTGGGCAGACCCATTGACCGCCTGACCTATGGCACCATCAATACCTACTGCGTCCGTCGAATCCCTTACCATATCGGCGTTTCCGATGCCATGGCCGATCTGCTGGTCTCCCGTGGATTTGATCCCCAGACCATGTTTGCTATCTATAACGGCGTGGATTTCACTCCGGTGACGCCCAGGCTGAACCGGGCAGAATATCTCCAAAGCATCGGTCTGGAGGCGGGGGAGAGCGATGTGATCTTCGGTATCGCCGCCAGACTGTCGGCGGTCAAGGATGTGGCGACTTTGATCCGTGGCTTCGGTCATGCCTGCAAATCTGTCTCCAATATCCGTCTGGTCATTGCCGGCGACGGCGAACAGCGGCAGGAACTGGAAGCTTTGGCTGCTCAGTGCTGCCCCGAGGGCAGCTATGCCTTTGCCGGTTGGGTGGAGGATACGGACAGCTTCTACAATGCCCTGGATGTCAATACCTTGACCTCTCTCAGCGAGACCTTCCCCTATGCCTTGACGGAAGGTGCCCGGATGCACTGTGCCACCATTGCCTCCCGTGTGGGCGGCGTGCCGTTGCTCATTGAACACGGGGTCTACGGTCTGCTCTTTGAAGCCCAGCAATATGAGCAGTTGGCAGAGCATATGGTGACCTTGGCCGCCGATGAAGCATTGCGGAATAAGCTGAGTGAAGCCCTGCATCTTCGGGCAAAAACCAAATTTTCCGTAGATGCCACGGTGGAAAAGCAGATCGAAATTTATAAAACCATTCTCCGCAGAGCTGCCAGACCCAAGAAAAAACGGGATGGCGTGCTGATCTGCGGTGCTTACGGCAAGGGCAATGCCGGTGACGACAGTATTCTGGAGGCCATTTTGCAGCAGATGCGTTCCATCGATCCCGATGTGCCCCTCTATGTCCTGTCCCGAAATCCAGATGAGACAAGACTTCGGTATCGTGTTGAGGCCATCCATACCTTTGCCCTTTTCAAATTCCTGCACCGTATGGGCAAGACCAAGCTGTATATCAATGGCGGCGGCAGTCTCATTCAGGATGTGACCAGCACCAGAAGCTTGCAGTATTACCTTTCCAATATTGCCATGGCAAAGCGCAGAGGCAACCGGGTTTTGATGTACGGCTGCGGTATCGGTCCGGTATCTTTGCCCAAGAATCGGAAATTTGCGGGTAAAGTCATTGACCGTTATGCGGACCTTATCACGCTCCGTGACCCCCAGAGCGAAACGGAGTTGCGGGATATGGGTGTAAAGAAGCCGGAGATTCGGATCACCGCCGATCCGGCACTGCTGCTGGATGCCGCTCCTGCCGACAAGGTGGATAGCTTCCTCCTGTCGCAAGGCATGGAGCCGGGCGGCAGGTATGCCATGTTTGCCCTCCGCCCCTGGAAAAATGTGGAGGACAAGCTGCCAATCTTTGCAGCTCAGGCAAAAGAACTCTCTGAAAAGGGCATTACCCCTGTGTTCTTTGCCCTGGAACCCAAGCGGGATATGGACATCACAAAGAAAGCTGCTGCCATGGCCAACTGCCCCCATCATGTCATTGCCGCACCCCATGACGGTCATCTGATCGTGGGTCTTATGGGCAGAATGGAACTGCTGGTGTCCATGCGGCTTCATGCACTGATCTTTGCAGCCGGACAGGGTGTGCCCCTGATGGGCATTGTCTATGATCCCAAGGTCTCCGGTTTTCTGGATTATCTGGGCAAGAACCGCTACATGGACTTGGCTGCCGTGGAGGAAGATACTCTTCGTGCCATGACGGCAGAGTTGCTTTCCGAAGGCCACAACGATGAAGCAGCAAAAGCCCTTCGGAAGCTTGCCCGTGAGAATGAAACGGCTGCCCGTCAGCTGTTGGAGGAAGAAGTATGAAACAAATCGTCTGTCTTGCCACATCGCCATGGTATCCCATTCCCACCCGGAAACAGCAGGTCATGAGCCGCATGGAGGATGCGGAGATTCTCTATTTTGATCCGTCCATCACCTATCTGGCACCTTTGCGTGATCAGCTGGCTCGACCCAAACTGAAGGCATACAAACAGCCCGGCGAGGAAGTCAAGCCCGGCTTGACGGTCTATGCTCTGCCGCCGGTGCTGCCTTTCTTCAATAAATTCCGTTTCATCAACAAGCTGAACCAAAAGCGCATTGCCCGTTATGTGAAAAAGCGTATGAAGCAGCATGGCATGGAACAGCCCCTTCTGTGGGTGTACAGCCCGGTGACCGTGGACTGTGTGGATCATATTCCCCATAGTGCACTGGTCTATGACTGTGTAGACCGCCATTCTGCTTACGGTGGATTGATGAACCCTCAGTTGGTGGATGATATGGAGCTGGAACTGGCAGCCAAGTGCGATCAGGTCTTTGCCACCGCCACCGGTCTGGCAGAACGGCTGAAAGAAGCCAATGAAAATACGGTTTTCATCCCCAACGGCGCCAATTTTGAGCGGTTTTCTCAGGCGGCACAGGATCTGCCCTGTCCGGAAGATATGAAAGAAATCCCCAAGCCCATCTTTGGTTTTGTGGGCGCTTTGCAGGAGTGCATTGAGTATGGATTTTTGGAAGCCGCTGCCACGGCCCACCCGGAATGGAACTTTGTGTTCATCGGCAGAGAGAATCCAGGCGTGGATCTGAGTCGGCTCCGAGCCATGGAGAATTGCCATTTCCTCGGCCTCAAGCCCAATGAGCAGCTGCCTGCCTACATCCGTCAGTTTGATGCCTGTCTGAATCTGTTTGCTTCCGGTGACCTCAGCAAGGATGTCAGCCCCCTGAAGTTCTATGAATACCTTGCCACCGGAAAACCCATTGTGTCCACCCCCCAGCCGGATCAGGTCATGGAGTTTGCACCCATCATTCATGTGGCTGCCACGGCGGAGGAATTCTCCAACTGCCTTGCTGCTTCTCTGGAAGATAGCGACCCGGAGCGTACGGCAGCCCGTATGGAAGAGGGCAGAAAAAGCTCCTGGGACGCCAGAGTTGCCCAGATGTGTGAGATTTTGCGGGAAAAGAAGATTTTCTAAGGCACGCTGTATTGTGTATAATTTTTTGTGTAGTTTACAGATGTTTTAAGAGAATAACTAAAAGGTAGGTGGTTTGCAATGGAAGAAGCAATCTATATATCTCCCGAAAATATAGAAACTGTTGACACAACGGAATACTGCGAGGATTTAAACCTATTCTTTACTGATGTTCCCAATATAGCGAAACCTTTACTGGTTGGAGCGAAAAGAACATTGCAACAAATTGAGCGACTTCTTTATTCTGTTCCGGCGTTTGTAAATGTTATAAAGAGTAGTATTCCACAGGAAACGATTCAAGCCATCCTTACAAATGAACAGAAACAACAACTTGCTGAGGGCGTTGTGAAATTGATGACAAAGAAGGATGGGTCTTTGATGGCAAATTTGGTCGATCCAAAGACCAAAAGAATCGTGTCTACAGTTGCATTAGAAAAAGTTAAGGTTGTACCAGAAATATCTCAAGCATTGACGAATTATGCTACTCAAATACAAATGGCCCAGATTGCGCAGCAAATTCAAGAAGTACAAATTGCTGTTGAGGAAGTTCGTCAAGGACAAGAATATGATAGACTGGCCTCGGCATATAGTTGCCAACAGAAATTGCTTCAAGCTATGGCTATAAAGAATCCAGAATTAAAAGCTATGGCCCTATTGAGGCTTGTTTCTGATGCAGAGGATAGTCGTCATTTGTTGATGCAGAGCCAAAGTGCAAATGTTTTATTTATCAAAGAGCAGCCGGAAACTTTTTGGGGGAAGTTAGTGTCTGGAGCAACACCTGAAAAAATTAAAAATAGAATGGAAGAAATTCGAGAAAGTTTGTGTGCTGTAAATATGGTTTCACTGACTGAAGCAATGGCATATAACGAAATGGGTGAAAGTGAGGCAGCTCAAATTAGTTTGCAGTATTATGCAGACTTTGTGAAGAAAACTTACCTAGAAACTCCAGGGTTTGTGGATAGACTAGATATGATAGACCCATCTACTGAGAACTATTGGTCAAAGCATTTGCCTGTA
The DNA here is from genome assembly GCA_045580485.1 of Candidatus Avilachnospira sp. Classification (GTDB taxonomy): domain Bacteria; phylum Bacillota; class Clostridia; order Oscillospirales; family Oscillospiraceae; genus Avoscillospira. The sequence goes on along the minus strand of JAZNNW010000044.1, from coordinate 58,459 downwards.
ATAGAAAAAAAGATTCAGGCATTACCGTATAATTCTATACCTATTCAGATTGGAGAAAGTGGCGATGGAACAGCATGTTTGTAAGAATAAAAAGTGTCAGAAAAGGTTGCCATATGGGTATAAGCATAAATACTGTGAAAACTGTAGAAATGAAAAAGCAAGGATAGTCAAAGTGCTTGGAGAAACTGTAATCGGTTTGGTTATGGTGGGCGGTTCTTTGTTAAAAACGATAATAAAAAAAGATTAGTGTGCAGAAAATTAGAAATAAGATAAAGTGCTCATTTTTTAACCTCATCTTGACACAAAGGTCGCCATTTGCTAATATAATAAGGTAATTTCATATCGCGTGGATCGAAAAGAGTACCGTCACCAAGCGACCTGCAGAGAGCCTCCGTCACCGGCTGCAAGCGGAGGCAGGTGCGCCGATGGGAAAGTGCGTTCGGGAGCGAGGGGAGACCCCGTTGGCCGCGTCAAGGCTATGAGCGATAAATCAGAGTGGAACCGCGAGTTGTTACGACCCGCCTCTTGATCTTTTCAAGGGGCGGGCTTTTTTATAGGAGGGAACCTATGCATATTCTGGAGGACATCCGTGCATACAAGAAGAATGACCCGGCTGCCAAAAGCGGACTGGAAATTCTCCTGTTGTATAACGGTCTGCATGCTACCATCAGCTATCGGATTGCCCATTGGCTCCATACCCATAAAATGCGCTTTCTGGCAAGATGGATCAGCCAGAGCTGTAAGTTCTTTACCGGCATCGAGATCCATCCCGGTGCCACCATTGGCAGAAGATTGGTCATTGACCACGGCACCGGCATTGTCATCGGTGAAACTGCCGAGATCGGCGATGACTGCCTGCTCTATCAGAATGTGACCTTAGGTGGTACCGGTAAGGATGTGGGCAAGCGCCATCCCACTTTGGGCAACAATGTCATGGTGGGCAGCGGTGCCAAAGTTCTCGGTCCCTTTAAGGTGGGCGATAATGCCCGTATTGCCGCCAACTCCGTAGTCCTTCGGGAAGTGCCTGAAGGTGCAACGGTAGTCGGCGTTCCCGGACGGGTGGTGCGGCTCAGCGGTGAAAAGCTGGACCACATTCATACCCCCGACCCGGTCATGCTGGAAATTGAACAGCTGCGCCTGCAGATCATGGATCTGGAAGCTCGGCTGGATACCATAAAAGAAACATAAACAGGAGGAAACGGATATGTATTTGTATAACTCTGCAACGAGAAAAAAGGAAGAATTTATCCCCAACAACCCGGATCTGGTCAAGATGTACACCTGCGGCCCCACGGTCTATCACTTTGCCCATATCGGCAACCTGCGTTCCTACATCATGGAGGATGTGCTGGAAAAGACCCTGCGGTATGTGGGCTACAATGTCAAGCGCGTCATGAACATCACCGATGTGGGTCATCTGGCTTCCGATGCCGATACCGGCGAGGATAAGATGCTCAAGGGCGCCAAGCGGGAAAACAAGTCCGTCATGGAGATCGCCCAGTTCTATACGGACGCCTTCTTCTCTGACTGCCAGAAGCTGAATATCAAGCGTCCCGATGTGGTGGAGCCTGCCACCAACTGCATCGATGAATATATCAAAATCGTCTCCGGCCTGCTGGAAAAGGGCTTTGCCTACGAAGCCGGCGGCAATATCTACTTCGATGCCTCCAAGCTGGACCGTTACTATATCTTCAACGACCATGACGAGGAAGATCTGGCAGTCGGCGTCCGTGAGGGTGTGGAAGAGGACACCAACAAGCGCAATAAAAACGATTTTGTTCTGTGGTTCACCAAGTCCAAGTTTGAGGATCAGGCTCTCAAGTGGGATTCTCCCTGGGGCGTTGGCTATCCCGGCTGGCACATTGAGTGCTCCGGTATCTCCATGAAGCACCTGGGCGAAGATCTGGATATCCACTGCGGCGGTATCGACAATGCCTTCCCCCATCATACCAATGAGATCGCCCAGTCCGAGAGCTTCCTCGGTCACAAGTGGTGCAACTACTGGATGCATGTCCACCATCTGAATACCAACTCCGGTAAGATGTCCAAATCCAAGGGCGAATTCCTCACCGTCAGTCTGTTGGAGAGCAAGGGCTATGATCCTCTGGCTTACCGCCTGTTCTGCCTCCAGAGCCATTATCGCAAAAATCTGGTATTCTCCTATGAGAATCTGGACAATGCGGTGGTCACCTATGGCAAGATGGTGCAGAAGATCGCCGCTCTGAAGCCTTCCGATGGACCCATCGATCAGGCTGCCTTTGATGCCATGAAGGAGAAGTTCGTCACTGCCCTGAGCAACGACCTGAACACCTCTCTGGCCATCACCGCTGTTTATGATGCTCTGAAGTATAAGACCGACGATCAGACCAAGCTGGCAGTTCTGGCTGATTTCGACTATGTTCTGGGTCTGGATCTTATGGCCAAGGCCGAGCAGAAGCGGAAAGAACTGGCTGCTGCCCCCAAGGCAGGCGAATTCACTGTTATCAGCGAAAGCGGCGAAGTCGATGAAGCTGTGGAGAATCTCATCCGTACCCGTCAGGATGCCAAGAAGGCAAAGAACTTTGCCGAAGCTGACCGCATCCGTGACGAGCTGAAAGCCATGGGCATTGAGGTCACCGATGTGGCCGGCGGCGCCAAGTGGAAGCGCATCTAAGAATATAGCAAAAAGGCGGCGCAAGCCGCCTTTTTCTGTTGAGAGAATGGGTCTTTCTGTGTTATAATAATAAAATACCAGAAAGGATGGTCGAAGCATGAAACTGATGATTTTGGATGGCAACAGCGTCATCAACCGCGCCTTTTATGGGATTCGTCCCTTGACCACCAGAGACGGTCTGTTTACCAATGCCATTTTTGGCTTTTTGAATATTCTCCACAAGCTGGAGCAGGAAGATCAGCCCGATGCCCTGTGCGTGGCCTTTGACCTCCATGGCCCCACTTTCCGCCATTTGCAGTACGATCAGTACAAGGCCACCCGTCACGGCATGCCGGAGGAGTTGGCTATGCAGATGCCTGTCATGAAGCAGGTTCTCACCGCCATGAATATCCCCATCTATGAGTGTCAGGGCTGGGAGGCAGACGATGTCATCGGCACCGTCAGCCGTATTTGCTGTGAGCAGGGCTGGAAATGCACCATCATCACCGGTGACCGGGATAGTTTGCAGCTGGTCAATGACTGCGTGTCTGTGAAACTGGTCACCACCAAGTCCGGTCAGACGGGCACTACCCTCTATACCCCAGAACAGTTCCGACAGGACTACGGCTTCGAGCCTAAAACCCTCATCGACCTGAAAGCCCTCATGGGCGACAGCTCCGATAATATCCCCGGTGTGGCAGGTATTGGCCCCAAGACCGCCACAGACCTCCTTTTAAAATTCGGCTCTCTGGACGGGGTCTACGAGAACATCGAAAGCGAAAAAATCAAAGAAAACCTGCGAAATAAGCTGAAAAACGGCGAAGAAAATGCCCGTCTTTCCTATGATCTGGCTACAATTCACTGTGAAGCACCCATCGAATTTAAGCCCGAAGATGCCCTCCGTCAGCCGGTAAACAAGGAAGAACTGAAGGCTTTGTTCATGCGGTTGGAGTTCTTGAAGCTCATGGATCGCTATGGCCTCAATACCGTTTCTGTGGAACCTGCAAAAAAGGAAGCAGAGGTCTGCGCCTGTGACTGCCTGCCGGAATCGGGAACGGCCTTTGCTCTGGCAGTTTCTGAGGATCAAGCGGCTGTGGCTTGGGAAAATGGCGTTTGCCTGACGGATTTAAATGCCGTTAAGCCTCTGTGGGAGGCTGATGCCCCCAGAGTTTGTGCAGACTGGAAGAACCTCCGAGGCAAACTTCTGGACAAGGGCTGGAAGTGCGAACAGACCCCCTTTGATGCTGCTTTGGCTTCCTATGTCCTTGATCCTTCCCAAGGTGACTATTCCGTACAAAAGCTCTCCGCTGTCCATCTCAATGAAACTGTGGCAGATTTGGCTTCTGAGGCAGCTGCCCTGTGGAAGCTGAAGCCTATGCTGGAAGAACAAATGCGTCAGCAGGGCATGGAACAGCTCTATTATGAAATTGAACTGCCCCTTTGCGCTGTTTTGTCCGATATGGAGCGCACCGGCGTCACTGTTGACCAGATGGCACTGATGTCCTTCGGTTCCATGCTGAACGGTCGTATTGCCGAGGCACAGAGCCAGGTCTATGAACTGGCAGGACAGGAATTCAATATCCTGTCTCCCAAGCAGTTGGGAGAGATCCTTTTTGAAAAACTGGGTCTGCCCCCGGTGAAAAAGACCAAAACCGGCTATTCCACCAATGCCGAAGTATTGGAAAAGCTGCGCCCCATGCATCCCGTTGTAGATGCGGTGCTGGAATACCGGATGCTGACCAAGCTGTCCTCCACCTATGCCGAGGGCCTATTGAAGGTCATTGCCGATGACGGTCGTATCCACACCACTTTCCAGAATATGGTCACCAACACGGGCAGACTGTCTTCCACAGAGCCAAATTTGCAGAATATCCCTGTCCGTCGGGAATTGGGCAGCGAAATTCGCAAGATGTTTGTGGCCGGAGACGGCTGTGTGCTGGTGGATGCCGACTACAGCCAGATCGAGCTGAGAGTCCTTGCCCATATCGCCCATGATGAAGCCATGTGCAAGGCTTTTTCTACCGGTGAGGATATCCATGCCGTTACCGCTTCTCAGGTGTTCCATGTGCCTCTGGAGGAGGTCACTGCCGATATGAGAAGAAATGCCAAGGCGGTCAACTTTGGCATCGTTTACGGTATTTCCGCATGGTCTCTGAGTCAGGATATCGGTGTGTTCCCCGAGGAAGCCAAGGCCTATATGAATGCTTACTTAGATCATTACAGCGGCGTTCGGGACTATATGAAGGATATCGTGGTGCAGGCCAAAGAAATGGGCTTTGTGTCCACTCTTTACGGGCGCAGACGGTATCTGCCGGAGCTGAAGAGCAGCAATTTCAATCTCCGTTCCTTCGGGGAGCGGGTAGCACTCAATACCCCCATTCAGGGTACGGCTGCTGATATCATCAAGTTGGCTATGATCCGTGTGGATGCTGCCTTAAAGCAGAAAAAGCTGAAAGCACGCCTCATTTTGCAGGTCCACGACGAACTGATCGTGGAGTGTCCTTTGGCGGAGGCCAAAGCCGTGAAAGAAATCTTAGAAAAAGAAATGCAGCAGGTGGCAAACTTAGATGTGCCTCTGCTGGTGGAAGCCAAACAGGGAGCAAGCTGGTATGAAGCAAAGTGAATTTACCATCGTGCCCATGGAGGAATGCCATGTGCCTGCCATTGCGGAACTGGAGAAGATTTGCTTCCGTGATCCCTGGCCGGATCAGAGCATCCGCAGTGAGCTGACCAACCCTCTGAGCCTGTGGCTGGTAGCCTTGGCAGATGGGGAAGTGGTTGGCTATGTGGGCAGCCAGACGGTATTGGACGAATCCGATGTGATGAATGTGGCGGTTTCACCCAGTCACCGGAGAAAAGGTCTGGCAAAACAGCTGTTTCTGACCTTGGAAAACCTGCTGAAAGAGAAGAAAGTCCACAGCCTGACCTTGGAGGTGCGAGCCTCCAATGAGGCGGCACAGGCCCTTTACGCAGGTCTTGGCTATGTGCAGGTGGGCCGCAGACCCAATTATTATCACAATCCCAAAGAGGACGCTCTGATCCTCAGAAAGGAATGGGAAGTATGAAAATTCTGGCAGTAGAATCCTCCTGCGATGAGACCGCCGTTGCCATCGTAGAAGATGGCAGAAAGGTTCTGACGGACTGCATCGCATCGCAGGTGGAGCTGCATAAAATCTATGGCGGCGTGGTGCCGGAGATCGCATCCCGGAAGCATGTGGAGGCCATTTCCGGTCTGGCGGATCAGGCGCTGGAGACTGCCGGTCTGGCGAGAAAGGATATCGATGCCGTGGCAGTGACCTATGCCCCCGGCCTGATCGGTGCTGTGCTGGTGGGCGTCAACTTTGCCAAGGCAGCGGCTCTGGCGCTGGATGTGCCCCTGATCCCCGTTCATCATATTCGTGGACATATCGCTGCCAATTATCTGGCTTATCCCGAACTGGAACCGCCCTTTGTATGCCTGGTGGCTTCCGGCGGTCACAGTCTCATTGTGGATGTGCAGGATTATACCAAATTCAAGATTCTCGGTACCACCCGTGACGATGCCGCAGGAGAGTGCTTTGACAAGGTGGCTCGACTGCTGGGTATGCCTTATCCCGGTGGTGCCTCTCTGGATCGTATGGCGCAGACAGGGGATGAGACCATGTATCCCATGCCCCATACGAAGCTCAGCGGTAATCCGCTGGATATGTCTTTTTCTGGTTTGAAAACTGCTGCCATCAATCTCATCCACAATGCTCAGCAGAAGGGAGAGGAACTGGATATCCCGTCTTTGTGTGCATCCTTCTCTCTGGCAGTCAGCGAGATGCTGGTACCTCGCACCATTGAAGCGCTGAAGCAGACCGGCTACGGCAAGCTGGCCATTGCCGGCGGTGTGGCAGCTAACTCCCGAATTCGTAGAGATTTGCAGAAAGAAGCAGAAAAACTTGGTGCAAAGCTCTATATGCCGCCCCTAAAACTCTGCGGCGACAACGGCGCTATGATCGGCGCACAGGCCTACTATGAGTTCCGTTCCGGAGTCACCGCAGGGCAGGAATTGAACGCCTATGCCACCATGGCTATCGATGCATAAACGGAAGAAACCGGGTGCAAATTTGCACCCGGTTTTTGCAATTTTATCTCCAAAAGTACGATGAAATTTAGAAGAAAAAGTCGTTATGTAAACTTAAATCACACTTTAACTTCTAAAAGAACTTCGTTTGCCGAAAGGTGCAATTTTCCTGAGATGGGCTGTAAGTTCCGCAGTTTCAAGGGTTTGTCTGTGGAAAGATCTGTGGAAAATGTGAATAACTTAATTGCCGATGCCTTGCAAAGCAAATTATTGTTAACTCCTAATTATGGGGAAATGATCAAAAAAGGTTTGGGTTTGTTCTGCATATATGCAGATGATTTCATCATTGACGGAAAGAGGAATTTGTGATATCATATTTCAGTATGCTGGTATAGCTCAGTCGGTACACCCTCCGCAGAGGGCGTGCGGACGCGCAACCGCGAAGCGGCACTTAGCGCGTCGCAGAGCAGCTGTCCGTCAAGCTTTGAAAATCTCCATATGTGCTGGTATAGCTCAGTCGGTAGAGCAGCTGATTCGTAATCAGCAGGTCGCAGGTTCAAGTCCCGTTACCAGCTCCAAAAAATCCGCATCCCATTGGGGGTGCGAATTTTTTTTGAGATGGTGGGACGAGAACCGCCCAAAAGACCACAACCCGTTAAAGGGTTGTGGTCTTTTTATTGCTATTCCGTAGGGCTGTGAAATAGGCTCTGGGTGCAGTGCCGTAATGCGCACGGAACTCTTTATAAAAATGAGAATATGTGTTGAACCCGGAACTGTAGACGGCAATTTCCAATCTGGTCCCTTTGAGAACCTTGGAGATAACCAATTCCAGGCGCCGGTGAATGATGTAGTCGGTTAAGGTGAAGCCGGTGTATCTGGGAAATCTGCCGGTCAAATCATACTGAGAAAGCTGCAGGCGCTCTTTCAGATGCCGGTAAGAGAGATCCTCTGTCAGATGCAGATCGATGTATTCGCAGATGTGCCGGACAGCCGGATGAATATCTTTTTTCATAGGACTGCACCTCCGTCAGCTTTCTGTGTAGGATGTTACTGCTCTGAAAAATGATTGAGTAAATATGCCTCGGCTTCCGCACACCACAGACCGTTGTGACTGGAAACGATGCCTGCAAGAGCTGCAAAGCGAGAATCCTCTTTGCCCAATTGGGCAAAGCTGTCAATGGCGGTCAGGGGCAGAGAAATGTGGGGATAGATCAGCTTTTTGCCGCCGGGGATTTCGGGCAGATGCAGGGTCGTATCAATGGTGGCATTCAAGCCGCCAATGTGGGTGATCATTACGGCAGGATCGATCTGCTTTTTCCCCAGCATTTCCACCACATCGTGGATATCGCCGATGGTGCTGCCGCTGGTGCCGGATACATGATGCTGCTGATAATGGGCATTGTAGAAATTGAACTTTGCGCTGAAATCCTTGTCCAGAGGTCCTGCAAAGAAGTTCAGACATCCGTCGAAGGCCAGCAGCTTGTCTGCCAGTTCCACCACATCCGCATGAGGGGTATAGACGAAAACATCGTCAAATCCTGTATTTCCAGACAGGGAGAGAAGCTCCTGCCTGTCAGTGGAGGCAGAAAAAATCAGGGTGATGCCGTCCTCTGCCGCTTTACTGGGATCAAAAAGCTCCTTTGCACGGGCAAGCCGTTGTGCATCAATGTCTGTGACCAAAAGGAGGGCGGGCTTGACAGGTCCATGAAGGGCAACATCGATGGCGGCAAGACCCATGGGACCGCAGCCCGCCAGAATTGCCGTTTTGCCGCCCGGCTTGATATTGCCGTAGGGCATGAGATCGTCATCCAGATGCAGACTACCCTTATATCCTCTGACCACGCAGGATACGGGTTCGATCAGAGAACCGCTGAAATAGGCGTCGCTTTCCAGTTTAATGAGATATCCGTGTTCGATCATGTGATCTCTGACGATGCAGTAGGTTGCGTCCCCGCCGATTTCCCCAAAGGAATAGCCGATGGTCTGCATACCCTCCAGATAGGTCAGGGCAGGGGGCATGATGACTTTTTCGCCAACACGGTATTTGTCGCTCCATTTGTCGGTGACAGCTTCGATCCGTGCACAGAATTCATGCCCCACGATGACAGGCTTCTGGGCGATGTCATTGGGCACGCGAATGTGCCGGGAACCCTGCTTGACGGTTTTATAGGTAGACATACAGACACTGTCGGAAACGATTTTGATGAGAATGTCGCCATCGTTCAGAGGGGGAAGTTCAAATTCTTCCAGTCTCAGGTCATTTTCGCCGTAAAGACGGACTGCTCTTGTTTTCATATCCAATACCTCACACTCTGTTTGCACTGCCGAAGGAGTTGACCTTTTCGTGGAGCACTTCCTTCATTCTCTTTTTTGCATCTTCGTAGAGAACAACAGGCCAGGTGGCGGGATTGGTGAGGGAGTTAAGCGTTTCTTTCAGACCTCCGGTCATGGCGGCGAGCACATCGGAATAGATGTTGATCTTTGTAATGCCGTGACCGATGGCTTCGTGAAGCTGATCGTAGGGCGTACCGCTGCCGCCGTGGAGCACCAGAGGACAGTCACACACAGCGGTGATCTCGTCCAGACGGTCAATGCGGAGCGTAGGGGTTTTGTAGTAGACACCGTGGGCAGTGCCGATGGCAACAGCCAATGCGTCCACACCAGTCTGCGCTGCAAATTCGGCGGCTTCTGCCGGAATGGTGAGAGAGTCTTCGGGATCTTCGAATTGATGTGCCTCTCCATTGCCGACCATGCCGTCGCAGACATGTCCCAGTTCTGCTTCTACAGACAGACCACGGGCATGGGCATATTCCACAACAGCACGGGTCTTTTCCATATTCTCAGCCAGAGGCAGTTTGGAACCGTCAAACATAACGGAGCTGAAGCCTGCATCGCAGGCTCGCTTGGCAGCCTCAAAGCTTTCGCCGTGGTCCAGATGGAGACACACGGGAATGGAAAAATGCTTGCAGGCCTCCTTGACCATTGCGGTCAGAACGGGTAGTCCCCGTCCCTCCAGATCGACGCCAAGGACCTGCAGCAGTGCAGGGGAACGAGCCTCCTCACAGGCCTCCAGAATGGACATCAGCATCTCGTAATTACCAAAATCAAAAGCGGGAATGGCATAGTGATGGGTCTGCGCATCAGCCAGCATTTCCTTAAAAGAAACCAGCATAAACAATACTCCTTTTTTGTTTTTTACTATCATACTACCGTTTTTAACATATGTCAATTACAAATGTTAAAAGATGGTTGACACAGGAAACGGTGGATGATAAAATGGAAAAGAGGTGTGGCAAATGTGTGAAGAAAAAATGAGAATGGCGGAAGCAGCCATCCTTTATTATGAGAAAAATATGACCCAGCAGCAAATTGCCAGGGAACTGAATTTGTCCCGCCAAACAGTGTCAAAACTGCTGAATGATGCGGTAAAAGAGAGAATCGTGGAGATCCGGATTCATGATCCGGTGAAAGATCGGCAGGAGCTTGGGAAAGAGATCTGTGCCGCCTACGGAATTGACCGATGCGTGGTTTGCAGTGTCAGTTCCGACAATCCATCTCTGCGTCGGCTCATGACCGTTCGGGCGGCTGTGGATTATCTGCTTCCGCTGCTTCAGACGGGAAAGAAAAAAGTGGCCCTTTCCTGGGGTCGGACGGTGCAGGCCCTGATCGAGGAAATGCCCTATCTGGAAACCGATGGGAATGTGGTATTTCCTCTCTTTGGAGCCACGGAACACGAAACGGTGTTCTTTTCCTCCAATGAACTGGCAAGAAGCATGGCTGATAAGATTGGAGCCGTTGTGAAGTATGCATGGTTTCCCTATTTGCTGGACAGCCGCAAGGAATGTGAAACACTGAAGGAACTGTCCTGCTATCAAAGAATGCAGCAGCTTTGGGGTCAGGCAGATCTGGCCATTGTGGGAATCGGAAACACGGAGATCTACCGGCTGTTTGTTGATACCTTCGGTCAAACACAGAACGATACTCCCATTGTCGGAGATGTGGCGACCCACTTCTTTGATCATGCAGGCAATCTGGTGCATCCTTATGAGAATACCCTGTGCTCCAGCCCCGATGACATCAAACATGCCAGAGATACGGTGGCAGTGGCCTGTGGAGATGACAAAGTCAAGGCCATCGACGGTGCGCTGAAAACCGGTATGATCGATACCCTTATCACAGATGAATATACAGCAAAGCAGTTAGCAGTTATCTGAGGTTGTCAAAGAATTCCGAAATAGACTGCTGTGATTGAGCAGCGGGGAAAGTGTGAAAGGGGCAAAAAGCCCCTTTCGCGTTCAATAAAACAGGTTTTCGGAACTTTCTGAGAAAGTTTTGAAAACCGCACAGCGGGGCAAAAACTTTTTTGGCACGCTGAGATAAAAAGAGAGCCGAAAGGCTCTCTTTTTTATCTCTTTGCTTTTCTGAGAACAGAAACGATACCCATGGCCAGAATACCGCCGATGATGGCAGTGATGATCTGAGGGTAGGAGAACATGACGCTAAAGGTGGTGACCTGTTGGGGCTTCAGGTTAGCAGCCAGCATGGGCACGATCCACTTGACCACCAGCAGATACAGGGTCAGAAACTTGCCGATGGCAGCAGCAGGGACAGTAAATGCCTGCAGCTTTTTACCAAGGAAGTGCAGCATCAGCACATAGATCAGATTGCCTGCGGCGATGGCGGGGATGATCTGAATGAGCTGAGGACCGATGCCCAGCAGCTTTGCAAAAAAGGGGGAGAGAAGGGCAACGGAAACACCGCTCCACAGACCGGCGTAGAGTACCGCCACAGCCAGAACCCCATTGACACAGGAACCGGTGATATACTGACCGGCAAAGACCTGCGTACCGGCAGTCGCCCATTGCAGGGCGATCAGCAGCGCTAAGAGGACAGCTGTCCGTGTGATCCAGAGGATTTTCTTGTTTTGCATCTTAACCTCTGTTCAGCTGCCACTGCTGGAATGCATCGGCGGCAATGGCGAATTCCTCGTCCTCGATGATCTCTTCTACGGTGCACTGACCGTTTTCCTCCAGATAGCGGAACAGGAAAATATCGGCGTCAAAGTTAGATGCTTCCAGATCGGGAGTCATGGCGATGTACTGCCGATCCATGACGGGATAGACGGCAATGACACGGAACTCCAGATCCTGTGCGCTGCCCTTTTCGTCGGTGACGGTGAGGGTGATGGTGCGGTCAGCGTAATCATCGGCGCTGCCGCAGTTGCCGTGGCGGCATTCGTGATCGCCGTGAGAGCCGCAGTCATGACCGCAGTCGTGACCGCCTTCGTGATGGCTGCACTGGACATTGGGATTGTACATAAGGGTATTGTTCAGCAGGTTTTCCACAGCCTGATCGGCATTGCCTCTGCAGCCGCCGTAGAGCTTGATGCCTGCATCCTTCAGCGCCATCTGGGCGCCGCCGCCGATACCGCCGCAGATGAGCACATCGACGCCGTTGGCCTGCAGGAAACCTGCCAGAGCGCCGTGGCCGCTGCCGTTGGTGGAAAGGACTTCAGAGGCAACGACTTTGTTGTCTTCTACCAGATAGAGCTTCATCTGCTCCGTGTGACCGAAGTGCTGGAAGATCTCTCCGTTTTCGTAAGTAACTGCAATTTTCATGGGATATGCTCCTTTTTTGTGATTTGTTATTATTATAACTCCCTCGAAAAATAAGTCAAGCGGACCTCCGTTGACAGGAATTTTCGGAAGGGGTATAATATGGAAAAAGAAAGAGGTGATCTTGTGGAACTGCGTGAATATTTCCCGATTTATGATAAGCTGACTGCTCAGGAACAGGAGAAGCTGCAGCAGATGGTGCTGTTTCGCACAGTTCCCCAAGGTACGGTGCTCCATGACGGCTCCAACGACTGCATGGGTCTGCTGATTATCAAGTCCGGTCAGCTCCGTGCCTACATCAACTCTGAGGAGGGGCGGGAAGTTACTCTCTACCGCCTCTTTGAGCGGGATGTTTGCCTGTTTTCCGCTTCCTGCGTCATGAACAGCGTCCAGTTCGATCTGACCATCACGGCGGAGAAGGAGACTTCTTTCTGGGTCATTCCGCCTTATTACTATAAGGCGTTGATGGAAAGCTCCGCTGTCATGGCGAACTATGCCAATGATCTGATGGCCACCCGGTTTACGGATGTCATGTGGCTCATGGAGCAGATCATGTGGAAGAGCATGGATAAGCGGCTGGCAGCATTTCTACTGGAGGAGAGCAGTCTGGAGGGCAGCCCTGTTCTGAAGATCACCCATGAAGCCATTGCCAACCATCTGGGCACGGCACGAGAGGTGGTCACCCGGATGCTCAAATACTTCCAGACGGAGGGCATGGTCAAGCTGACCAGAGGCACCATCGAATTGGTACTGGAGGAGAAATTGGAAAAAATGTAAAAAGGCGGTGCCGCTGGGCACCGCCTTTGGTGTGTTACTGGAACATTTTGAGGATCTGCTGCTTGGGCTTTGCACCCTTGGACTGGCTGACGATTTTGCCGTCCTTCATGACGAACAGGGAAGGGATGGTCATGACATTGAACTGATGGGCCAGCTCCAGTTCCTCATCCACATTGATCTTGACGACTTTGTATTCGGGGTGCTCTCTTGCGATCTCCTCTACGATGGGAACGACCATCCGGCAGGGACCGCACCAGGGTGCCCAGAAGTCCAGCAGAACAGGTCTGTCGCTTTCCATGACTTCCTTATGAAAATTGTTCTTGTTAATATTGATAGCTGACATTGTATTGTCCTCCTTTGTGTTTCTTTGTGACTTTAGTATACCGCTTCTTTTTGCGGTTATCTGTGATTTTGTCACACACAAAGGAAGAAATTTTAGAACAGTCGTGTACCTGCCACAAATTTGGCATAGATGTTCCGTTCATCGCCCAAGTAGGCAATGCGTTCCAGCCGTTCGTGGACCGTCAAGGGCTGGGGATGATCCAGATTGCTGTCATCCAGTACCACCACATCAGCCTCATAGCCTTCATCAAAGGCCCCCACCTTGCCAAAGAAGGCGCCGCCGCCTCTGGTGGCCAGATAGAAGGCTGTATCAAAGGTCAGGAAGGGCACACTCTGATCCAGCAGCCGCCAGCGGAGCTTGGAGGACTGGATGGCATGGGTCATGGCTTTGAACATACTCTCATGGCTGCCGCCTGCCACATCAGTGGCAAGACCTACATGCAATCCGTGATCCAGATATTTGTTAATTGGTGCCACGCCGGATGCCACATTCATATTGGATTCGGGAGAATGGGCGATGAAAACACCGTTTTTCTTCATCATCTCCATTTCCAGGTCGTCAGAGTAGACGCAGTGGGCCATGATGCAGCGGTGATCTCCGCCAAAAAGTCCGAAGCGGTCATAGGCATCGCCATAATTTCTGGCCTGGGGAGAAAGCTCCTTGACCCATGCGATCTCACTGAGATTTTCGGAAAGATGGCTCTGAACGGGTACATCAAATTCCTTTCTCAGCTTACCCAGTTTTTCCATCAGTTCATCGGTGCAGGAGGGGAGGAACCGGGGGGTGATGATGGGGAAGGTGCGCTTGTAATGCTTGACTTCTTCCAGCCATTTCCGGGTCTCCTCGATGGAATCATCGGGGGTCGCCTCCCGATAGTAATCGGGGCAGTTCCGATCCATATTTAGCTTACCCACGCAGGTAACCAGTCCACTCTCCTCCATGAGATCCATGAGCAGCTCGGTGGCTTCCCGATGGATGGTGGCGAAGATGCTGGCACGGGTGGTCTCACTTCTGCGGAGATGCTTGGCAAACTGACCGTAAGCCAGCTTGGCATAGTCGAGATTTTCATACTTGCTTTCTTCTGGGAAGGTATGTACATTGAGCCAGTCCAGCAGCTCCATATCCATGCCGAGACCCCGGAAAGAAAACTGAGGGGCATGGATATGCAGGTCCGACATACCGGGGATGAGGATGCGATCGCCGAAATCCGTCAGAGGCAGATTTTGGTACTGCTCCGGCAGAGCGGCAAACACACCGGCACAGCGGTCATTTTCGTAAACCAGATAGTGGTTTTCTTTGGTGTCGATACGGTCACGGTCTGCGCTGTGGCAGATGTGTCCTTTCAAAACGAAGCTTGCCATTGTCCATCGCTCCTTTCTATGACCAGTATAACACATCTATGAAAAAATGGCTATGAGTTTTCCTTGCTTTTGTGGGAAGTTTATTGTACATTAAAAGCGAGGTGAGGAACATGGCAAAAAGTGAAGGCCAGAAGCTAAAACTCCTGTACTTAAAGAAATTCTTTGAAGAACAGACGGACGAAAACCATCCCGCTACCACAGAGCGGATCTTGCAGTATCTGGAAACCCATGATATCAAAGCAGAGCGCAAGTCCATTTACAGCGACATTGCCTGCCTGCAGGATTTCGGAATGGATATCCTCCACCGTCCCGGCAGAGGCGGCGGTTATTATTTGGTGTCCAGAGAGTTTGAACTGCCGGAACTGAAGCTGCTGGTAGATGCTGTTCAGTCCTCCCGGTTTTTGACCACAAAAAAATCCATGGAACTGATCTCCAAGCTGAGTCAGCTGGCAAGCCATCATGAAGCCGGCAGTCTCAAGCGGCAGGTCATGGTCACGGGACGGGTCAAGACCATGAACGAAAGCATTTATTATACGGTGGATCAGCTCCATGAGGCCATTGCCAAGAATTCCCAGATCCAGTTCCGCTATATGGAATGGGGCATGGATCGGCAGCGCCATGACCGACCCGGTCCCTATGAGGCCAGCCCCTACAGCCTTGTCTGGGACGATGAGTATTACTATCTGGTTGCCCATTCCCCCCGTCATGGCATTACCCACTATCGGGTGGATAAGATGCTGGATATTGTGCTGACAGGCAAGCCTCGGTTCATGGACCCGGAGGCAAAGAAACTGGATTCCTCTGCCTATGGACGAAATGTCTTCGGTATGTTCGGTAGCGAAACGACCTCTGTTCGGATGCGGTTTCATAAGTCTCTGGCCGGTGTGGTCATCGACCGCTTCGGCGCCGATACCATGCTGATCCCCGATGGGGAGGAACATTTCACCTTTGCCATGGATATCGCCGTATCTCCCATGTTCTTCGGCTGGATCGCCGGCTTCGGTGAGAGAGCAAAAATCCTGTCACCCCAGAATGTCATTGACGAATATTTAAAATTATGCAAACCTTCGTTGGAACAATACGAATAAAGAAAGCCCCGAACCGCTCGGTTCGGGGCTTTGATCTTACTTCACGAAATCGTTGAATTTGGAAACATCCAGCTTGTCGCAGGTGGCGAGGAAAGCGGACAGCTCCTTGGCGATGGTCAGAACGCCGCCGACGGAGTCGGATTCGATGTTCAGAGGCATCAGAGGATCGTGGAGGCTCATGCGGAGCAGGAACCAGCCGTTGCCGTGGGCATCGTCCAGATTGACACGGACACCCTCAAAGTTGTTGGGTGCGATGCTCCAACCGTTCTGGTTGGCGGCATAGGCTTCCAGCTTCTCCAGAACTTCCAGACCGTAGGGCTTGAAGTCCTCCAGCTGAATGTTGAAGCGGAATTCCTTGCTCTCTGCAGGCTCTGCCAGATCGGCGATGAGGCTGTCCAGGGTGTAGCCTTCCTTCTTGCCGCGAGCCAGCTCGATGAGCAGCTTGGTGATGATGTAAGCGCCGTCATCCAGGAAGTAGTTTTCCTTGAATGCGCCGTGACCGGAGGTCTCCATAGCCAGCTGGCAGTCCTGACCGGCATTGTTCAGCTTGATGGCTTCGTTGATGACATTGCGGTAGCCTCTCTTGAAGCGGTGATGGATGCCGCCCCGCTTTTCGATGAAGGCAGCCAAACCCGTGGAGGTGATGGAGTCGGTGACAATGGTGGTGCCGGGATACTCACGGAGTAGGATGGCAGCCAGCATGGCGATGATGCGGTTGCGGTTCAGCTCGGAGCCGTCAGCCAGCACAGCACCGGCACGGTCCACATCGGTGTCGAAGATGATACCGAAGTCAGCCTTGTTGTCAGCCACAGCCTTGGTGATGGCTGCCATGGCGTCCTTGTCTTCGGGGTTGGGAATGTGATTGGGGAAGGAGCCGTCGGGGTTCAGGAACTGGCTGCCGGTGGTGTCTGCGCCCAGAGGCTGCAGAACCTTCTCCACATAGAAGCCGCCTGCGCCGTTGCCGGCATCCACCACGATCTTGAAGCCCTCCAGAGGCTTTTCTTCGCCGGTGGCTGCACGGACTTTCTCCACCAGAATGGCGGAATAGGCATCCATAAAGCTGCCGGTGGCGATGGCAGCGGCAGGCAGACCGGTATTTTCATTGCCCTCTGCGTATGCCAGAATAGCGGCGATATCCTGCTTTTCCAGACCGCCGTCCTTGGTGAAGAACTTGAAGCCGTTGCGGTTGAAGGGCAGGTGGCTGGCGGTAATCATAACAGAAGCGTCATAGGGCTTCTCACCGGTGACGGTGGACATGAACATGGCGGGGGTAGAAGCCATGCCGATGTTGGTGACCTGAATGCCCTGAGCGCTCATGGCATCACACAGCCAAGTGCAGAGGGTCTCGCCGGACAGACGGGAATCGCGGCCCACAGCCACAGTCAGAACATCCTTGTTCAGACGGTTTTTCAGCCACAGGGCGAAGCCTCTGCCGATGTCACGGGTGGCCTGCTCGGTCAGATTGACATGCTGACCTTCGATACCTTCCAGAGCGACACCGCGAATGTCGCTGCCGTTCTGCAATTTCTTATAATCCATGGTAAATACCTCCATACCATATTTTTCTTGAATCATACCACGAAAAACAACATAAATCAACCGAAAAACCACCGTCTTGACGAATGGTTTTCGGGAGGCTACAATATTTTTGAAAGGACTGATGATTTTGAATAAAGAACTTCTGGAGCAGCAGCTGTCTGAGCTGCCTCTTTTCCAATATGCGTTCTTTCCCACGGAAGAACTGACCTTCACGGAGCGGGTGCGCCATATCTGTCAGGAGGAATGTCCCATGTACGGAAAAACATGGGCCTGTCCCCCTGCGGTGGGAACGGTGGGGGAGTGCCAGAACAAGTGTCTGGCTTTCCCGGAATTCCTGCTGATCTCCACGGTCACAGAGGTGGATGACATTGCCAATCTGGAGCAGACCCTTGCCACCCGTGCCGACCATGAAGCCATCACCCATGAGGTAGCAGAGCTGGTGAAGGCACAGGGCTGTGAGACCATGACCCTTTCCACCGAGGCCTGCGCCATCTGTGACGAATGTGCCTATCCCAACGAACCCTGCCGGTTCCCGGACAAGATGTTCCCCTGTGTGGAAAGCCACGGTATCTTGGTCACAGAGCTGTGTGAGCGCTTTGGCATTGAATTTTTCAACGGAAACATCGTCACTTGGTTCTCACTGATTTTCTTCCGGTGATCACTTGCCCACGCAGAACCGCTCAAAGATGCGGTTGGTGATCTCCTCCCGCATGGTCTGACCGGTGATCTCACCAAGGGCTTCCATGGCGGCTTCCACATCCACCAGAACGGCATCGGGGGTCATGTCCTGTGCCATGGATGCAAGTGCCTGCTCCATGGATTTACCGGCCCGACGGACGGCATCAGCCTGTCTGGCGTTGGTGAGAATGGAGCCATCGCAGGGCGTATCATCTGCATAGAGGGTATCCAGTACATCCTCCAACTGATCCAGACCCTCACCGGTCTTGGCACACATGGGAATGACCCAGTCGAAGGGCAGATCGGAAGGAACGGTCTTCTGATCCAGATCCTGTTTATTCAATACGGCAATGGCACGGGGCGCCTCCATGGCGGCACGCTGTGCCCGGAGATCTTCCTCTGTCAGGCTCTGGGAGCCGTCGCAGACATAAATGGCCAGATCGGCCTTGGCTGCGGCGGCTTCTGCCCGTTCCACACCCATTTTTTCGATCACATCGTCTGTCTCCCGGATACCGGCAGTATCCACCAATCGCAGCAGATGCCGACCCAGTTTCACGGTTTCCTCCACGGAATCTCTGGTGGTGCCTGCAATATCCGTCACAATGACCCGATCAAATCCGGCCAGTGCATTGAGCAGGCTGGATTTTCCTGCGTTGGGGCGACCCAAAATGGCGACCCGGAGACCTTTCTTCAAAACCTGACCTCTGCCATAGGTGCAAAGGAGCTTGTACAGGGTTTCGGAATCCTGCTCCATCTGTCCCCGGAACTGCTGCAGCTCAAAGGGATCAATGTCCTCATCGGGATAGTCCAGAACTGCATGGAAATGGGCCATGATATCGGTCATGCGGTCATAGATGGGCGCAATCTTTCGCAGCATGGCACCGCCCAGCTGACCCACGGCATTGGCGGCGGCTTCGGTGCTTTCCGCATCGATGAGGTCGATGACCGCTTCAGCCTGAGTCAGATCCATCCGTCCGTTGAGGAAGGCTCGCTTGGTGAATTCACCGGGACCTGCCTGCCGGGCACCCTTTTCAAAGAGGGCTTCCAATCCTGCCGTCAGCACGGCAGGGGAGCCGTGACACTGGAACTCGACAGTATCTTCGCCGGTGTAGGAGTTGGGACCATGGGAGACCGTCAGCAGCACTTCATCAATAATGCGGCCATGCTTGTCATGGAGCCAGCCTATGATGAGGGAGCGGTCAGCGGCATCTTTTTTGAAACGGGGTGTGAATACCTCATGGGCCAGGGCAATACAGCCCTCACCGGAAAGCCGCAGAATACCGATGGCAGAGGGCTGCCAACCGGTGGCCACAGCGGCGATGATATCAGACATAAGAAAACCTCACAAGTTTTTTCTTCTATTATAACGGGCAATAACACCCTTGACAACCATAGAAATCTTTTATATCATACAAACAGTTGAGCAAATGTTCAAGTGAAAGGGTGATCGTATGGATATGTGTCAGGAGCACTGTGTCCACGAAAGAGTGCTGGCTCGGGTGCAAAATGAAATGCCGGACGATTTGACGCTGTGTGATGTGGCGGAGATGTTCAAGGTCTTTGGGGATGTGACCCGGACGAAAATCCTGTCTGCCCTGTTTGTGGCAGAGCTTTGCGTCTGCGACATCAGTAAGATCGTGGGAATGTCCGTTTCTGCGGTGAGCCATCAGCTTCGTATCCTGCGGCAGACCAAGATCGTCAAAAGCCGCCGGCAGGGAAAGGAAGTTTATTATTCTCTGGATGATACTCATATTTCCGGTATGTATCAGATGGCGTTGGATCATCTGCGGGAAGAAAGAGAGGGATAAAGGATGAAAAAAGTCTATCGGATGAAAAATTTGGAATGTGCCAACTGCGCTGCAAAAATGGAGCGGGCCATCCAGAAAATCAAAGGTGTCCAGTCTGCAACGATGAGCTTTATGGCCCAGAAGCTGACCATCGAATGTGAGGATGATCATCTGCAGGAGATCATGGAGCAGGCACAGGCCTGTGTGAAAAAAGTAGAGCCGGATGCCGAGATTTTAGGAGTGTGACCATGAGCAGGAACAAAAAGGCGTTGCTGCGGATCATCGCTGCCGCTGTTCTGTTTGCTGCGGTGGTACTGCTGAAGCTGCCGGGTGTGTGGAAAACCGCTGCCTATCTGGCGGTCTATCTGTTCATTGGCTATGATGTGGCGTTGGAAGCCCTCGGTGGTATCGGAAGAGGGCAGGTCTTTGATGAAAATTTCCTTATGTTTCTGGCCACCGTCGGTGCTTTTGCCACGGGAGAGTACCCGGAGGCTGTGGCAGTGATGCTGCTGTTTCAGACGGGCGAATTGTTTGAACACTATGCTGTGGGCAAGGCTCGCAATTCCATTGCCGATTTGATGGAATTGCGGCCGGACACGGCACGGCTTCTGGCAGACGGACAGGAATTGGAAGTCTTGCCGGAGGAAGTGGAACCGGGTCAGATCATTGTGGTCAAGCCCGGAGAGCGGGTGCCTCTGGACGGTATCGTTCTCAAGGGCACCAGTGCGCTGGATACCTCGGCCCTTACGGGCGAATCCATGCCCCGGCAGTGCCAACCCGGCGAGGAGATTCTCTCCGGTGTTATTTCCACATCCGGCGTACTGGAAATCAAGGTGGAAAAAGCATTTTACGATTCCACCGTTTCCAAAATTCTGGACATGGTGGAAAATGCTTCCGGTAAAAAGGCCAGAGCGGAGCAATTTATCACTCGTTTTGCCCGGTATTATACTCCGGTGGTGGTCGTTCTGGCAGTGATTTTGGCGGTGATACCGCCGCTGCTGGAGGGCGGAAACTGGGTCCATTGGCTGCACAATGCCATGAACTTTTTGGTAGTGTCCTGTCCCTGTGCCTTGGTCATCTCTGTGCCGTTGAGCTTTTTCTGCGGCATTGGTGCGGCATCCCGCCAAGGCATTCTGGTCAAGGGCGGCAGCTATCTGGAGCAGCTGGCGAAGGTGGATACCTTTGTCTTTGACAAGACCGGCACCCTGACCAAGGGTACATTCTCCGTGACTCAGGTCATACCGGAGGAAAACCGGGAAGAGATCCTCCAAACTGCCGCCGTTGCAGAGGTTGGATCTCTGCATCCCATTGCCCAGTCGGTTCTGGAGGCGGCAGGCATGCCGACTGAAACTGGATGGAATGTCACCGAAGAAGCCGGTTTCGGCGTTACTGCCAAACAGGACGAGCAAATCATATTGGTCGGAAACGAGCGTTTGCTGGCACAGCATGGCATTTCTGCTCCTCCGGTGGAAACTGTGGGAACGGTGCTGTTTGTGGCGAAAGACGGCAAGTATCTGGGTGCGGTCGTCATTGAAGATGCTCTGAAAGAGGACAGTATTTCCGCTGTCCGCACCTTGGGTGAGCAGGGTGCAGAGACGGTCATGCTCACCGGTGATCGGGCAGCTGTGGCAGCCGCCATTGCAGAGCAGGTGGGAGTCAGCCGTTTTGAAGCGGAACTGTTGCCCGGGGATAAGGTAGACCGGGTGGAACGGCTTCTGAAGAAAGATGGCGTACTGGCCTTTGTGGGTGATGGGGTCAACGATGCCCCGGTGCTGATGCGTGCCGATGTGGGTATCGCCATGGGCGGGATCGGCAGCGATGCTGCCATTGAAGCCGCCGATGTGGTTCTCATGCATGACCGCCTCTCGGCATTGCCCAAGGCAAAAGCCATTGCGAAAAAAACCATGTCCATTGTCCGGCAGAATATTGTTTTTGCTCTGGGCGTCAAACTGCTGGTGCTGGCGCTGTCACCCTTTGGGCTGGTGTCTATCTGGCTGGCGATTTTTGCCGATGTGGGCGTGGCGATTCTTGCCGTTCTCAATGCCATGCGGGCAGGTTGCGGATATGGTGAAAAATGACGGAAACAACAGGGAAAATACTTCAATATTCCATCACTTTGCATCATTAAAGAAAAATGTCGCAAACTGGCTTGACAACAGGGTTTCCCTATGGTAAGATATGGCCAATAAAGGAAAAAACGATGAAGGAATTATGCCTCGATCGGAGTCTTTCAGAGAGTCGGCGGACGGTGCGAGCCGACAGGGATGATCCTGTGCAGTCTGCTTCCTGAGTTGAATGCCCCAAAAGTCACATGAGTAGGGTATTCCGGATGCCCCCGTTACGGGATAGAGGCTTATCAGAGCTTCGATGAGTGATCGTCCATCCGTAAGGATGCGATAATCAGGGTGGTACCGCGATAATTCGTCCCTGAAGCCCTTAGAGGCTTCAGGGCTTTTTTTCAAGCAAATTCCCACAAGGAGGATCCCAAATATGCAAATGACCGGCGCAAAAATATTGATGGAATGTCTGCTGGAGCAGGGCGTTGATACGATTTTCGGCTACCCCGGCGGCACCATTCTCAATGTATATGATGAGCTTTACGGCTATCAGGATAAAATCAAACACATTCTGGCTGCCCACGAGCAGGGCGCTTCCCACGCCGCTGACGGCTATGCCCGTTCCACCGGCAAGGTGGGTGTCTGCTTTGCTACCTCCGGTCCCGGCAGCACCAATCTGACCACCGGCATTGCTACCGCTTATATGGACAGCTCTCCTGTGGTGTTCATCACCTGCAATGTGGCAGAGGGCTTGATCGGCAAGGACTCCTTCCAGGAAGTGGATATCACCGGTATCACCATGCCCATCACCAAGTGCAATTACATCGTCCGTGATGTGACCAAGCTGGCAGATGTGATTCGAGAGGCTTTTGCCATTGCCAGAGGCGGCAGACCCGGTCCTGTGCTGGTGGACATCGTCAAGAATGTCACCGCCGAGAAGGCGGAGTTCACGCCCCTTGCAAGAGAGGATCATGTGAAGGAAGGCAAGCTGGGCGCATTGGTCAAGCGAGCTTCTCACGATCTGAAAATGCCCGAACCCAACCACAATGATGTGGACATTCTGGTGGACATGATCAAAAAGTCCTCCAAGCCTCTGCTGATCTGCGGCGGCGGTGTGGTCAGAGGTCGTGCAGACAAGGAATTCAACGCCTTTGCCGAGCGAGTAGACGCTCCTGTTGCCATTACCGTCATGGGCGGCGGCGGCTTCAAGGGCAGAAACCCCCTCACCACCGGTATGATCGGTATGCACGGCTCTCAGGCCTCCAACATGGCCGTGGACAGCTGCGACCTGCTGATCGCTGTAGGCTGCCGGTTCTCTGACCGAGTGGCATTGGATCCTGCATCCTTTGCCAGTCAGGCCAAGATCGTCCAGATCGATATCGATCGCTCTGAGATCAACAAGAATGTAGAGACCGATCACCATATCATCGGCGATGCCAAGCGTGTTCTGGAGCTTCTGCTGGAGCGTGTGGAGCAGCAAAATCATCAGGAATGGAAAGACTATGTGTTCTCCTTCAAGACCGAAACGGAGTATGACGAAGGCAGCCACAGCCTGACCCCCAAGCAGATCTCCGATGTCATTGCCCGTCTGTGCCCCCAGGATACCATGGTGGCAACGGATGTGGGTCAGCATCAGATGTGGGTTGTGCAGCACTTCCATTATGACTATCCAGGTCAGCTGCTGACCTCCGGCGGCTTCGGCACCATGGGCTTCGGCCTGGGTGCAGCCATCGGCGCCAAGGTGGGCAACCCCGATAAGACGGTCATCCATATCACCGGTGACGGCAGCTTCCGTATGAACTGCAATGAACTGGCAACGGAATCTTATTACAAACTGCCCATTATCACATTTATCTATAACAATCAGGTTCTGGGCATGGTTCGCCAGTGGCAGACCCTGATCTATGACGGTCACTATTCCCAGACCACTCTGGACAGAGCACCGGATTTCGTGAAGCTGGCACAGGCCTACGGTCTCGGCGGTAAGCGTGTGTGCACAGTGCCGGAGCTGGAAGAGGCAGTCAAGGAAGCGCTGGCCTGCGGTCATGGCTATGTCATCGACTGTGCCATCGAAATGGATGAGATGGTTCGTCCCATGGTTCCCGGCGGCGGACGAATCACCAATTTCCTGGTGGATTAAGGAGGTAGCAAATGGAAAGACGATCCTTATCCGTTCTAGTAGACAACGAGGCAGGCGTTCTGTCTCAGGTGTCCCGTATGTTCTCCCGTAAGGGCTACAATATTGAGTCTTTGGCTGTGGGCACCACCGATGATCCCAATGTGTCCCGTATCACCATCGAGGTTCTGGCAGATGAAAAGCACACCAGCCTTCTGTGCAATCAGCTGCGGAAGCTCCTTCCCGTCCATTCGGTGAAGCTTCTGAACCCCAGCAATTCTATCCGCCGGGAGCTGATCTTGGTCAAGGTCAATGCCGACAGCAGTGAGACCTGCAACCGTGTCATTCAGATCGCCAATATTTTCCGGGCTTCCGTCATCGATGTGTCCCCCACAACCCTGACCCTGGCGATGATCGGCGAGGAGAGCAAGGCAGATGCCATTGTAAACTTAGTCAAAGAGTTCGGCATCCTGGAACTGGTGCGCACCGGTATGGTGGCACTGGAACGAGGTACAGATACAATTTACGAAGCAACCAAAGAAAAAGGAGAGTTCGATTATGGCAAAAATGTATTATGAGAAAGACTGCGATCTGGGCAAGCTGGACGGCAAGAAGATCGCCATTGTTGGTTACGGTTCCCAGGGTCACGCCCACGCATTGAACCTGCGTGACAGCGGCTGTGATGTCATCATCGGCCTTCGCAAGGGCGGCAAGTCCTGGCCTGTGGCTGAAAAGGACGGCTTCACCGTCATGACTGTGGCAGAGGCCACTCAGGCCGCCGATATCATCATGATCCTCATCAATGACGAGGCACAGGCCGATATGTACAAGAAGGACATCGCTCCTTATCTGACCGAAGGCAAGGCCATCGCCTTTGCCCACGGCTTCAATATCCGCTACAAGCAGATCGTGCCCCCCGCCTATGTGGATGTGTTCATGGCTGCCCCCAAGGGCCCCGGTCACACCGTCCGCAGTCAGTATGTGGCAGGCAAGGGCGTGCCCTGTCTGATCGCCGTGGAGCAGAACGCCTCCGGCAAGGCCTATGACATCGCTCTGGCTTACATTGCCGGTATCGGCGGCGCAAGAGCCGGCATCCTGGAGACCACCATGAACGAAGAGACCCAGACCGACCTGTTCGGTGAGCAGGCTGTCCTCTGCGGCGGCGTTGTGGACCTCATGCGCTGCGGCTTTGAAACTCTGGTAGAAGCCGGATACAAGCCCGAAAATGCTTACTTCGAGTGCATCCATGAGATGAAGCTGATCATTGACCTGATCAACAAGGGTGGCGTGGCTGCCATGAACTACTCCATCTCCGATACGGCTGAGTTCGGTGAGTATGTCTCCGGTCCCAGAGTTCTGCCCTATGAGCAGACCAAGGCCAATATGAAGGCTGTCCTCAATGACATTCAGGACGGCACCTTCGCAGGCAAGTGGATCGCTGAAAACAAGAACGGCCGCTGCTTCTTCAACTCCAAGCGGGAGATGCTGGCCAAGCACCAGATGGAGATCGTCGGCAAGGAGCTGCGCGAAAAGATGCTCTGGAAGAACGATTCCGACCTCGACAGCGCTTCCAACTAATAGATTTCTTCCATCCGGGGCATAAGCCCCGGATGGAGGCATTGGAGAACGGGAAAATCCTTTTCCCGCTGTCCAGTGTCTTATGCAACAGGAGGTTTTCTTATGCTTTCCGAAAATATCAAAAAAGGCGTGGAACGCGCCCCCAACCGAAGCCTGCTTTTTGCCCTTGGTCTGACGGAAGAAGAGATTTCCAGACCCATCGTGGGCATTGTCAGCTCTCACAATGAGATCGTCCCCGGCCACATGAATCTGGATAAGGTCACCGAGGCAGTCAAGGCCGGTGTCCGTGCCGCCGGCGGTACCCCCATCATGTTCCCGGCCATTGCCGTCTGCGACGGCATTGCCATGGGTCATGTGGGCATGAAGTATTCTCTGGTCACCCGCGACCTCATCGCCGATTCCACAGAGGCCATGGTCATGGCCCACCAGTTTGACGGTCTGGTCATGGTTCCCAACTGCGATAAGAATGTGCCCGGTCTGCTGATGGCAGCAGCCCGATTGAATATCCCCACCATCTTCTGCTCCGGCGGTCCCATGCTGGCAGGACATCTGAAGGATGGCCGCCGCACCTGCCTGAGCCATATGTTTGAGGCAGTGGGCGCTTATCATGCAGGTACTCTGGATGAAAAGGGCGTGCTGGATTATGAAGAAAACGCCTGCCCCTCCTGCGGTTCCTGCTCCGGTATGTACACAGCCAACTCCATGAACTGCCTCACCGAGGCCATCGGCATGGCGCTTCCCGGCAACGGCACGGTTCCGGCCCCTTATTCTGCCAGAATCCGTCTTGCCAAGCATGCCGGTATGAAGATCATGGAGCTGATCGAAAAGAACATCCGTCCCAGCGATATCATGACCCCTGCGGCTTTCCACAATGCCGAGACTGTGGATATGGCTCTGGGCTGCTCTACCAATACCATGCTCCATCTGCCTGCCATCGCCCATGAGGCCGGTCTGCGCATCAGTCTGGATGAGTCCAACGCCATCAGCGCCAAGACCCCCAACCTGTGCCACTTGGCACCTGCCGGAGATACCTTTATGGAGGATCTGGACAGAGCCGGCGGTGTCTACGCTGTTATGAAGGAACTGACCAAGAAGGATCTGCTGAATCTGGATGTCATGACCGTCACCGGCAAGACCATGGCAGAAAATCTGGCCGATGTGGTCAATATGGACACCAGCATCATCCGTCCCATTGAGAATCCCTATTCTCAGTCCGGCGGCATCGCTGTCCTGAAGGGCAATCTGGCTGAGGACGGCTGCGTGGTCAAGCAGTCTGCCGTAGCCCCTGAGATGATGGTTCATGAAGGTCCTGCCAGAGTGTTCAATTCTGAGGAAGAAGCCATCACCGCCATCTACGGCAAGCAGATCAAGGCCGGTGATGTGGTGGTTATCCGCTACGAAGGCCCCAAGGGCGGCCCCGGTATGCGGGAAATGCTGAATCCCACCTCTGCCATCTGCGGTATGGGTCTGGGCGAAAGCGTGGCACTTCTCACCGACGGTCGTTTCTCCGGTGCCACCAGAGGCGCATCTATCGGTCATGTGAGCCCCGAAGCCGCTGCCGGCGGCACCATCGCACTGGTGGAAGAGGGCGACTTGATCGCCATCGATATCACCAACTGCACCATTGAGCTGAAGGTCTCCCAGGAAGAACTGGCACGCCGCCGTGCTGCCTGGGTTTGCCCGGAGCCCAAGGTCAAGACCGGCTATCTGGCCCGGTATGCCAAGCTGGTTTCCTCCGCCGATCAGGGCGCAATCTTACAGGGTTGAGGGATACATACATGAAGCAAGTCAAAATTTTTGATACGACGCTCCGGGATGGTGAACAGTCTCCCGGTTGCAGCATGAACCTGCAGGAAAAGCTGGAAGTAGCCAAATGTCTGGAAAAGCTGAAAGTCGATGTCATTGAAGCCGGTTTTGCCATTGCCTCTCCCGGCGACTTTGAGTCCGTCCAGTCTGTTGCCAAGCTCATCAAGGACTGCTCCGTGGCATCTTTGTCCAGAGCCACCCAGAAGGATATTGACACTGCCTGGGAGGCTGTCAAATGTGCCGCCGACCCCAGAATCCATACCTTCCTCGCCACTTCGCCTCTGCACATGGAGTACAAGCTGAAGATGTCTCCCGAGCAGGTTCTGGAGCGGGTAGGGGAGATGGTAGCCTATGCCGCCAAGTATACCCCCAATGTGGAATTCTCCGCTGAGGATGCCACCAGAAGCGACTGGGACTTCCTTGCAACGGTCGTCCGCACCGCTATCAAGGCCGGCGCCACCACAGTGAACCTGCCGGATACCGTCGGCTACACCACCCCCACAGAAATGCAGGCGCTCATCGCCTACATTCTGGAGCATGTGGAAGAAGCCCAGGGCATTGACCTGTCTGTCCACTGCCATAACGATTTGGGCATGGCAGTTGCCAACTCTCTGGCAGGTGTCATGGGCGGTGCAACTCAGGTGGAATGTACCATCAACGGTCTGGGCGAGCGAGCCGGCAATACTTCTCTGGAAGAGGTGGTCATGGCGCTCCGTACCCGTCCCGATCTCTATGAGGCCAAGACCCGGATCGAGACTACTCAGATCTACCGCTCCAGTAAGACGGTCTACGATATCATCGGTCAGACCGCACCCCTTAATAAGCCCATCGTTGGCCGCAACGCCTTCCTCCATGAGAGCGGCATCCACCAGCACGGTGTGCTGGCCAATAAGCAGACCTACGAAATTCTCACCCCTGAATCCGTTGGTATCGTCACCAACAACCTGGTTCTGGGCAAGCACTCCGGCAAGCATGCCTTTGAAAGCCGTCTGAAGGAACTGGGCTACGAGCTGGAGCAGGAGGAGCTGATCCGCTGCTTCGAAGAATTCAAAAAGGTCTGCGACAAGAAAAAGAACATTGCCGATGCAGATCTGGAAGCCATTGTCTCCCACAATACCCGGGAAGAAGCAGTGGAGGATGGCTACAAGCTGGATTGGTTCGCTGTCCATACCAGTAATTTCACCACCGCCACCTGTACTATCAGCCTCGTGAAGGGCGAAGAAAAGAAGGAAGAGGTGTGCCTGGGTGACGGTCCGATCGATGCTGCCTACAAGGCTATTGATAAGATCATCAACCCCGTGGAGCACACCTTCGAGATCTTCTCCATCAACTCCACCTCTCAGGGCAAGGACACTCTGGGCGATGTCACCGTGAAGCTGTCTGCCGGAGGTCGTCATTTCAGCGGCCGAGGCCTTTCCACCGATATCATCAAGGCCGGTATCGTGGCTTATATCGATGCTACCAACAAGATGCAGGCCTACTTTTCCAAACAGGAGGGATAAGCCATGGGAATGACCATGACCCAAAAAATCTTAGCAGCCCATGCAGGGCTTCCCAGTGTCAAGGCCGGTGACCTCATTGAGGCCAAGCTGGATCTGGTGCTGGGCAACGATATCACCACCCCCGTTGCTATTACGGAATTTGACAAGGCCGGTTTTACCAAAATCTTTGATAAGGATAAGATCGCCATTGTTCTGGACCATTACACGCCCTGTAAGGACATCAAGTCCGCCGAGCTGTGCTTCAAGGCCAGAGAGTTTGCCAAGCGGTTCCATATCACCCATCTGTACGATGTGGGCAATGTGGGTATTGAACATGCTCTGCTCCCTGAAAAGGGTCTGACCGCCCCCGGTGAAGTCATCATCGGTGCCGACTCCCATACCTGTACTTACGGCGCTCTTGGCGCTTTCTCCACCGGCGTTGGCTCTACGGATATGGCTGCCGGCATGGCTATGGGCGAAAACTGGTTCAAAGTCCCCTCTGCCATTCAGGTGGAGCTGACCGGCAGCCTTCAGCCCTATGTCAGCGGCAAGGATGTGATTCTGCACCTGATCGGTCTCATCGGCGTGGACGGTGCTCTGTATCAGTCTCTGGAGTTCACCGGTGAAGGCGTTGCCAGCCTGTCCATGGATGACCGCTTCACCATTGCCAACATGGCAATTGAGGCCGGTGCAAAAAACGGCATCTTCCCCGTGGACGACAAGACTTTGGAATACATCAAGGATCGTGTAAATCGTCCCTATCAGGTCTTTGAAGCTGATGCTGACGCAGAGTACACCCGCAAGGTGGTCATTGACCTGAACACCCTGCAGCCCACCGTTGCACTGCCCCATCTGCCCTCCAACACCAAGACCATTGGTGAAGTTAAGGGCATGGAGATTCAGCAGGTGGTCATCGGCTCCTGCACCAACGGCAGAATTTCCGACCTGCGGGCAGCCGCTGAGATTCTCAAGGGCAGAAAGGTAGCCAATGGCGTCCGAGCCATCGTCATTCCTGCCACCCAGGCCATCTATCTGCAAGCCATCCATGAAGGTCTGGTGGATATCTTTGTCAATTCCGGCTGTGCTGTCTCCACTCCCACCTGCGGTCCCTGTCTGGGCGGTCACATGGGTGTCATGTGTGAAGGCGAGCGTGCCGTTACCACCACCAACCGCAACTTCGTTGGCCGCATGGGTCATGTGAAGAGCGAAGTGGTTTTGGCAAGCCCTGCTGTGGCAGCGGCTTCCGCCGTGGCAGGCACTCTGGCAGACCCTGCCGAGATCATGAAAGGAGAATGATGACCATGGCAAAAGGTACTGTTTTTCAATTCGGTGACAATGTGGATACCGATGTCATCATCCCTGCCCGTTATCTGAACGCACCCTCTCCTGCAGAACTGGCAAAGCACTGCATGGAGGATATTGATCCCACCTATGCCACCAGAGTGCAGCCCGGCGATATCGTGGTAGGCGGCTGGAACTTCGGCTGCGGCTCCTCCCGGGAGCATGCGCCCATCGCCATTCAGGCCAGCGGCGCTGCCTGCGTCATCGCTGCCAGCTTCGCCCGTATTTTCTACCGCAACGCCATCAATATCGGCTTCCCCATTCTGGAATGTCCCGAAGCTGCTTTGGCCATCAAGAGCGGTGAGACTGTGTCCGTGGACTTTGCCTCCGGCAAGATCATCAACGAGACCACCGGTGCCGTCTATCAGGCCACCGGCTTCCCTCCCTTTATTGAGAAGATTATTGAGGCAGGCGGACTTTTAAAGTATCTGAAGGCCCGTCAGGACAGCAAGGAGGCATAACCATGGAATTCAAGATCGCATTGGTCAAGGGCGACGGCATCGGTCCCGAGATCGTGGACAGTGCTGTGGAAGTGCTGGAAAAGATCGCCAAAAAGTTCGGTCATACCTTTATCTGTACCCCTTATCTGGCAGGCGGCTGTGCCATTGATGCCTGCGGCGAACCGCTGCCTCAGGAGACTGTGGATGGCTGTCTGGCATCTGATAGTGTGCTGCTGGGTGCTGTTGGCGGTCCCAAGTGGGATAAGAACCCCGGCAATCTCCGCCCTGAGAAGGCCCTGCTGGGTCTGAGAAAGGCACTGGGTCTTTATACCAATCTGCGTCCTGCCAAGCTGTTTCCTGTGCTGGCAGAGGCTTGCCCCCTCCGTGCCGATATCGTGGCCAACGGCTTCGACCTGATGATGGTACGGGAACTGACCGGCGGTATCTACTTCGGTGAACGAGGACGCAGAGAGGGCAAGTACGGCCCCGAAGCCTACGATACCGAGGCTTACAGCGTCATGGAAGTGGAGCGCATTGCCAGAGTGGCCTTTGAAACTGCCCGTAAGCGCAGAAAGAATGTCATCTCCATCGATAAGGCCAATGTTCTGGAGACCTCCCGTCTGTGGCGGGAAACCGTCCATCGCATTGCCGAGGAATATCCCGATGTGACCTGCACCGATATGCTGGTGGATAATGCCGCCATGCAGCTGGTGAAGAATCCTGCTCAGTTCGATGTGGTGGTTACCAGCAATATGTTCGGCGACATCCTCTCCGATGAGGCTTCTCAGATCGTCGGTTCCATCGGTCTGCTGGCATCTGCCTCTCTGGGCGATGGTACCCGTGGCCTCTATGAGCCTATCCACGGTTCTGCTCCTGATATCGCAGGTCAGAACAAGGCCAACCCCATTGCCACCATTTTGTCTGCTGCCATGATGCTGCGGTATTCTTTCAATCTGATGGAAGAAGCCGATTGCATCGAAGCAGCCGTGGACCGTGTGCTGAATGCCGGCTGGCGCACTATGGATCTGGGCGGCGGAGAGAATGCTTTGGGCTGCCGTGAAATGACCGATAAAGTTCTGGCGGAGATCTGATATGCATCAGGAAGTTGCAAAACTGCTTTTGTACAGCGATCTGGGTGCTGACAGCATCCTCATTCGCCTCTGTGAAATTTATCATGACTGGGAAACCGGCTGCGGCGAAAAGCCGCAGCTGGTTCGCCGCGTCTATACCCAGGTAAAAAGACTGCTGGATCTGGCCACAAAATACGGCTTCAATACCAATCTCTGGCAGAATTATCTCACTTTCGTCCTGCTGACCAACGAGAATTCCTTTTCTCTGACGGCAGAGCGGGTGGGAGCAGGGGAAGGCTCTGTGAACCATTTTGCCTTGTCTGATTTTGAGGTCTTCCGGAAGCTGTTTCATTTCGATTTTGCTCCCTTGGAGCAGGACTTGGGCATCGACTGCTTCTCTGTCCTGACGGACTATCAGGCACTGACCAAGCAGGAAAAGAACTACTACCGCTCCGTCAGCGAAAAGGTGCAGGCTTTGAGCAGCCAACTGGCAGAAGCCGAAAATGCCGAAGAGATATTCCGTCTGGTCACGGATTTCTATAAGGCCTACGGTGTGGGTATGTTCGGACTCAACCGGGCATTCCGAATCCAGAATAACGGCTCCGGTGTGGAGTTCCTGCCCATCAATAACACCGACCGGGTCCTGCTGAAGGATCTCATCGGTTATGACCTGCAGAAGCAGCAGTTGATTGAAAATACAGAGGCTTTCTTGAAAGGTTTGCCTGCCAACAATGTCCTGCTCTGCGGCGATGCCGGTACAGGTAAATCCTCCAGCATCAAAGCCCTCATCAACGAGTATTACGATTCCGGTCTGCGAATGATCGAGATCTACAAGCACCAGTTCCGGGATCTTTCCGCAGTCATTGCTGCGGTCAAGAGCCGAAACTACCGCTTTATTATCTACATTGACGATCTCTCCTTTGAGGAAAACGAAGTGGAATATAAATTCCTCAAGGCCGTCATCGAAGGCGGCGTGGAGACCCGTCCCGATAATATCCTGATCTATGCCACCTCCAATCGCCGTCATCTGGTGAAGGAGACCTGGAAGGACAAGCAGGATATGGAGTTTGAAAATGACATCCACCGTTCCGACACCATGGAGGAGAAACTCTCTCTGGCGGCCCGGTTCGGTGTGTCCATCAACTTCAATGCCCCCAACCGCCAGCAGTACCATGATATCGTCAAGGGCTTGGCGGCACGGCAGTTGGAGACCGATCTCAGCGAAGAAGAATTGCTGCTTCTGGCCAATCGCTGGGAACTGCGTCACGGCGGCATCTCCGGCCGTACGGCACAGCAATTCATCAACTATCTGGCAGGAAAGGAATGCTCAGACCATGGTAACCATTGATAAAATCTATCATGCCGCTTTTGTCCTCAGCGAAGTTGCGAGAAAGACGGACCTGATCTATTCTGAAGCCCTCAGCAAAGAGAACCAGGTCTATCTGAAAACGGAAAACCTGCAGGTCACCGGCAGCTTTAAGCTGCGTGGCGCCTACTATAAGATCAGCCAGCTCAGCGAGGAGCAGAAAAAGGCAGGTATCATTGCCTGTTCTGCCGGCAACCATGCTCAGGGCGTGGCGCTGGCGTCCACCCACCAGGGTGTTCGCAGCGTAGTCTATATGCCCGACAGCGCTCCCATCAGCAAGGTGGAAGCCACCAAGCGTCTGGGTGCTGAGGTGGTCCTCACCAAGGGCGCTTATGACGATGCCTATGCGGCAGCCGTCAAGGCACAGGAGGAAACCGGCGCAACCCTCATCCATCCCTTTGACGATGAGGAAGTCATCGCCGGACAGGGTACCATCGGTCTGGAAATTCTGGAGCAGATGCGGGATGTGGACGCTGTTGTGGTTCCCATTGGCGGCGGCGGACTGGTCTCCGGTATTGCCTATGCGGTCAAGAAGCTGAACCCCAATGTGAAGGTCTACGGTGTCCAGGCAGCCAACGCCGCCAGCATGGCAGACAGCGTCCATCAGGGCAGTCAGATCACTTTGGATACAGTCAAGACCTTTGCAGACGGCATTGCCGTCAAGCATCCCGGCGATACCACCTTCCAGATGGTGCAAAAATATGTGGATGAGATCGTCACAGTCTCCGAGGACGAGATCGCCACTGCCATCCTCACCATGCTGG
Organism: Candidatus Avilachnospira sp.; assembly: GCA_045580485.1. Classification (GTDB taxonomy): domain Bacteria; phylum Bacillota; class Clostridia; order Oscillospirales; family Oscillospiraceae; genus Avoscillospira. Next base: position 24,572 of record JAZNNW010000044.1, on the reverse strand, counting down.
AGCGGCAGAAGCTCATTGCAGAGGGCGCAGGCGCGGTTTCTGTGGCTGCTGTCATGTTTAATAAGCTGCCCATCAAGGGCAAGAAGGTGGTCTGTGTGGTCTCCGGCGGCAACATCGATGTGAACATCCTGTCCCGTGTCATCACCAGAGGTCTGGTCACCTCCGGCAGAAATGCCAATCTGGTCATCGCTCTGGAGGATAAGCCCGGTCAGTTGGTGGGTGTCAGTGAGATCATCTCCCGCTGCGGTGCCAATGTGGTTTCCGTCAGCCATGAGCGTTCCGACCCAAATATGGCAATTTCCAGCTGCTTCCTCCGTGTCGGCATGGAAACCAGAGACTTTGCCCAGATCGAAGCTGTCCGAAAAGCCCTCACCGAGGCAGGATTCAAAATCGTGAATTAAATAAAACTCCCACAGACCTTGGTCTGTGGGAGTTTCTTATCAGTAGTAGAGCATCTTCGCCTCATAGGGTCGCAGAACATCGGCGGCATCTGCATAGTTGGAAATCAGTGTTTTGGCGGCTTGAAATGCTTTAGGAACGGCAAAGGGGAGTTGCTTGTCTGTGAAATTACACACTACCAGCAGGTGATCCTTGTCCGTATCCCGTGTGTAGGCAAAAATATTCTCGTCTTCGGGACAGAGGAGGGAGAAAGTGCCTTCCCGGAAAATGTCGTAGGTCTTTCTCAGCTCGATCAGTTTCCGATAGTAGTGGAAAATAGAATTGGGGTCGGAAAGAGCGGCCTCTGCATTGATTTCGGTATGGTTGGGGTTCACGGTCAGCCATGGTGTTCCTTCCGTAAAACCGGCGTTTTGACCGGCTGTCCACTGCATGGGAGTTCGGGTGTTGTCACGGCTTCTGGCATCAATGGAGCGCTGAATGGAGGCCTCATCATAGCCCAGTTCTCTGCGCTTCTTGTAAAGATTGAGGGTCTCGATATCCACATGCTTTTCTTCCGGCAGGCAGATGTTGGTCATACCCAGCTCCTCGCCCTGATAGATGTAAGGGGTACCCTCCATGCCATGGAGCATAGTGGCCAGCATCTTGGCGGATTCTACCCGGTACTCCCGGTCATTGCCCCAGCGGGAGACGATTCTGGGCATATCGTGATTGTTGAGGAACAGACTGTTCCAACCTACGCCGTGAAGTTCCTGCTGCCAATGGCAGTAGCAGGCTTTCAGCTTGGTCAGGGGCAGCGGAATGGGGTCCCATTGGCTTTCGCCAAAGTCCAGAACATGATGCTGGAACTGGAATACCATAGACAGCTCACTGCAATCAGGAGCACTGTAAAGTTTGGCACGTTCTGTGTCCGCACCCCAGGTCTCGCCTACGGTTACCAAACCTTCCTCACAGAAGGCCTCCCGGGAAAGCTCCCGGAGATATTCGTGGAGTCTGGGACCGTTGATATCGATTTTCCTGTCCGGCTCTTTGGCGATCTGGTCGATGACATCCAGACGGAAGCCCTCGATGCCCTTGTCCACCCAGAAACGAATGCTGTTGTAAAGCTCCCGGCGCATATTGGGATTTTCCCAGTTCAGATCCGGCTGCTGAATGGCATACTGGTGGAAATACCATTTCTGTGCTTTTTCCGACCATTCCCAGGCAGGAAGACTGAAGTTGGCCTGCATATCGTTTGGAGGACAGTCCGGTGTGCCGTCCCGCCAGATAAAATAATCATGATAGGGACTGTTTTTGTCCTTCAAAGCCTCTTGAAACCAGGGGTGTTGATCGGAGCAATGGTTCAGAACCAAATCCAGAATGATGGAAATACCCCGCTTTTTAGCTTCACAGATCAGCTGTTCCATATCCTCCATGGTGCCGAACATGGGATCAATGGCGCAGTAGTCAGAAATGTCGTAGCCATTGTCGACCTGAGGAGAAGCCTGGACAGGGGAGAGCCAGATGCCGTCAATACCCAGCTGTTCCAGATAGTCCAGCCGGGAAATAACGCCCTGCAGGTCACCAATGCCGGTGCCGGTGGTATCCTGAAAGCTCTTGGGGTAAATTTGATAAAAGACGGCGGATTTCCACCAACCGGCCTTGGTTTTATCGAGGGGTTTTCTATTCATGGTGTTCTCCTTTTGTTACCATTCACCGGTACTTTCGGGAAGAATCTCCAAGTCACGGAAGATGTTGGAGACGGCGGTGAGGTATTCTTCTGCGCTGCGGGATTTCATCAGCTGTTTGCCGTGTTTCTGGCTGTCAGCAAAGAGCCGAAGCCAGTAAAACCAGAGCTCTTTCATCCGTTGAGCGGCATTATTTTTGCTCTGAAACAGCTCGGAATAGGAAAAAAACAGCGCATCATGGAAAATTTTGAGACGGTTTTTATCCGTTTTTGAACCAAATTTCACCTTTTCGGCCAGAAAAGGATCGGAGCAAAGACCCTGTCCGACCATAATGGCATTCAATTTTGGGTACTTCTCCCTGCAGGATTCAAAGTCGTCTTTGGTCACGATACTGCCGTTGTAGCTGATGGGGTTCTTGCTTTTTTTATAGGCAATTTCAAAAAATTCCTGTCGTACGGGATGGCGATAAAAATCTTTCCGCACCCGGGGATGGACGATCAGCTCGGAGAGGGGATAGCGGTTGTAGATTTCGAGAATCGGTTCAAACTCCTCCAGGTCGTTCATGCCAAGTCGGGTCTTAATGGAAATTTTACAGGGTGCGTGGGAGAAAATTTCATTGAGAAACGCATCCAATGCCTTGGTGTCTGCCAGCAGCCCGGCGCCTTTTCCCTTGGCGGTGACAGTCCCCGAAGGGCAGCCTGCGTTGAGGTTCACTTCTTCATAGCCCATGGCATGAAGTTCTCCGGCAGCCCAGAGAAAATCCTCGGCATTTTTCGTCAAAATCTGAGGAATGAGAGGAATGCCCTCGTTAAACTCCGGATAGAATTCCCGCTGCTCCCGGGGGGTAAACCGCCGGTCGGCAGTGGGGGAAAGGAACGGGGTATAATACCGGTCCACACCGGAGAAATGCTTGTGGTGCAGCTGTCGGAAGGCAGCGCCTGTGATGCCCTCCATGGGCGCAAAGTCAAGCAGCATATCAGTACCTTCCAAAGGTGCAGTTGGGGTAGTGGCAGGTCTTGCAGAGCTGGCACAGACCGCCGTCACCCAAGCGGATCAAATCCTCTTTTGTCAGCTTTTCACCGGCGAAGATCTGGGGCAGCAGCACATCAAAAATAGTGGTGGGCAGCTTGATGGCAGCCCCGGGTACGCCCAGAATAGGCACATCGCCCAAGTAGGCTACCAGCGTCATGTTGCCGGGCTGAGAGGGAACGCCGTGACTGATGATATCTGCACCCAGTTTGCCGATGGCAGAGGGGGTGATGTCATCAGGGTCTACGGACATACCGCCGGTGAAAATGAGGAAATCTGCACCTTTGTCCAAATATCCCTTTGCAGCGTCGATGAGCATTTGGGGATCGTCGTCACAGATGGTCACGCCCAGAATTTCCGCAGGATAGTGTTCCATCTTTGCCCGCACCACAGGCTCGAATTTATCCTGTATCCGTCCGTTGTAGATCTCCGAACCGGTAATGATGACACCGATTTTCTTCTGCTTGTAGGGCAGCAGACGGAGCAGAGGACGATCCTTGCAGAGGGCTTCTGCCTGCTCGATCTGCGTCTCTTGGGTGACCAGAGGTACGATCCGCATGGAGGCAAGCCGTGCGCCTTCCTCCACGGGGTAGTGGTCCGGCAGTGTGGCGATAGTGATGTCTCCGATGGAATTGACTGCTTTCAGCAAATCTGTGTCCACCCGGAGCATGCCTCTCTGATCTGCAAGAAGCAAAACCTTGCCCTCGGAAGGCTCTGTATAATGGGCCGCTTCCACAGGGCACATGGCAGCCATACGCAGGGCGGCATCTTCTTCGTGGATTTCTCCTGCATGGTCTTCCCAAATGAACACTGTCCGCTTGCCCAGATCCAGCAGGGCAGGGATATCCTCAGGGGTAATGACATGCCCACGCTTGAAAGCAGCACCCTTAAAGCCATCCCGCATGGCGGTGATATCATGGCACAGGGTCATACCCACGGCCTTTTCCACTTCGATTTTCTTCATGGCAGTCACCTCGTTTCTTTCTGTCTATTTTACTGCTGTTTCAGGCAGCAGTCAAGACAACAGCCCTCCCGTTTTCGGGAGGGCTGAAAATATCAGTTTGCTTCGTTGTAGTGGGCGAGGAATTGCCGTGTGCGCTCCTCTTTGGGATTGTCGATGACTTCCTTGGCAGGGCCGTGCTCCACGATGACGCCGCCATCCATGAAGATGATCTCATCGGCAACATCACGGGCAAAGGCCATTTCATGGGTGACGATGATCATGGTCATCTTCCGGTCAGCCAGAGAGCGGATGACCTTCAGAACTTCACCGGTCAACTCAGGGTCAAGGGCAGATGTAGGCTCGTCAAAGCAGAGAATATCGGGGTTCAGAGCCAGGGCACGGGCAATGGCCACACGCTGCTGCTGACCGCCGGAGAGCTGATGGGGATAGTTTTCCATGCGGTCTTCCAGACCCACCTGGGTCAGAAGTTCTTTGCCTCTCTGCTGGATCTCCTCCAGAATTTCCTTCTTGTTGGTCTTGTAATCGGGGCGTTCTTTAGCCAGAAGCTGGCTTGCCAGAGTGACATTCTGCAAGGCAGTATACTGGGGGAACAGATTGAAACTCTGGAACACCAGACCGAAGCGGAGTCGGTTCTTGCGGATCTCCTTTTCAGAGAGCTTGGCATGGGTGCTGGCATCGAAAATTTCCTTACCGTCCACGCAGATGGTGCCCTGATCGGGGGTTTCCAGGAAGTTGAGACAGCGCAGCAAGGTGGTCTTGCCGGAACCGGAGGAACCGATGATGGCCAAAGACTGTCCCTTTTCAATGCTGAAGGAGATATCTGTCAGAACCTCGGTGCTTCCAAAGGACTTCTGAATGTGCGATACTTTAAGCATTTCCATGTTCCGACCCTCCTTACATTCTGAAGTAGTCCAGCTTCTTCTCAGCCACATTGAGCAGAATGGTCAAAATGCCGCAGGCGACCAGGAAGAAAACAGCGGTGGAGAACAGAGGCCAGATCAGCGCCTTGGAGGAGGCGTATTCCTGTGCCATCATGATGATTTCCTTGTTGGCGATAATTCTGGCAAGGGAGGTATCCTTGACCAGCGTGATAAACTCGTTGCCCATGGGGGGTACAATTCGCTTGACCATCTGCACCAGCGTGACCTTGAAGAAAATTTGCGTCTTGGTCATACCCAGCACTTCACCGGCTTCTCTCTGACCGACGGGCATGCTCTGGATGCCGCCACGGAAAATCTCGGAGAAGTAGCAGGCATAGTTGATGACGAAAGCAACCAGAGCTGCTTCCAGTCTGCCCATGGCCTCGCCGCCCCAGATGAGACCGGGACCATAAAAGACGATGATGACCTGCAGCATCAGGGGAGTGCCGCGGATGATCCATACAAAAATAGCGGTGATATCATGAATGGGGCGAAGATTGCCAAAGAAATTCAGCACCTTCTGCATAAAAGTTTCTTTGGTCTTTACAGAAAGAAGGAAAGAGAAAGGACGCCACTTGCTCATGGTGCCAAAGGAAATAATCAAACCCAAAGGCAGACCCAGAGCAAGGGTAACAAAAAAGATCTCTAAGTTAATAACGGAGCTTTCCAGCAGCCGTTTGATAATGACCATTGCATTCATATATGTATCTCCTAAACACACAAATAGGGGCAGGCGGTAAATACCGCCTGCCTCCATTTTTCAGAGGTCAAATTCCTTATTCGCCGGCGATGGCAGGAGCCAGAGCCAGACCGTACTTCTCAGCCAGTGCGGGCAGAGTGCCATCGGCAACCAGCTCAGCGATCACAGCGTTGACAGCGGCGGTCACATCGCTGCCCTGACGGAAGGCGATACCGTATTCTTCGGTAGCCAGTTCCACGCCCTCGAGGATCTTCAGATCAGCAAAGTCAGTGCCTTCGCCGACCATGGACTTAGCCAGAGTCCAGTCGAGAACAGCTGCATCAGCAGTGCCGGCCTTGACTTCCATCAGGCAGTCGGTCTGCTTGGCAACACCGACATAGTCGGACTGAGCCAGATTTTCTTCAGCGTCTTCACCGGAAATCTGAGCTTCACCGGCGGAACCCATTTCAGCAACCACAGTCTTGCCAACCAGATCAGCGGTAGCAGCAACTTCGCTGTCAGCCTTGACCACGATAACCTGAGCGTTCTTGACATAGGGATCGGAGATGCTCATGTTGGCCAGACGGTCTTCGGTGATGGTCATGCCGTTCCAGATGCAGTCAATGCTCTTGGCGGCCAGTTCCACTTCCTTGGTGTCCCAGTTGATCTCGACGAATTCAGCAGCCAGACCCATCTTCTCGCAGACAGCCTGAGCGAACTCGGTGTCGAAACCGGTCAGCTCGCCGGCTTCGTCATAGTAGTTCATGGGCTCGTAGATGGTGATACCAACCAGCATCTTGCCATTTTCGGTCACATAGGCCAGATCGGAGTCGGTCTCTTCCACGGGAGCTTCTTCAACGGGAGTTTCTTCCACAGGAGCTTCCTCGACGGGAGCTTCTTCCACGGGGGCTTCCTTGGCGCCGCAGGCGACCAGGGAAACGATCATCAGAACTGCCAGAAGCAGAGCAATCAGCTTTTTCATTTTTCTTTCCTCCAAATAATTTTGTTCGTTGTGCTTTCTTCCTTAGCACGATAGTATTTTAGCATGGTAAAGAGTTAATGTAAAGAAGCAATAAGGACCAAAAAAGGCCGGGCGCAAGCCCGACCTTTTGTACATAGTGCTGATTAAAGAACCTTTGCAAGGAAATCCTGCAGTCTGGGGTTCTTGGGAGCTTCGAAAATCTCGGCAGGGGAGCCCTGCTCCACCAGCTTGCCCTGATCCATAAAGACCACACGGCTGCCCACTTCACGGGCAAAGCCCATTTCATGGGTGACGACCACCATGGTCATACCTTCTCTGGCCAGTTCCTTCATAACATCCAGAACTTCGCCGACCATTTCAGGATCCAGAGCGGAGGTGGGCTCGTCAAAGAGCATGACTTCCGGTTCCATAGCCAGGGCACGGACGATGGCCACACGCTGTTTCTGACCGCCGGAAAGCTGGCTGGGATAGGCATCGGCACGGTCTGCCAGACCAACACGCTCCAACAGCGCCATGGCCTTTTCCTCGGCTTCGGCCTTGGTCTTCTTCAGCAGTTTAATGGGTCCGAGGGTCAAATTCTGCAGCAGCGTCATGTGGGGGAACAGGTTAAAGTGCTGGAACACCATGCCCATCTTCTGACGGTGGATGTTGATATCCACATTCTTATCGGTGATATCTACGCCGCTGAACAGAATCTGTCCGTCAGTGGGAACTTCCAACAGATTGAGGCAGCGCAGGAAAGTGGACTTGCCGGAGCCGGAGGGACCGATGACAACGACCACTTCGCCTCTTTCAATATCCAGAGACACGCCGTCCAGTGCCTTGATCTCATCGCCCTTAAAATACTTACAGACATTGTCTGCCTGAATGATGCAATTAGCGCTCACTGGTACGCAGCCTCCTTTCCAGTCTCTCCACCAGGTTGGTGAACAGAATGACCATGATCAGATAGATGATGGCTGCCAGCAGCAGGGGGAACAGATACTCGTAAGTAGCGCCGCCGACAGTGCTGGCTGCGTAGGTCAGATCGCTGAGGCCGATGTAGCCGACCACGGCAGTCTCCTTCAGCAGAACGATGAACTCATTGCACAGGGGAGGCAGCACATTCTTAAATGCCTGAGGCAGGATAATGTGGCACATGGTGGGGATGTAACCGAAGCCAAGAGAGCGTCCGGCTTCCATCTGACCGATGTCGATGGACATGATACCGCTGCGGAAGATCTCAGCCACATATGCGCCGGAGTTGATACCGAAGCACAGGCAGCCCACCAGAATCTTATTGCGGCTTGCTGCAAACACAACGAAGTTCAGCAGCAAAATCTGCACGACCACAGGCGTGCCGCGGATGACAGTCAGATAGACCTTGGAAATGGCGTTGGCGATCCGTAGGATGAACTTGGGGAAACCGCTCATTTCGGCGCTGTTTTTGTCCCAGGTCACACGGATCAGGGAAACGACGATACCCAGTGCGATACCGATCAGCAGAGCAAAGAAAGTCAGCAGCAGGGTATTGCCAAGACCCTTGATGAACATCATGTACCGGTCTTCAAACAGGAAGCACTTATAAACATTAAAGAAGATGTCTTCCAGCCATTCCGGCAAATTCTGCATCCACATCGGTGCCAATTCTTGCCACATCATCAAAGGGGTGACTTTATTCATTGGTTCAACTCCTTAAAAGAATGAGGGCTCAGGATACTGAACCCTCATTCGAGATACACTTATTCAGCGGGGATGTACTTTTCGATGATAGCAGCGACGGTACCGTCGGCAATCAGCTCTTCCAGAGCAGCGTTGACAGCCTCATACAGCTCGGTGTTGTCCTTGCTCATGGCAGCGGCATACTCTTCCAGAACATACTCAGTCTCCAGAATCTTCAGACCCTCAGTCTCAGCAACAAAAGCCTTAGCGGGCTCGTTGTCGATAACAACGCAGTCAACCTTGCCGGTCAGCAGAGCCTGGACAGCGTCAGCGCCCTTGCTGTAACGGTCGATGGTAGCCAGACCCAGGTCTTCCATGTACCAAGTGGTATACAGGTCGCCGGTGGTGTTTCTCTGAACGCCGATCACAGTGCCTTCCAGCACATTGCCTTCGGCATCGACCAGAGCCAGATCAGCATTGGTGCCTGCGATGGTCTCGTTGTCTGCAGCGGCGATGACCACCTGCACGCCGGTAGCGTAGGTAGCGGTGAAGTCAACAGTTTCCTGGCGCTCGGGGGTGACGGTCATGCCAGCCAGACCCATGTCGGCCTTGCCGGCCTTGACAGCTTCGATGATGGAGTCAAACTCCATGTCTTCGATAACCAGTTCCAGACCCAGCTTGTCAGCAATGGCACCGGCGATCTCAGCGTCGATACCGACGATCTCTTCGCCTTCGTAGTACTCATAGGGAGGGAACTGCGCGTTGGTAGCCATGGTCAGCTTACCTTCGGTAGCAGTGGCAGCACCCTTGGAGCCGCAGGCTACCAGGCTGAAAGCCAGAACGATAACCAGAGCCAGAGCAATGATCTTTTTCATTTTCAAATTACCTCTTTTCGTGTTTTGCTTTATAGCCCATATATGCTACCACCGCAGGCAAAAAATGTCAAGGCGTTTATGCATGAATAATTGTATATTTTACAGAAAAAACAGACGCATGAAGGATTCATGCGTCTGTTTTGGTAATTTATTCAGCAGAAATGAGGTAATAGTACACAGGCTGACCGCCGTTGAGCAGATTGACTTCTGCACCGGGGCAGTTGGCGGAGAAAATCTCCTGGGCCTGCTGTGCCTGTTCCTCGGTGATGTCGACGCCGAAGAAGATGTTGATAAACTCGCAGCCGCTTTCGGCCACCTTCTGTGCCATCTGCTTCAGCAGGTCTGCCACATCGGGAGTGGTGTCCAGCAGAGCACCGTTGTAGAGACCCAGGTAGTCGCCTTCCTTGATATCACGGCCGTCGAAATCGGAATTTCTTGCGGCATAGGTGATCTGCATGGTGGTGACGGAGGCCAGAGATTCGGTCATGGCGGCGGTGTTGGCATCTTCATCCTGATCGGGATCGAAGTTCAGCAGAGCGGTGATGCCCTGAGGAACGGTCTTACTGGGGATGACGATGACCTTCTTTTCCGTCAGCTTGACGGTCTGCTCAGCGGCCATGATGATGTTCTTGTTGTTGGTCAGAACAAAGACCACTTCTGCAGGGGTGCGGTTGATCTGGGTCAGAATGTCCTCCGTGGAGGGGTTCATAGTCTGTCCGCCCTGAATGATGCCATCAGCGCCCAGGTCTTTGAAGACGGAGGCCAGACCTTCACCGGCACAGACGGAGACGATGCCGTACTTCTTTTCGGGAGCAGCCACAGTGTTGGCTTCCAGTTCTTCCTCGACCTTGTCCAGATCATCGGTGCTCTGAGGCGCCTTGCCGGCAGCCATATCCTCGTACTGGGTACGCATATTTTCGATCTTTACCAGTTCCAGCACGCCGTATTTCTGTGCTTCGGAGATCACCTCACCGGGGATATCCGTATGGACATGGACCTTGAAGGCATCATCGTCTTCACCGATGACCAGACTGTCACCGATGGTGTTCAGATAGGCACGGTAGGCGTCAATATCGGTGGTTTCGTTCCTACGGACGATAAAGACCGTATCGAAGGTGAAGGTAATGTCCTCATCGGTGAGGGCAGCGAAGTCGGCAGACTCCTTGGCTTCCTCCAGACCATCGGGAACGACCACATCCTCACCGCGAAGGGAGGCCAGCATACCTTCCAGAATGGTGATGAAGCCCATACCGCCTGCGTCCACAACACCGGCCTTTTTCAGAACAGGGTTCTGATTGACGGTGTTGGCAAGGGCCTCTTTGCCAGCCTCAATGGCATGGACCAAGGTGGCCTCGACACCGGGTTCTTCTGCGGCAAATTCGGCGGCAGCCTCGCCTGCCAGACGGGAAACAGTCAGAATGGTGCCTTCGGCAGGCTTCATAACAGCCTTATAGGCAGCCTTGACACCGCCGTTGATGGCTTCTGCCAGCATGACACCGTCGGCCTCCTCGCAGCCCTTCAGTGCCTTGGAGAAGCCACGGAACAGCAGGGAGAGGATAACACCGGAGTTGCCTCTGGCACCTCTCAGCATGGCAGATGCGGCGATGTCTGCGGCCTTGGTGAGGGTGGGGCAGTCGGCTTTTTTCAAATCCTGTGCGGCGGTGTTCAGGGTCATGGACATATTGGTGCCCGTATCACCGTCGGGGACAGGAAAGACATTCAGATCATTGATCTTCTGTTTGTGGATCTCGATGGATGCGGCGGCGGAAAGGATCATCTTCCGGTAAGCCGCACCGTCAATGGTCAGTCTCAATGCAATTCCCTCCATGTATCAGTCGGCAGTAATGGAATCCACATAGACATTGACGGCCTTCACATCCGTACCGGTGGATTTTGCGACATTGTATTTCACTTCACTGATGATGGCTTCACCGATGGCAGCGATGTTGATGCCCCGGTCAACCATGATGTGCAGGTCGATGACGATGGAACCGTCATCACAGAAAGAGACCTTTACGCCCTTGCCCATGGCTTCACGGCGAAGCAGGTGGACCAGACCGTCGGTCATGGAACGGACAGCCATGCCCTTGACACCGAAACAGTTGGTGGCGGCATAGCCTGCCAGATTGGTATATACATCACTGTCCACTGCAATCAGACCCAAGTCTGTAGAAAGACGAATCATACAGGAACCTCCTTAAATTCAAATGCGCATAGTTTTGTTTCTATATTGTAACCGATTTGGAAGAAAAGTACAAGAGGGTATTTTTTAGCCAAAAAGTCCGGCCTGTGGCAAGACTGCACACCCTTCTTCGAATACATACCATACCCGTTACCCACGCAGCCAGCTCAGAAACGGCATCCTCACGGCACATGCAGAGATCCGCTTAATGCTGCTCGGTTCCCCGCCTGACATGGTTCACGGGACCGCATTGCGCGAGACCGAATCCTCAACACCGCTTACTTGGGTCAGACGATACAGTATGCACCCTCGGTTGGGAATTCATCCCTGCTGTAGCGGATTGCAGGTCACAAGGCACCGCTATCTCCCCGACTAGTGCAGCCTTGCCACAGGCCGGGCCTGTGACAAAACGATTTATTCAATTATTATTTGATTACAGTTTGCTTTCCACAAAAGCGACCAGTTCGCCGATGGTGGCGATCTTTTCTTCCACTTCCAGTTCGATGCCCAGATCGTCTTCCAGATCCATGACCATCTCAACGGTGTCCAGGGAGTCGATGCCCAGACTCTCAAAGGTGGTGTCGGGGGTGATGTCTTCCATGGGAATGTCCATCTCTTCGGACAGATACTTAGCGATTTTTTCAAACATAATAGGATCCTCCGTTTCCTTAAGATCATACTGTTGATATCATACGGATTTTTCGTGGATTGTCAAGAAAAACTTTCGGTTATCAGGTGAGGAAGTCCTTCAGTTTCTTGCTTCTGCTGGGGTGACGGAGCTTCCGCAGGGCCTTGGATTCGATCTGGCGGATACGCTCTCTGGTCACATCAAATTCCTTGCCTACTTCCTCCAATGTGTGGGATTTTCCGTCCACAAGACCGAACCGCATCCGCAGGACCTGCTCCTCTCTGGGAGTCAGAGACCGGAGCACATCCTCCAGCTGTTCCCGCAGCAGGGTGTAGGAAGCGGCTTCTGCAGGCTGGGAGGCCTCTTCATCCTGAATGAAGTCGCCCAGATGGCTGTCCTCTTCCTCGCCGATGGGAGTCTCCAGAGACACAGGCTCCTGTGCGATTTTGAGAATCTCCTCTACCTTGGAAGGATCCAGCTTCATTTCCTCTGCGATCTCAGTGGTGGTAGGCTCTCTGCCCAGTCGCTGCACCATGGAATGAGAGGTGCGGATGACACGGTTGATGGTCTCCACCATGTGTACCGGGATGCGGATAGTACGGGCCTGATCGGCAATGGCACGGGTAATGGCCTGACGAATCCACCAGCTACCATAGGTGGAAAACTTGAAGCCCTTGGTGTGGTCGAATTTTTCCACGGCCTTCAGAAGTCCCAGATTGCCCTCCTGCACCAGATCCAGCAGCTGCATGCCTCTGCCCACATAACGCTTGGCAATGGAGACGACCAGCCGCAGATTGGCCTCCGTCAAGATCCGCCGTGCTTCTGCATCGCCTTTGCTCATGCGCTCGGCGATCTCCAGCTCTTCCTCTGCACTCAAAAGGGGAATCTTTCCGATCTCCTTGAGATACATCCGAACAGGATCATCCAGTTTGAGACCTGTATCTACGGGGAGATCCTCTTCCACAGGCTCTGTCTCTGTTTCACGGAGCTCTTCTTCTGTGGGCAGTTCATCGTCCAGCAATTCCGGTGTCAGCAGATCCATCACATCTGCCACATCGATCTCAATGCTCAGGGCATCCAGCAGATCATAAAACTGCTCTGCCTGCTCATCGGTGGCCTGAACGGAATCCAAAGTTTCAATCAGCTGCTTGGAGGAGACTTTACCGGCTTTTTTGCCTTCGGTCAAAAGCGTTTTCAGCTTATTTTCGTTCTCTTCGCTGAGGGACATGGCTTTCAGTTGTTCCATTGCTTTTTCCATAGGGTCAACCTCCGTATCTCTTTTTCTCCTGCAATCTGGCGTGCATGGCCATGAGGGCATCTTCGCCGGTTCGCAGGGACTTTTCGTACTCTGTGCGGATCACACGGGCGCAATCCTGCGCCACCTGATCCGACGCCAGATCCTTGTATTTCTCTGTCAGAGCTGTCAGGTGGCTCATTTCCTCCGGGGAACACTCGCCCTGCAAGGCAGCCAGATCCACATGGCGCTGCTGTTTCCAGCAATCCTGCAGCAGCCGGTATGCCTTGCCCAGCAGGGGAGAGGAGAACTGCTCCGGCAGCAGCTTCAGCTCGGAAAACAGACTGGGATCGGTGAGAAGCTGAGTCAAAAGCTGCTCCTCGGCTCTGGCAGATTTGGGATTCTGATAGGTTAAACCTTTGCCCTTGGGCTGAATCTGACTCCGCAGATCCAGGTCGGCCTGCTCCTGCTTTTTCTGCTCCCGCTGCTTTCTGCGGCGGTAGGCTCTGCCGATCTCATGCTGCATGGCCTCCGGCGTGATGCCTGCAGCTTCTGCTGCCCGTCTGCCGTAGACTTCCCGGCTGACGGAGGAAGTGAAGGTGGAGATCAGCTCTGCCGCTTCTTTCAAAAACTGGACTTTCTGTTCATCCTGAGACAGGTCGAATTTGCTCTGGAGGCTTACCAGACGGTATTCCGCCTGATTCTCCGATTGATCCAGCAGGACACGGAAGCGGTCTGCGCCGTATTTTTTCAGGAATTCATCCGGGTCTTTTGCACCCTGCATCCGCAGGATCTTCACCTGCAGACCGGCTTTTTCCAGCATGGGAATGGCCCGCCGGGTGGCGTTCTGACCGGCCTCGTCGCCGTCGTAAGTCAGCACCACCTGATTGGTATGCTTGGCAAGAAGCTGGGCATGTTCTTCTGTGAAGGCAGTCCCCAGAGATGCCACAGCACAGTCGAAGCCGTACTGGTGCAGGGCGATGGCGTCCAGATAACCTTCTGTAAGGATGATCCGTCCGGCATTGCTCTTTCGTGCCACATTGAGGGCAAACAGATTCTTTCTTTTGTTGAAAATAATGGTCTCGGGGGAGTTGAGGTATTTGGGCTTGGAGTCGTCCAAAACTCTGCCGCCGAAACCAATGACATTGCCTCGGATATCGATGATGGGGAACATGAGCCGGTTGCGGAAACGGTCATAGAGACTGCCTTTCTGGCTTTTCAGCACCAGACCTGCCTCTAAAAGTTCTTCTTTGGTATAACCTTTTTTCGTCATACTATCCAGAAGTCCGCTCCAACCCTCCGGTGCATAGCCCAGACCGAACCGGGTAACGATTGATTTGGAAAGGCCCCTCTTTACAATGTAGTCCCGACCAGGCTGTCCGGCAGGTCCGTTCAGCTGTTCATGGAAGTAACGGGCGGCCTCTTTGCACAGGGCACGAAGCCGTTCCTGTTTGCGGTATGTAGACTGGTTTTCTCTGTCCTCCGGCACTTCCATGCCGGACTTTTTTGCCAGAAAGCGAACGGCATCGGGGAAATCCAGTCCCTCCACTTCCATAATGAAGTTGACGGGACCGCCGCCCTTGTGGCAGCCGAAGCAATAGTAAATGTTCTTGTCCGGTGCCACGGAGAAGGATGCTGTTTTTTCGCTGTGGAAGGGGCAGAGGCCGAAGAGGTTGCTGCCCCGGCGGGTCAGAGCCACATATTGTCCCACCACATCATCGATGGGATTTCGTGCGGACAGTTCGTCCAGAAATGCAGGTGGAAATGCCAAAACAGAAACCTCCTTTCGTTAAGTTTTCCGGCAGCTTACTATCTCTGCTGCCATGCGGAGGGGATGAAAATCTCCTCGTATTTATAGACGGCGTATTTGTCGGTCATACCGGCGATGTAATCGCAGATGACACGGTCCATTCCGTCAAAGTCCAGCTGAGGCACGAAATCTGCCGGCAGCTTTTCGGGGTAGTTGGAATAATATGTATACAGCGCCTGAATGATTCCTCTGGCTTTGACCTCCTCGCCCTTGGCAACGGGGTTGCGGTAGACCTGCTTGAAGAGGAATGACCGGAGCTTGTCCATAGCCTCAGCGACCTCCGGGCTCATGGAGAGCTTACCGGTGGCAGTGGTAGTGGCGATCATGTTGGTCACAAGGGTGTTGATGCGCTCCTTGTGGCTTTCGCCCAACACATAGGAGATCTCCCTGGGGATGTCCTGCTCCGACAGCAGACCTGCCCGGATGGCATCATCCAGATCGTGGTTGATATAGGCGATGCGGTCAGAGGTACGGACGATCTGTCCTTCCCAGGTCTCGGGAATCTGATCGCCGGTGTGACCCAGAATACCCATGCGGACTTCGTAGGTCAGGTTGAGACCGCGACCGTCCTTTTCCAGCTTGTCCACCACACGCAAAGACTGCTCGTTGTGGCAGAAGGGGATGCCGGTGATCTCGGAAAGCGCCACTTCTCCGGCATGACCGAAGGGCGTATGACCCAAATCGTGACCGAGGGCAATGGCTTCTGTCAGATCCTCGTTGAGGCGCAAAGCTCTGGCAATGGTACGGGCAATGCGACTGACTTCGATGGTATGGGTCATGCGGGTGCGGTAATGATCGCCCTCCGGCTGCAGAAACACCTGTGTTTTATGCATGAGGCGGCGGAAAGCCTTGCTGTGAACGATACGGTCTGTATCCTGCTGATAGCAGGTGCGGACATCGCCCTCCTCCTGCGCCCAGGCACGACCCTTGGTCTGGGCTGCTTTCTGGGCATGGGGAGCCAGCTGATCAAATTCCGCCTGTTCCAGATATTCCCGTATGGTCATGGTCCTCACCTCCATGATACTCTATTATATGTCCAATATTCGACCCTTAGAACTGTTTTTCGATGGGAAATGCAATATATTCCTGTCCGGTGATCATACCATCCAGTGTACCGGCAGAGATATCCACCACCCGGTCAAGGAATGCCTTGGTTTTGGCTGTGGGTGTTAAAACTTCCAATTCAATATCGGCGCCGTACTGGGTATCCCGGATAATGCCTTCGTAGGCGGAAACTTCCTGCTTCATCCGCTCATACCAGGAATAGGGGACAGGGAGATAGATCACATCCCAGACCCGTTTCATGGATTTGCCGGCGGCATCTACGGCGATTTTGGCACCGTGACCGTAGGCACGGAACAAGCCGCCTGCGCCTAAAAGGATTCCACCGAAATACCGGGTCACCACGCAGCATACATTGTAAAGCCCTTCTCTTTGCAGAACCTGCAGCGTGGGCATGCCGGCAGTGCCGCCGGGCTCACCGGCATCGGAAAATCGGGTGGGACCGTCCTTGATAATGTAGGCATAGACATTGTGGGCGGCATCCCAATATTTTTCCCGTTTTTCCCGGAGGAATTCCAGCGCCTCCTCCTCGGTCTCCACAGGGCGGATATGACCGATGAATCGGGAACGCTTTTCGATAAATTCCGCTTCTGCTTCTTTGGTTGGGATCAAATACTCGTCCATGGTTACTCCTGTGCCAGATAATCACGCAGTTTGCCGTAGAGGGCAACATCGCAGATGGCTTCCACCTGAATACCCTCAGCCAGATACTCGGTAGAGAGCACCTTTGCCTGAGAGTGAAGGGTGTCCACCATGCCACCCATGGCATAGGGCAGCAGGAAAGTGGCCTTGATGAGACCCTTGTTGAGGTTCTTTTCAATGAGCTGCAGCAGCTCTTCCATGTGCATACCGGTTTTGGCAGAAATGCCCAGTCGGTTTTCGCCTCTGGGGATATCGTCGTCTTCTACCAGATCGGCCTTATTATAAGCCTCAATGACGGGGATACCGGGTTTCGCCAGCTGTGCGATCAGCTTGTTGACCACATCGATGTGAATCTCCCGTTCCGGGTCAGAGGCATCGATCACATGGAGCAGCAGATCGGCATACTGGAGTTCTTCCAGTGTGGCCTTAAACGCCTCAACCAAGTGGTGAGGCAGCTTGGCGATAAAACCGACCGTATCCGACAGAAGCACATCGGTGGTGTCCGAAACGCTCAGCTGCCGGGTGGTGGTATCCAGGGTATCAAAGAGCCGGTTGTTGGCAGGGATGCCTGCACCGGTCAGATGGTTGAGGAGGGTGGATTTGCCTGCGTTGGTGTAACCCACAATGGCCACAACAGGCACGGAGTTTTTGATCCGCCGTTCTCTCTGGACGCCGCGGATTTTTCGGACCTCCTGCAGTTCCTGTTCCAGCTTCTGGATCCGCTTGCGGATCAGACGGCGGTCAGTTTCCAGCTGAGTCTCACCGGGACCTCTGGTACCGATGCTGCCTTCCTGCCGCTCCAGATGGGTCCACATGCCTGTCAGACGGGGCAGAAGATATTTATACTGCGCCAGCTCCACCTGCAGGCGGCCTTCTCTGGTCTTTGCTCTCTGGGCAAAGATATCCAGAATCAGACCGCTGCGATCCATGACCATCACGCCGGTCATCTGCTCCAGAGCTCGCTGCTGGGAAGGGGAGAGGTCGTTGTCAAAGACCACCATATTGGCCTCCGTGGAGACCAGCAGCTCCTTGACTTCCTCCACCTTGCCTTCGCCGATGAAGCTGTGGGGATCGGGTGTGGGGCGGTTTTGCAGGACTTTGGCAGTGCAGGAGCCGCCTGCTGTTTCCAGCAGTGCTTCCAGTTCGTCCAGAGTTTCCTCTGTGGCGTTTTCTTCCCGGGTGAAAATACCGGCGTTCAGACCGACCAAAACGGCTTTTTCGATTTGTTTTTTCTCCAAAGGTTCCATAGATTCTCCAAGATTTTCATGAGAAATGAAAAAAGCCCGCACCAATAGGGTGCGGGCTACGGTAATTACTTCAGACCGTACTTCTTGTTGAAACGATCAACACGTCCACCAGTGTCAACCAGCTTCTGCTTGCCGGTATAGAAAGGGTGACACTTGGAGCAGATTTCGACGCGGATGTCCTTCTTAGTGGAACCGGTCTCGATCACCTCGCCGCACGCACAACGAATGGTAGTCTGTTCGTAGTTGGGATGGATGCCTTCCTTCATGTTGTTCACCTCTTTCTCGTGTGGTAAAAGGGCATAGCCCTCTAATTTCATTCGCCATGGTATGATAACACACTTGTTTTCGTTTTGCAAGTGTTTTTTTCGAAAAATAAAAGAAAAGAACACCCACGGCCGATGGCCGTGGGTGGAGTTGGTATTTTGAATGATTTAATTTGCTGATTTATATTTGTTGTTTCCTTTCGTCTCCTATATAAACAGCTCTTATCGGAGAGCCTGTGAGCCGACGATCAACGAATATACTCATTTATATTGAACGGATCACGCATCCGCAGCGTTATGATCTGGCCCTAAGGCTCATCTCAGTACATGGGACTCATTCCTTTCATATTGTTTGGTGGCGTCTTCATTGTACATTGGAATCAGTCCTTTCTGTAGGTAAATTCTTAACTCCCTTGCGGAGTTCCTTTGTGGCTTCAGCATACTATAATTTTTCTGTCCTGTAAATTCGCAAAATAAATAAAAAATCTGATAAATGTTCTACTGGCGTTTTTTGGGATTTTGTGTTATGATAACTATGTTGGGGCTTTGGAAGCCCTTTTAATCTTTTCAAAAGAAGGAATTTTCATGATCGCTGCTGTTGTCAATGCCGTCGTTGTGGTTCTGGGAGGTCTGCTGGGTCTGCTTCTGGGCGGACGGCTGAAGGAAGAACATACCAAGACTGTCGTCAATGCTCTGGGCATTTGCGTCATGGTCATTGGTATCACCAGTTCCATCACCACTTCCAATATTTTGATCGTCATTTTGTGTCTGGCAGTGGGTGCGATCATCGGTGAGGCATTGAAGATTGAACACCGTCTGGATGTGGTGGGCGACTGGCTGAAATCCAAGGTGGCTAAAAAGGGTGCAGGACGGTTCACAGAGGGCTTTGTCACTGCAAGCCTGCTGTTCTGTGTCGGCTCCATGGCCATTATGGGCAGCTTTGATGCAGGTTTGAGAGGAGATTACAGCACCATCTTTGCCAAGTCTGCATTGGACGGCGTTATGGCTGTGACCTTTGCTGCCACTATGGGCGTGGGCGTTTTGTTCTCCGGCGCTGCTGTGCTGGTCTATCAGGGTGCACTGACCCTTCTGGCAGGATTGGTGGAGCCGTTCCTGTCTGCTGCCGTGGTGACGGAAATGAGCGCCGTAGGCGGCGTCATGCTCATTGGCACCGGTATGAATATCCTCGGACTGACGAAAGACCGGATCAAAGTGGGCAATATGCTGCCTGCGTTGGTACTTCCTGCGGTCTGGTTTGCAGTGTCCGGTCTGTTTTAAAGAAAAATTGTCGGATTGGTGGTTGCTTTTCCGACAGTTTTTTTGCATAATATATGAAAGCAAAAGAAAGGCGGCTGGCCCATGAAATTACTGAAAGATAAAATCGTCAAAGAAGGTAAGATTCTGCCCGGCAATATCGTCAAGGTAGATGGTTTTCTGAACCACCGTATTGACATACAGATGATGGAGGAGATCGCAAAGGAATTCAAGCGTCGCTTTGGCGATCAGGAGATCACCATGATCCTGACGGCTGAGGCCAGCGGCATTGCCCTCGGCACCATCACTGCCAAGGAATTCGGTGTTCCCATGGTCTTTGCCAAGAAGGCCAAGAGCGATAATATCGAAGGCGGTCTGTATGCCAGCGATATTTTCTCCTATACTTATAAAAAGAAGGTCACCCTGCTGGTCAGCAAGGATTGGATCTGCAAGGATGATAAGGTTCTGATCGTGGATGATTTCATGGCCAACGGTGAAGCCATGCGTGGCCTGTGCGATATCGTGCGGGAAGCCGGTGCAGAACTGGTGGGTATCGGCGTTGCGGTGGAAAAGGGCTTCCAGCATGGCGGCGACCGAATCCGTGAGGCCGGTATCAATATTCAGTCTCTGGCCATCATCGATCAGGCTGATGAAAACGGCTTTGTGTTCCGGGAAGAATAAGATATGAATGATATAAAAAAAGGTCTGTTCTTTGCCTTTGAGGGCATTGACGGCTCCGGTAAGAGTACCCAGATCAAATCCCTCGTGGAGCAGCTGCGAAATCACGGGCTCAAGTGCTATGAGACCTGTGAACCCTCCGAAGGTCCTGTGGGTACCATGGTGCGGCAGATTCTGACCGGTCGTATGAAGGCTGACGGACGGGTCATCACCAGCCTTTTTGCCGCTGACCGACTGGATCATCTGACCAACGAAGTCAACGGTCTGTGCAAGGAGATTGACCGGGGTATTACAGTCGTCACCGACCGCTATTACTTTTCCAACTATGCCTATAACAGCGTGGATATGGATATGAACTGGGTCATGGAGTGCAACCGCCTCAGCGCAGAGCTGCTTCGCCCCACCTTAAATATCTTCCTGGATATTCCTGTGGATGTGGCTCTGGAGCGGATCGCCAAAAACCGCCTCCATACAGAGCTGTATGAAAAGGAAGAACGGCTTCTGGCTGTTCGGAAAAACTACTTCAAGGCCTTTGAACTGACAAAGGATACGGAGCGGGTGGCAATTATCGATGCCAATGCTGCACCGGAAGTGGTGGCCCAGCGTGTCTGGGAAGCGGTCAAACCCTATATTGTGTAACGAAAAACCATCGGCTCTATGCCGATGGTTTTTGCGTTCTGACAGCGGTCGGTACCTTTCCGGTTTCTTTCTTGTAGGCTCTGGAAAAATAGTAAAGGTCACAAAATCCACATTGCTGGGCAATCTCGCTGACGGACAGGGAACTGATCTGCAACAGTTTGGTGGCATTGGAGATACGAACTTCACGCAGATAGGCGAAGACGGTCTTGCCGGTGACACTTTTGAACTTTCGGTTGAGATAATCAAAGCTATAGTGAAAATGCTCCTCTAAAAACGGTCCTGTGATATTTTGCCAATAGTTTTCTTCCAGGAATGAGACAATGCTCTCCGCAACAGGATCTGCTTCAATTTTTTGGTCAGCATTGATCCGATAGAGATTGATTAGAAACTCGAGGAGTCGGATGGCCGAAATGCTCGTATGGTATTCTCTTTTTCGAAAACGTTCCTTTGTGCCGTTTGCCTCAAAATATTTTTCCATTTCCTTTTTTGTGGCTTTTCCACTGAGGTGAAACTGTCTGGGAAGGAAAAGTTCGTTTTGCTGAGGTTCCGTATGAATTACATCGGCAAGAAAGCGGTTTCGGATTCCGGTAAGCAATGCGGTTTCGTCTTCAATATCTGCGGCAATGAGCGGCATATCGAAGTGGAGAAAATAGTACGCACATTCACTGCAAGCCAAAGGCCTTTGCATTTCGCCTTTTCCGAATAGACAAACATCGCCCGGTAGTAACTCCAACCGTTGGCCATCCTCTTCCAAAAGCAGATGACCGGAAACGATGTAGTAAAGGATGCAGCAGTCCGTGGTTCTGGATTTGTGCATGGTCGGTGGTACTAGATGCTCTTTTCCGGAGAAGCGAAACCTTGGCAGCTGATCGGTTTTTCCTTGATAATAAATCAAAATATCACCTCAAAGGTATTATAGCAACTTACAGCCATAATGCAATAAATTTGTGTTTAAGCGACTTATAGCAGCCGGATTTGTCCGTGTGATGTCATTTTATAATTTTGCAGATGTTTTATAATAAACACGGTGATGGCAATGAAAAACAGACTGATTTTGCAGATAGACGGACCGAGTGGCTCTTTGAACTTGCTGCGATTGGCTTTTCCTCTGATCGTTCAGGAGATTTCCACCCGGCTGCTGAATACAATCCATACAATTACCCTTACAAAAGTCTCTTCTGAGGCAGTTGCTGCTGTTGGAATTACCGTGACCCTGATCACTGTGCTGACATCCCTGCTGAACTTTTCTGCGTTGGGCGCAGCGGTCCTTATGAGCTATTCTTTGGGTCGGGGCGATCAGCATGAGACACAGCGCCTGTTTTCTTCGGCCTTGTCTGTTGCATTTTTAAGTGCCGCCGTGATTGGATTGGCGGTCTGTATTTTGGCTCCCTCTATTATGTCTTTGTATCACATAGAAGGAATTACTTACACCTATGCCGTGACCTATCTTCGAATTCGGTCTGTCACATTGTTCCTGACCTCTGTTTTGGGCTGTGTGCTTTCGGCTTTACGGTGTATAGGCAGAACATTCAGCGTGCTGCTTTCCAATTTGCTGTCGGGTATCGTCAATGTTCTGCTGTGCATACTCGTTGTGAACAATATGCTGCCGTTCCGGAATAAGGTCGTCGGTGTGTCTGTGGCCGGTGTGGCTGGCCAGGCTGCTGCACTCATTACAGCGATGATTGCCTGCTCCGGAAGCATGAAACTGGTTCCGGGTATCAGCCTTGAACGGATCAAAAAAATATGGATGATTGGGTTTCCCAGTGTGTGCAGCTCCGTTTCCTGGACCCTCTCTGTCAGTATCACCACAGGTATGATTGCTTCCCTTGGCAACACAGCGGTCAATACAAATGTGTTTGTGAATAACATTTTGAACTATGTGCCGGTGTTTTCTCTTTCTCTCTCTGCGGCCACATCCGTCATGCTGGGCCGCCTGTTCGGTCAGGGGAAGCTGGAACAGGGAAAAGCACTAATCAAGCAAAATGCCTGGATCGCCATCGGTTTCAACCTCTCGCTTTCTTTGCTGATTCTACTGTTCTGCGAATCGATCATGTCCCTGTTTACGCAGGATCAGTCCATCATCGCAGCGGCAAAGATCCTGTTTGTGATCGATATCGGCATTGAACTGTGGAGAGCGTTTAATAATATCTACGGAAATTCGGGACTCGTTTGCGCCAAGGATGTTGTGTTTACATCCATTCTGGGCGTGCTGTCTTGCTGGCTGGTCAGTGTGGGCGGAAGCTGGCTGCTTGCCCTTCATTTGGGCATGGGACTCAGCGGCTGCTTCCTTGCAACACTTATGGACGAGGCCGTTCGTGCCCTTTGCCACTACTTCCGTTGGAAGTCGGATGTATGGAAGAAAAATGTGCTGAACAGATGAAAAGGACAACACCCATTGGTGTTGTCCTTTTCATGTTCAGAAGAAGCTGGTAATGAAGATTTCCAACCCGATGAAAATGAGAATACTGCCACCCAATATACCTGCTTTACCTGCCAGCTTGGTGCCGGCCTTTTTGCCTATGGCAAGACCTGCAAAGCAGATGATAAAGGTCACAATGGCGATGAGCAGCACGGAAATCAGGGCGGAGATCAGATCGTAGTCGGCAATGGTAAAGCCTACGGAAAGGGCATCGATGGAGGTGGCTACGCCCTGCACCAGCAGCAAGGAAAGGCTGAGATTGTGGCAGACGAATTCTTCATCTTTGTTGCGGATACCGTCCAACAGCATTTTTCCGCCGATATAACCCAACAGGATCAGTGCGATCCAAGGGATCAGCACTTCAAAAGATCGGAAATACTGGACGATGGTATGTACGCAGATCCAGCCGATCATTGGCATCAGCGCCTGAAACACAGCAAACACAGCGGCAATGCCGCACATTTTTCTGGTTTTCATACAGGGCTCATTGAGACCGTTTGCCAGTGAAACGGAAAAGGCATCCATGGCAAGCCCAACGCCCAGAAGGATGCTCTGAAAGATCAGACGAAAACCGAAGCTCATAAAAAATCCTCACAAAAGTGTTATGCAAAGAGTAATTATAAGAAGCAGGCAAATGGTTGTCAAGGAAAAGAGGGGGAAACTTGACTTTTGCAGCCTGCCATATTACAATATCGGAACGAAATCAAAGGAGTTTTGACTGTGTTTTTCCGCAAAAAGGTTCTGCCGTGGCTGCTTTTGGCTCTCGGCGGTGCCATTCAGGCCTTTGGCCTTTATAATATCCATGCCCTTGCCGATGTGACCGAGGGCGGCGTGCTGGGTATGACCCTGCTTTTGGAGCACTGGTTCGATGTGTCGCCGGCTATTTCCGGTTTTGTTCTCAATTTGATCTGCTATGCCATTGGACTGAAGGTCCTGGGTTGGCGGTTTATTGTCTATTCCGCCGTGGCAGGTGCAGCCTTTTCCGGCACCTATGCCATCTGTGAGCTGTGGCCGCCCCTTTGGCCGGAATTGACAGATATGCCCTTCTGGGCAGCTACCATCGGCGCTTTCTTTGTGGGCGGAGGCGGTGGTTTGTCCATTCGCTACGGCGGTGCGCCCAGCGGTGATGATGCCCTTGGCATGAGTGTCCGAAAGCTGACAAAGATGCAGCTGCCCACCTTTTATCTTATCAGTGATCTGACCGTGCTGCTTCTGTCTGCCAGCTATATTCCCTGGCAGAGAATGCTGTTCTCTCTGTATACGGTGGTCCTTTCCGGGCAGGTGGTCGGTTGGGTGACCAAAGAAAAGAAAGCAAAAAAAGAGGCCGGCTGTGCCGGGGTGTTTTTTTTTTCTTACAAATT
>JAZNNW010000043.1:0-10022 GCA_045580485.1 Candidatus Avilachnospira sp. | reverse complement strand
CTGAACATTGCCGTGGGGGTCACGCTCCAGGAACAGCTGCTGCTGGATGCCTTCGGGCAGCTGAGCGAAAACAGCCATGGATTCCTTGGTCAGACCATTCTCAATGAAAGCGTACTTTTCCTTCCAGGTGGGCAGGTCATTGAACTTATCAGCCTTTTCGCCGGCCAGCAGCTCGTTGATCTCAGCGATCAGCACGGAGAATTCGGGAACGAACTCTACGATGCCTTCGGGAATGATGGCAACACCAAAGTTCCAGCCCTTGGCGGCACGGTTGGCGACGGAGTCAGCAATATAGTCGGTCAGCTGAGCCAGAGACAGCTTCTTCTCAGCAACTTCTTCACCGATGAGGCAGATGTTGGGCTGGGTCTGCAGAGCAGTTTCCAGAGCCACATGGGAAGCGGAGCGGCCCATGACCTTGACGAAGTGCCAGTATTTCTTGGCAGAGTTGGCATCACGCTCAATGTTGCCGACGATCTCGGCATAGGTCTTGGTGGCGGTATCGAAGCCGAAGGAGCACTCAATATCGTCGTTCTTCAGGTCGCCGTCGATGGTCTTGGGGCAGCCGATGACCTGCACGCCGGAGTTGTTGGCGGCAAAGTACTCAGCCAGAACAGCGGCATTGGTGTTGGAATCGTCGCCGCCGATGATGACGATGGCAGTGATGCCGTGCTTCTTGCAGACATCAGCCACGATGGCGAACTGTTCTTCGGTCTCCAGCTTGGTTCTGCCGGAACCGATGATATCGAAACCGCCGGTGTTGCGGTACTGGTTGATATATTCATCGTCAAAAATCAGATAATCATCCTCGATCAGACCGCTGGGACCGCCCTTGAAGCCATAGAGGACATTATCCTTATTGGTGCGCTTCAGTGCGTCGTACAGGCCGCAGATAACATTGTGACCACCGGGAGCCTGACCGCCGGAGAGGACAACACCGACGACCTGCTTCTTATCCTCAGCAGTGTTCTGACCCTTCTGGAAGGTAATCTCATTCTTGCCGTAGGTGTTGGGGAACAGAGCCTTGATCTGATCCTGGTTGGCAACGCTTTCAGTTGCACTGCCGTTCTTCACGCAGATCTCGGAGATGCCGTTTCTGAGCATACCGGGCAGCTTGGGCTGATACTGGTATCTGGCGATCTGAAGAGGGGAAAGCTTCATTATAAAAACACTCCTAAATAGTTGATTTCGGTAAAAGACCGCATACGTTGACATTATAAGTCATTTTCGGTCAAAGGTAAATAGGTATTTCTCATAATTTCCGCTGGAAAAAATGGAAAAACATGATATAATGTATCAGTCTTTGATGACACAGAATAAATATACAATCTGTTTGTGGAGGAACTGTCCGTGTATCCCTTTTATTTTGACAGCACATATATTTTAGTCCTCATCGGAGCCGTTATCAGTATGATCGCATCGGCGAGAGTCAACAGCGCCTTTCAGCGGTTCAGCAAAGTCTCCAACCGCAGAGGCTTGACTGCCCAGGATGCAGCGGCAGTGATTCTGCGTAATGCCGGTATTGCCGATGTCCGTATTGAGCGGATCAAAGGCAATCTGACCGATCACTATTCTCCCAAGGAGAAGATTTTACGGTTGTCTGACAGCGTTTATAATTCCACTTCCGTTGCAGCCATCGGTGTGGCGGCTCATGAATGCGGCCATGCCATTCAGCACAATGTGGGTTATGGGCCTCTGAAGCTGCGGTCTTTGTCTGTGCCCGTTGCCAATATCGGTTCCATGCTGTCCTGGCCTGTGATCTTGCTGGGCCTGCTCTTCGGTATGCCGGGTCTGGCGCAGATCGGTGTGTTCCTGTTCACCTTTGTGGTGCTGTTTCAGCTCATCACTTTGCCTGTGGAGTTCAACGCCTCCAACAGAGCATTGCGGATACTGGAAGAAAGCGGTATGCTGGTAGGTGAGGAGCTGAAAGGCTCGTCCAAGGTTCTTCGCGCTGCGGCACTGACCTATGTGGCAGCTTTGTTCTCCGCCATTTTGCAGCTGCTCCGTCTGGTGATTCTGACCCGGGGCAACAGCCGCAGAAGATAAGGAGGATGCCCAAATGAATTTCAGCAAAGAGGCGGTCCGGCAGGTCCTTTTGGTAGCCAAGCGGCTGGATGAAAAGGGAATCCTGAACGCCATCGAGGGCAATATTTCTGTCCGTGAGGGGGATTTGGTGTATATTACTCCCAGCGGCAGGAACAAAGCCTTCCTGCAGGAAGATCAGATCGCTGTCCTGACCATGGACGGGGAACAGGTTGGCGGCAGCTGCAAGGCCAGTTCCGAATATAAGCTGCACCTGCATGCCTACAGGTGCAGGGAGGATATCGGCGGCATTGTCCATGCCCATGCGCCCTATCTGACGGCCCATGCCCTGTGCGGACAGCCGGTGTGCTCCGATGCGTACCCTGAAATGATCGTGGTCTACGGCTCCATTGAAGTGGCTGCCTACGGCAGACCCGGCACCGATGATATCTACCGGGAAGTGGGACCACTGTTGGAAAAAGAAGATGTGATTCTTCTGGAAAACCATGGCGCTATGGCTGTGGGAAAAACAGTTATCGACGCCATGAATGCCATGGAGGCTGCGGAAGCCAGTGCCAGAATTCTGACCTTGGCGAAACAGGTGGGAACACCGAAAGATCTGCCTGCGGAGGAGCGGGAGATACTCTGGCAGCAGCATAGTCAGAGACAGGAGAAATTGAAAACGCTGCGGATTTGATTCCGCAGCGTTTTTTGGTGAATTTCTGGTTGCAAATTCAGAAGATTGTTGTATACTGCACTTAAAGATACCTTTTGGAAAAAGGAGAATATTTATGAAATCTGCGTTTCAGAATCCTCCTGCTCAGTACCGGACGAATTATTTGCTGCACCGGTGGCCGGAAAATCGCAAGGATTTGATGGATGCCTTCCGGGACTACGGTTATCGGGGTGTTGTGACCAATGTACCGCCGGATAACGGTTTCACCTCCAACCCGGATAATCTGGACAGCTTTGCGGACATTCTGGATGAACTGGATGCAAAAGGTCTTTCTTATTGGATCTATGACGAAGTGCGCTATCCCAGCGGCAGAGGCGGCGGTCTGACTCTGGAAGGGCACCCAGAACTGGCAGCCAAGGGCTTTTTCATGTACCGCCGTATGGCCTATGAGCCGGTACATGCCAAATACCATCTGCCCGATGAAGCAGAAAAGATCATCTGGGCAGCCAAGTATCCTGTGGCTTCTCCCAATGTGTTTGACAGCGTGGTGCAGTTTGACCGCATGGAGCCCGTGCCTTTTACAAAGGACTTTGTGGAATGTGATCTGAAGGAAATGGAGATCCTTTATGTGTTCTCCGTGAAAGATGCCTACGAAGGCTCTCACAGTACCCACAATATTGCCTCCCATCAGAAGAACATCAATATTATGGACAAGCGGGCAGTGGCTCGGTTTATTGAATGTGTCTATGAGCCCATGGTGAAACGGGTTCCGGATTCCTTCCGTCGAGCCCTCAATGTGTTCACCGATGAGCCCGGTCTGCAGGTGGCTTATATCGGTCCTGAGGAAGTCTGGCCCTTTGCTCTGGCACCTTGGGTAGATGGTTTGTTTGAAGCCTACGAGGCGGAATACGGACATTCTATCCTGCCTCAGCTGCCGTTGCTCTTTGAAGGCGGCAGCAATGCATATCCTGTCCGTATCCGGTTTTATGAATTGGTTGGCAAGCTCATTGCCGAAGCATGGTCAGAGCAGCTGTCCGACTGGTGTGAAGCCCATGGCTGCGGTTTCTCCGGCCATTACATTGCCGAGGAGTTTGTTTTCAACCATGTCAAGCACTTCGGCAACTTCATTAAGGTTCTGTGTGCAGCATCTTATCCCGGTATTGACTTGCTGCAGTGCTACCCGGAGGATTACTGGTACGAAACTCCAAGATATGCGCAGATGGCGATCCGAAAAAAGGGCACCAACGGCATGATGGTGGAGATCTGCCCCTATGCCGGTGCGGAAATCTTTGCAGAAGATCCTTTGAACAATATGGCTGCTGTTATGGGTATGCTCTATATGGCAGGCTGCCGTGTGACTCATTCCTACTTCAAAGCGGACTTCTCCGGTTGGAAGGACGGCAGACTGGCAGATGTGATGCCCGAGGGGCTGACCAATGAAGCCGAAACCAACTGGTTCAACGAATATGTGGGTCGTCTCGGCTTGATGCTGGATGGTTTACATAACTGTTGCGACACCTATATCTACTACGGTATCGAGGATACCCAGGCCAAGACTGTCCCGGAATATACCGGTGCATGGAATACGGGCGATCATATGGTGACGGATTCTACGGGACTGCTCATGCGTGCCATTATGGATGCAGGACGGGATTTCTATATGATCGATCGGGATGATTTGAGAGAAGCTGCCGAGAAGGGCACCATCTCCGGCAATCCCATCAAGAGAATCTTTGTGCCCTCCATGGATGTGATCTATGGGGAAAGCCTGAGTATTTTGGAAAAACTGGCGGAGAACGGTGTGGAAGTTCGCTTCCTTGACCAAGCTCCCACCTTTGCAGCGGAGGATGGCTCTGCATTGCAGACCAAGCTGCCTGTCTGCGATTTGGAAGCCGTCAAGGCTCTGGTGCAGCCTGATGAGATCTTCCCCAAGGCAGCGGAAAATGCCATCATCCACCGTGCTGTTTTCAAGCGTGGCGGGGAGGTCCTTTACTTCCTTGTGAACCGCTCCCGTACCGATGGCAAACTCCTTTATCATGGCACTGACGGTGAAATCTGGAACCCGGAGGACGGCTCTGTAACTGCCGTTGCTCATGGAGAAGCTGTCACCGTACCTGCCATGCGAGCCCTTTTCATTGTTGCAAAGGACTGATATCATGAAAAAATTAGGGATATTGCTTCTTCTTTGTATTCTGCTTACGGGCTGTGCTAAAGAAGAAAAACAGGAATTGGTTGTCTTTGCAGCCGCATCCATGACAGAGACGCTCACAGAACTGGGTGACATTTATATGTCCGAGAATCCAAATTTGAAAATCGTGTTCAATTTTGATTCCTCCGGTACATTGAAGACCCAGATCGAAGAGGGCGCAGAATGCGATATTTTCATTTCTGCCGGGCAGAAGCAGATGGAAGATTTCGAAGTTGCCCCCACGGATTTGTTGGAGAATAAGGTAGTTCTGGCAGTTCCCAAAGAAAATCCTGCCGATATTCAAAACTTTGACGACTTTGTAGACGCTTTGAAGGCAGGAGAGATCCTTCTGGCTATGGGCAACAGCGATGTACCTGTGGGACAGTATACGCAAAAAATCCTCTCTTGGTTTGGCATGGATGAAGCAGAATTGACAGAAACCGGTTGTATCACTTATGGCTCCAATGCCAAAGAAGTCACGACCCAAGTGGCTGAGGCGGTGGTGGATTGCGGAATTATCTATCAGACCGATGCGGCCTCTGCCGGACTGACGGTGGTGGATACAGCCACGGCAGAGATGTGCGGGCAGGTCATTTACCCCGCCGCAGTGATGGAGACATCAAAAAACCAAGAAGCTGCAAAAGAATTTCTTGGTTTTCTGAAAAGCGATACAGCAGATGAAATCTTTGAAGCCGTAGGCTTTACACCGATCGAATAAGAAAGGAGTGCCGGCATGGATTGGTTTCCCCTTTACAATTCCATAAGAATTGCCCTCGTCAGCACGGGAATTGTCTTCTTTGCCGGTATTTTTGCTGCTTATTATATCGCAAAGACCCCCCGGCTGGTGAAAGGCGTTCTGGATGTGTTGTTTACTCTGCCGTTGGTGCTGCCGCCCACGGTGGTGGGCTATCTGCTCCTGCGTGTTTTGGGTCCCAAGCGTTTGCTTGGCACATGGGTTCTGGAGACCTTTGGATTGCGATTGACTATGCAGTGGTGGTCGGCCATCTTTGCTACAATGGTGGTCATCTTTCCGCTTATGTACCGCACTGCCAGAGGCGCTTTTGAGTCTTTTGATGAAACCCTGGCCTGGTCTGCCAAATCGTTGGGGCTCAGCAACACATACATATTCTGGCGGATTCGAATGCCCTGCTGCAAGCAGGGGATTTTGGCAGGCGCTGTGCTGGCCTTTGCCAGAGCCTTGGGCGAATACGGTGCCACCAGTATGGTCAGCGGCTACACTCCCGGTAAAACGGCGACGGTTTCCACTACGGTCTATCAGCTCTGGCGCACCAATGACGATGCCTTGGCATTCCGATGGGTACTGGTGAACCTTGCCATTTCCTTTGCGGTGCTTCTGGCAGTAAACCTGCTGGAAAAGCGCAGGAAAGGAGGGGTATAAGTGTCTTTATATGTGGATATCCAAAAGACTTTCGGATCCTTCTCCCTCAATGTGAAACTGCAGGCCGAAGACGAAGTTCTGGCCCTGCTGGGTGCATCCGGCAGCGGCAAGAGTCTGACCCTTAAATGTATTGCCGGAATTGAAAAACCGGACAAAGGTAAAATCGTTCTGGACGGCGTGACCTTGTTCGATTCGGAGCAGGGGATCAGCCTGCCGCCCCAAAAGCGAAAAGTGGGTCTGTTGTTCCAGAACTATGCCCTGTTTCCCTATATGACGGTTTTAGAGAATATTGAAACCGGTTTTAAACGGGAAAAAAAGGTAAAAAAACGAAAAGAAATGGTCAAAAACATGGCGGAAATTTTCGGCTTGACGGCCATTTCTGACCTGTATCCCCATCAAATCTCCGGCGGTGAGCAGCAGCGGGTGGCATTGGCAAGGGTTCTGGCTTCAGAGCCCAACATCCTCTTGCTGGATGAGCCTTTCTCTGCCTTGGACAGTCATCTGCGGTTCCGTCTGGAACAGGAGGTGCGGCAGACTCTGCGGCAGTTTGGGAAGACCGTTCTGCTGGTTTCCCATGACCGGGATGAAGTCTATCGCATGGCGGACAGCATTGCCCTTTTGGAAAATGGAAAAATCGACACAATCGGAGAGAAAAAGTCCGTTTTTGCATCTCCAAAATCCAGAAATGGAGCAATTCTTACCGGCTGTAAAAATATCTCCGAAATCCATTGGAAAGATGATAATACGCTTTTTGCATCTGATTGGGGTATTACCTTGAAAGTGCCCAAAACAGATGCCGCCTATGTGGGCATTCGTATGCACCACATCCAACCGGGGCAGGGAGAAAACACCCTTCGCTGCCGCGTGGTGGAGGAGATCGAAAATCCTTTTTCCTTTACAATTATGTTGGAATATCTGGAAGGAAAAGCGCCCATTGCATGGGAATTGGATAAAGACCAATGGCAAAAAATCAAAGCAGAAGAAGTGGGTATTTATATTCCTTCAGATGCCATATTGTTGTTGAAAGCATAACAAAAACCGCCCGAATGGGCGGTTTTTGTTAATTTTCGTTCATTCTTCTGCTGATGCCACGGCGGGCCAAACGGCGACGGCGGCGCAACTTCACAAAGGTGGTGAGGAACACAGCGCCTGCCACCAGAATGGCGGTGGCAATGAGATATCCGGTGATCTCGTTGCCGGAAGTCTTGACGGAGAGCCAGAGACTGTCCATCAGCTGTGTGGATTCGGTGGTCAATGCACTGAAGCTCTCGCTTCGTGCAAGGGTCTTGTCATCGGGATAGGAGATGGGACTGCTGGCCACCTCCGGGTCCATGTGCTCCTTGGCGGCGGAGACAGGGGCAGAATATCCGATATATTCCAAATTCTGTCCGCAGATATCCGGCCTGCACAGGAAGTTGATAAATGCTTCCGCACCTTCCTTGTTGGTGCAGCCCTTGGGAATACAGGCGGCATCAATGAACACATTGAAGCCTTCCTCCGGGAAACAGAAGCCAAGGTCGGGATTTTCCTCCACCATATACAGGTAGTCGCCTGCATAGTAGGGGGCGATCCATGCCTCCTCACGGGTCATCTTGGCGTAGATCTGATCCATGACATATTCCTGCACCAAAGGCTTCTGCTGGGTCAGCAGTTCGGCACAGTTCCGCAGGGCTGTGGGGTCTTCCGTGTTGAGGCTGTAGCCCAGCATGGACTCTGCAATGGCGAAGGCATCCCGGCAGTTGTTGAACATCAAAATCTTACCGGCATACTTGCAGTTCCAAAGCAGATCCCAGCCGCCTACATCGGCTTCATCCACATACTTGGTGTTGTAGATCAGTCCGACCATGCCCCAGGTGTAGGGGACGGAAAACTTGTTTTCCGGGTCATAGGCCTGGTTCTTGAAGGTCTCATCCACATACTGATAGTTGGGGATATTGTCGAAGTTCAATTCCTCCAGCATGTCCTCGTTGATGAGGCGTCCGATCATATAGTCGGAGGGGATGATCACATCGTAGGTGGAGCCGCCGGTTTTGAGCTTGGTGTACATGCTCTCGTTGCTCTCATAGGTCAGATAGTGGACCTTGATACCGGTTTCCTCTTCAAAAGCGGCGATCACATCCAGATAACCGTCGGAGCCGTCAGAGATATACTGTCCCCAGTTGTAGACGGTGATCTCATTGGGGGCAGCGGCTGCGGGAAAAATCAAGCAGGGGAGCAGCAGAGCGAAAGCCAGTGCCAAAATCAGAAACTTCTTCATGCTCTGGCACCCCGCTTTCTCATCTTGCGGCCTGCATCCTTGGCCTGCAGCAGGTTCATGACCACCATGATGACCAAGATGGCAAGGAACATCAGGGTGAACAGAGCGTAGATCTTGGGATGGATGGGCTTTTTGGTATAATTGTAGATTTCCACCGGCAAAGTGATGAAGCTGGAACCGGTGACGAAATAGCTGATGACGAAATCATCCAGACTCATGGTGAAGGCCATCATGAAGCCGGAGATCACACCGGGCATAATGTCGTGGATGATAACTTTGAAGAAGGCCTTGGTGGGCGTGCAGCCCAGATCCAGAGCGGCATCTTCCAAATCCGGGTCCATCTGTGCCAGCTTGGGCAGCACCGACAAAATGACATAGGGCAGATTGAAGGTGATATGGGCGATGAGCAAGGTGCCGAAGCCCAGAATATCCTTCTGCTTGAGCATGGTGCCGGCAAAGGCAAAGAGCAGCGCCAGAGAGACACCGGTGACGATATCCGGGTTGGTCATGGGGATGTTGGTCAGGGTCATGACCGCATTGCGGAGGCGGCCTTTGGAGTTATGCAGACCAACGGCTGCCGCTGTGCCCAGAACCGTTGCCACAAAGCTGGAAATAATGGCGATGATGACGGAGTTGCCCAACAGGGCAAGGAGGGCCTTGTCCCGGAACAGCTCTCCGTACTGACGGAAGGTGAAGCCTTCAAACACGGCAATGTCCTTGCCGGTGTTGAAAGAGGCCACTGCCAGCACGATCATGGGGATATAGAGGAACAGGAATACCAAGACGGTAAAGACACGGCTGAATTTTCTCACGGCGTCATCACCCCTTCCTCATCCTCGTCGGTAAAGCGGTTCATAAAGCCGATGCAGACGAAAATCATAATCATCATCACAAGGCTCAGGGCTGCGCCCAGATTGGGATTGTAGGCAGTTTTGAACTGGCTTTCGATGACATCGCCGATCATGGTGGTGCCGGTGCTGCCCAGCTTCTGAGAAATATAGAAGGTGGAGACGGCAGGCACAAAGACCATGGTGATGCCGGAAATGATACCGGGCACGGACAGAGGAAGGGTCACCCGGGTAAAGACCTGAGCATGGTCGCAGCCCAGATCCTGGGCGGCTTCCACCAGTCGGTGATCGATTTTCATAATGACCGTATACAAAGGCGTGATCATATAGGGCAGGTAGTTATAGACCATGCCCAGAATCACAGCACCGTTGTTGCGGATCAGCGGCAGGGGCTTCAGACCCAAAGCCGTGACCAGAGAGTTGATGATGCCCGTATCCTCCAGCATGGCGACCCATAAGTCGGAGGCCAAGCGGTCTTAGGAAGACAATTTCATCACACACCTCCTTGGCTCACAGAACGACATGGCTACGATCCGACTTCAGCCCCGTTGTTGCGGATCAGCGGCAGGGGCTTCAGACCCAAAGCCGTGACCAGAGAGTTGATGATGCCCGTATCCTCCAGCATGGCGACCCAT
>JAZNNW010000042.1:0-16074 GCA_045580485.1 Candidatus Avilachnospira sp. | reverse complement strand
CTGACGGTGCTGCCCGAACTACTCCGTGAATTTGCCGACTACCGTATGCTGGTCTACGCCATCGTGCTGATTTTGGTCATGCTGGCTACCAACAACCCCACCCTCAAGGGCTTCTTCTCCCGTGTGTTCACCAAGAAGGAGAAGGCTGAGAAAGGAGGCGCCGCTCAATGAGTAATGCTGTCAAGCGTGAACCCACCAAGCTGGTGCCGGTTCCTTCCACCAATAAGATTCCCGAGCGTGACATCGGCAAGCACCCCATTCTGGAATGCCGTCATCTGGGTATCGACTTCGGCGGTCTGACTGCCGTTAACGAGTTTGATATGGCCATCGGCCGTACGGAGATCGCAGGTCTCATCGGCCCCAACGGCGCCGGTAAGACCACTGTCTTTAACCTTTTGACCAAGGTCTACGAGCCTACCCGCGGCACCATCCTGCTGGATGGTGTGGATACCCACAATATGAACACAGCGCAGGTCAATAAGGCCGGTATCGCCCGTACCTTCCAGAACATCCGCTTGTTCAACAACCTGTCCGTGGAGGACAATGTCAAGCTGGGTCTGCACAATCATATCAAGTACACCATGGCTGACGGTCTGCTCCGCCTTCCCAGGTATTGGAAAGAGGAGAAGAAGGCTCATGAAAAGGCTATGGAGCTGCTGTCCATCTTCC
Source organism: Candidatus Avilachnospira sp. (assembly GCA_045580485.1). Classification (GTDB taxonomy): domain Bacteria; phylum Bacillota; class Clostridia; order Oscillospirales; family Oscillospiraceae; genus Avoscillospira. Next base: position 15,405 of record JAZNNW010000042.1, on the reverse strand, counting down.
ATATGGAGGATCTGGCAGAACACAAGGCCGGTTCCCTTCCTTATGGTGCACAGCGCCGTCTGGAAATCATCCGTGCGCTGGCTACCGATCCCAAGCTGCTGCTTCTGGACGAGCCTGCCGCCGGTATGAACCCCTCTGAGACTGCCGAACTGATGGAAAACATCGTCAAGATCCGTGATATGTTCCAGATCGCCGTCCTGCTCATCGAGCATGATATGAGCCTGGTCATGGGCATCTGCGAAGGCATCGCCGTTCTGAACTTCGGTCAGATTATTGCCAAGGGCACTGCTGCCGAGATCCAGAACAATCCCGAAGTTATCAAGGCTTACTTAGGCAGCGGAAAGGAGGGCTAAGGCATGGGAACCATTCTGAATGTTGAGAATATGAATGTCTACTACGGCGCTATCCATGCCGTTAAGGACATCTCCTTCCATGTGGACGAGGGCGAGATCGTCACCCTCATCGGTGCCAACGGCGCCGGCAAGACCACCACCTTGCAGACTGTTTCCGGTCTGCTCCATTCCCGCACCGGCTCCATCACCTTTGACGGGCAGAATCTGGCCGGTATCCCTGCTCATAAGCTGGTCAGCCGTGGCTTGGCTCAGGTTCCCGAAGGCCGCCGTGTCTTCCTGCAGATGAGCGTGGAAGAAAACCTGGAAATGGGTGCTTATGTCCGCCCCAACAGCGAAGTGGACGACAGTATCGCCATGGTCTATGAGCAGTTCCCCCGTCTGAAGGAACGCCGCAAGCAGGTTGCAGGCACCCTCTCCGGCGGTGAGCAGCAGATGCTGGCCATGGGCCGTGCCCTCATGTCCAAGCCCAAGCTGCTGATGCTGGATGAACCCTCCATGGGTCTGGCTCCCATTCTGGTGGAGCAGATCTTCGAGATCATCCAGAACCTCCACAAGAATGGCACCACCATTCTGCTGGTGGAGCAGAATGCACAGATGGCTCTGTCCGTAGCTGACCGAGGCTATGTTCTGGAGACCGGCCGCATCGTCAATACCGGCCGTGGCGTAGATCTGTTGGAGGACGAAAGCGTCAAGAAAGCCTATCTGGGCGGTTAATTGCACGAAAAACAGCGAACAGGTTTTACCTGTTCGCTGTTTTGGCATATACATCTCCGGGAGGGGTGTGTATGGAGCGGAAGATCGTCACTTGGGGAAGTCCTATGACTTCGGTTTTGCAGAAGCAATTTTCCGTGGAATTACAGCAGCGGTATCCGTGGCTGGAGAGTGAGATTCTCACATGGACAGCCGGTGGCAGGGAAGTGGAAGCAGTCAAAGTGGGGTGCGGTGGAAGAAAAGTGCTGATGACAGCCGGTCATCATGCCAATGAAACCGTCACAAGTCTGCTTTTGTGGCGGTTTTTGGAGGATTATTGCCGTGGCTTGCAGGAAGATGGCAGTCTCTGGGGCTTCTCCTGCCGGAGACTGTTCCGCCGAAGCACCCTCTATGCCGTGCCGTTGGTCAATCCCGATGGATGCGACTTGGTGGCAGGAGTGGCCACATCAGAGGAAAGGGAGAAAGCGAAAATAATGGCAGAAACGCAGCCACAGGTGGCTTTTCCAAAAGGGTGGAAGGCCAATTTGCAGGGGGTGGATCTGAATCTCAACTATCCTGCCCGGTGGGAGCTGGCGCAGGCCATTAAACCAAGGCGTCCCGGTCCAAGAGATTTTCCGGGAAGAAAGCCCTTGGATCAGCCGGAAACCGTTGCCCTGTCAGAATATACCCGCAGAGTCTGCCCCCATGTGGCGGCGGCATGGCATACCCAGGGAAGGGAGATCTATGCCGATGGAGACGATAGGTTGGCACAGCTTTTGGCCCGGGCGTCAGGATATGCATGGAAGGATGTACCTGCCGAGAGCAACAATGCGGGTTTTCGGGATTGGTTTTTGCAGGAATTTCACCGTCCCGCTTTCACCATTGAAGCGGGTTCGGGAGAAAATCCGCTGCCCGTTTCCCAACTGCCGGAGCTTTATGAAGAAAACCTGTCCATCTTTATTTTGCTGTTGACGGGCATTCGAATCTGAAAATTTTGGTTGTAGAATGAGCCATTTTGTATTATCATAGAGGAAAGTCCATGGAGAAAGGAAATGCCCATGAAACTGAACTGGAAGACCTGCATCAAGGTTGGCGTCAGCATTTTTGTGCTGTATCTGTGCATCTATTATTGGCCCAAGGTGTCAACGCTGCTGTCCACTTTGTTGGGAGCTGCTTCGCCGCTGTTGGTTGGCGCCTTAATCGCCTATGTGCTGAATATTCTCATGAGCGCCTATGAGCGTCTCTTATTTCCGAAAGCAAAGCGGAAAGCGGTGCAGAAGCTGCGCCGCCCTCTGTGCCTGACCCTTGCCATTGTGACATTGCTTGGCATCATTGCATTGGTGGTGGGCTTGGTCCTGCCTCAGCTGATCTCCTGTTTTGAACTGATTTTTGCGATCCTGCCCGACTTCCTCCGTGATATGACGGAAAAGGTCGCCCAGTGGGATTTTGTACCGCCGGAAATCATTGCCAATCTGCAGAGTGTGGACTGGCAGTCCCGAATTGGTGAGATCATCACAGTTCTGACCTCCGGCATCGGCAGTGTGGTGGATGTGGTCTTCAAGACTGTCACTTCTGTGGTATCCGGTGTGGTGACTGCCATTCTGGGTCTGGTGTTCTCTCTCTATGTACTGATGACCAAGGATCGGCTCAAGGGCCAGCTCCATCGTGCCATGCTCCATTATCTGCCGGAAAAGACTTGCCGTAAGATCGAGCATGTGGCAGATGTGCTGAATATTTGCTTCCACCGTTATATTGTCGGCCAGTGTACCGAAGCTCTTATTCTGGGCCTGCTTTGTACCCTTGGTATGAACCTGCTGCGCCTGCCTTATGCCACCATGATCGGTGCCTTGATCGCCTTTACGGCGCTGATTCCCATTGCAGGCGCCTATATCGGTGCCGGTATCGGTGCATTCCTCATTCTGATGGTGTCTCCTATCCAGGCATTGACTTTCCTAATTTTCATCGTGGTGCTGCAGCAGGTGGAGGGCAACCTGATCTACCCCAAGGTGGTGGGCAATTCCATTGGTCTGCCCGGCATCTGGGTGCTGGCTGCCGTCACCGTTGGCGGCGGCGTGTTGGGTATTACGGGTATGCTTTTGGGTGTGCCTCTGGTGGCAGCTGTCTACCGTCTGGTGCGGGAGGATATGAATAAAAAATCCCAGCCGGAAGAAACCGAATAAGTAAAAAAACAGATGAGATTTGAAAATCTCATCTGTTTTTTATTTATTCTTCTGTGGTTTCCGAGGCGGCCTGGGCATAGAACCGGTCGTAGACCTTGCCTGCCAGTTTCAAATTGAAATGGGCTGCCAGTGCAAAGTAGATCAAAAACCAGACGATGCCGCCCAGTGCAAAATAGTAGTGGAAACCGGGCTCTGCTACCAGCACCCAGGGCAAGGCATTGAGGAAAGCCATGAGCAGCGTTCTGGGGAAGTAACCCAAAGGGAGCATAAGGCAGTTTTTGAAGGTTCCCCAGATGGTGTTTTCAAACCGAGCCTGCATGGGGAACATCCATGCCAGAGAAAGGAGCCACCAAATCACGCCGAACAGGGAGAAAATCGTGGGGAAAAGGACATCCTTGCTGAGAGAAGTGGCAAGATTGTAGATGAGTACCACACCAATGGGCAGGAAAATCAACCACAGGATGGTCGCTTTTTTGAAATTGGACTTAAAGGCTGCGAAGTAGGTGTGGACCGTTTTGATCTCTTCATTTTCCTGTATCCGCCACACTGTATCATAGAGGGCGGTGACAGCAGCGCCCATGGTGAAAATGGGAAGGGAACACAAAACCGTCAGCACATTCAGGATCATCAAATCAGAGAGCCAGTTTAAAAATCGGATGGCTTTTGAATCGTAACTAAAGAATTTACCCATGGAATAACCTCCGTTTCATTACCTTATAGCATAACAGATTCGGGAGGATTCGTCAACTCTCCCTGCTGTACCTGTTCTTCCGACAAAATGCGGTGCATAGTATTCAGCACCCGTTTTTTGTCCCCGCTCCAAAGGGGCGCAATCAGGTCTTTTTTTGCACCATCGCCGGTGAGCCGGTGGATGACCACCTCTTTGGGCAGGTTTCGCAGGCAGTCGGCAATGAGACGGCAGTATTCCTCCAAGTCCAAAGTCTCAAATTTTTTGGCTTCATAATCCTTCGCCAGATCCGTTCCCCTCAAAACATGGAGCAGCTGCAGCTTGATGCCGTCTGTGCGCTTACCAACATAGCGGACGGTCTCCAGCATTTGTTCTTTGCTCTCACCGGGCAGACCCAATATCACATGGGTGATGACTGTGATGCCGCGCTTCTTCAGTTCCTCCACTGCGTTTTCGTAAACCGGCAGTTCATAGCCTCTGCGGATGGCCTTTGCCGTGTCCGCATGGATGGTTTGCAGGCCCAGTTCTACCCAGACAGGCTTGATTTTGTTGAGGGATCCCAGAAGCTCCAGAACCGGCTCCGGCAGACAGTCCGGTCTGGTGGCGATGGATAAAACGACCACATCCGGGTGGGAAATGGCAGCAGAAAACAGCTCCTGCAGATGCTCCACAGGGGCGTAGGTGTTGGTGAAATTCTGAAAATAGGCAATGTATTTGCCGTTTTTGATCTTTGCAGCCACCCTTGCTTTGGCGGCTTCAATCTGGGCATAGACCGTCTCGCCGCTTTGGGCGAAAGCACCGCTGCCGTCGGCAGCGCAGAAGCTGCACCCCCGGGTGCCGATGGTGCCGTCCCGATTGGGACAGGTCATACCGCCGTCCAACGCCAGCTTGTAGACCTTGCATCCAAACTGCTCCTGCAAATGATCGGAAAGAGAAGTATAATGTTTCATCATAGAATGATTGTACCATAATTGTGGGAAATATGGTATACTAACAAAAACACTTTGGAAAAGAGGCTGCGTATGGTTCACGGTATGCTGCATTTTATTGAAAAAAGCCCCACTTGTTTTCACGCAGTGCAGACCGCTGCGGGTATTCTGGAAGAAAATGGCTTTGTCCGGCTTCATGAAGATTGGAGCCTCCAGCCCGGCGGCAGCTACTATACAGTCCGTGGCGGATCTTCCCTCATTGCCTTCCGTCTGCCCAAGGAAAAGCCCACAGGCGTTCTGGTGACGGCTGCCCACACGGACAGTCCCTGTTTCCGCATCCGGGACAACAGCGACATGGACGGCGCTTATGCCAGAATTTCAGCAGAGCGCTATGGCGGTATGCTCAATGCGCCCTGGCTGGATCGCCCCCTGAGCATTGCAGGACGGGTATTGGTACGGGAAGGAGATTCCGTAAAAACCAAACTGGTGGATTTTGAAAAGCCTGTTGCACTGATTCCCAATGTGGCGATCCATCTGAACCGGGAGGCAAATAAGGCTCTGACCTACGATCCTGCCAGAGACCTGTTTCCCCTCTACGGCGTCAAGGGGGCTTCTTTCCATAAGGATCTGGCAGCGAAGCTGAACTGTGCCGAAGCAGACATTCTTGCCTCGGATCTGTTCGTCTACAACCCCCAGCAGGGACTTGTGTGGGGCACAGATAAGGAATTCGTCTCTGCGCCCAGACTGGACGATTTGGCCTGTGTCTATGGCTGTCTGCAGGGCTTGCTCATGGCGGAAGACCCTTCCGCCGTGACGGTTTTGTGCCTGTTTGACCATGAAGAAATCGGCTCTGAGACCAAACAGGGGGCAGCCTCTGCCTTCCTGCCGGAGACCTTGGAAAAGGTCGGTGTGGACTGGCATCAGAACAGTATGCTGCTCTCCTGTGACAACGGTCACGGACTTCACCCCAATCGCCCGGAACTGTCCGACCAGAAGGAGGCCCCGGTGCTGAACGGCGGTGTGGTCATCAAGCACTCTCCTCGCTATGCCACCGACGGGCTTTCCTGCGCCGTGTTTGCAGAGCTGTGCCGCAAGGCGGGCGTACCGATGCAGCACTATTCCAACCGTCCCGATCAAGCTGGCGGCGCTACCCTTGGCAACATCGCCAACACCAAAGTCGGTATGCCGGCCGTGGATATCGGCCTTGCCCAGCTTGCTATGCACTCCTGCTTTGAGACGGCAGGCAGCAAGGATGTGTCTTATTTCATACAGGCTGTCAGAGCCTTCTATGAGGCAAATCTGACCATCACCGAAGATTCGGTGATCATGGCATAAAAAAGAAGTGAGCATTGCTCACTTCTTTTTTATGCAGAATGTGACGGTGAAAATAATCGCCAGATACAGGCTGATAACAGCACCGGTGGAAGTACCGAGGTAGTAACTGGTGATAAGTCCGGCAACACCGGCCAAAAGGGCAAACAAAACGGAAAGCAGATGATATTGCCGCAGGTTTCTTGCCACATTCCGGGCCGCTGCCGCAGGCAGGACCAGCAGGGAGTTGACCACCATCAAGCCCACCCAGCTCATGGAGAGGGTCACCACCACGGCAATGGACACGGTGAACAGGGTCTCGAAGCCCTGCACAGGGATGCCCCGGGAGGAGGCCAACTGGGGATGGATGGCTGTCAGCACCAGCCGGTTGGAGGCCAGAAGCCACAGGGCCAGAACCAGTGTCAAAACCAGAAACAGCAGTCCGATCTCACCGGGGGTCACAGAGAGAATGTCGCCGATGAGGTACTGATTGAACTTGGTAAAGCTGCTGCCGCCCAGAGTGGCGATAAAGATACCCAGAGCCACGGCCGTGGAGGAAAAGACACTGATGATGGTCTCCGAGGCTTGACTGGTGCGGCTGCGGACGAAGGAAAACAGCAACGCAAAGGCCACTGCCAGTGCCACTGCCCAGCCCATGGGGAAGGCTGCACCGCACAGGACGCCGATGGCAATGCCGGTAAAGCCGGAATGACCGAGGGCATCGGAGAAGAAACTCATTTTGCCGGTGACGATCATGGTGGAGAGCAATCCGAACAGGGGAGACATGACCAGAATCGCCAGCAGGGCATTTTTCATGAAGTTCATGGAGAGGAATTCTATGGAAAACAGATCCCAGAATGCATACCAAAGGCTCATGTTGCACCTCCCATGTGAAAGGCGTCGGCAAACTCCTGAGAGGAAAGAACTTCCAGGGGTGTGCCTTTTTTCAGAATCTGATGGGAGATCAGCACCACCCGGTCACAGTATCGCTCCAGCATGGAAAAATCGTGGGTGGTCATGAGAATGGAAAGGTCATAGGTTTTCCGAATCTCGTCCAGCATCTGCATGAGCCGATCCATACCTTCCACATCTACACCGGAGAGGGGCTCGTCCAGAATGAGAATATGGGGCATGGGCTCCAGCGCCAGAGCCAGCAGCACTCTCTGCACTTCGCCGCCGGAGAGATCTCCCACCCGCCGGTCAATGAGGGATTCACCGTGGACACGGGCGAGACATTCTTTCACCCGTCTGCGGAAGGCCTTGCCCACAGGCAGGAAGGCAGGTCGGTGGGAGAGGGCGCAGCAGAACAGATCCAGCACGCTGATGGGATCGCCCTTGGTGAAGCCGGGGTTCTGAGGCACATAGCCGATTCGGAGCTTCTCCGTGCCGCCGCCGGCAGGGGAAAAGGTGATGCTGCCGGTATATTCCTTCTGACCTAAGATCGCACCGATGAGGGTGGACTTACCGGCACCGTTGGGACCGATGAGTGCCACCATCTGACCGCAGTGCATGTGGAGATTGATATTTTCCAGCACCGTTTCGTTTCCGAAGCGGACGCCTAAGTTTTCGATTTTCAGACAGCAGGCGCAGCCGCAATCACCCCTGTGGGGACGCTTATAGGTCATTGCAGAGCCTCCTTCAAAGTGTTGATGTTTTCTTCCATGGCGGCAAAGTAATCACTGCCGCCCATGGCCATGTCCAGCGCAAAGCTGCTGACGCCGGTCTCGGCGCAGATAACCGAAGAAGCAGACACAGAGCCGTTTTTCTCCGTGAAAATGGCAGGCAGCTCATGGCATTCCACCAGTTTAATCATGTGGATCAGTTCCTTCGCCGAGGCTTCACTGCCGCTTTCTTCTTCAATGGCCTCCAGAATTTCCAGATCAAAGCTGTGGGCCAGATAGGCAAATCCGTCGTGGAAGGTGATGAGCTTCCGGCAGGAAAGATCGGAAAGGGAGGCTTCTCCGTATGCCTGCAGCTGTTCCAATCTGGCAGTCAGGGTATCGGTATTGGTGCGGAAAGATTCGGAAAAATTGGGATATTGCGCCGAAAGAGCGACACAAATATTCTCTGCCATGACGGCGGCATTTTCGGGGGACAACCACAAATGGGGATCAAAGTGCCCATGCTCGTGTCCGTCATGTTCGTCATGCCCCTCCAGGTGGAGCAAGTCTGCACCCTGAGCGCAATCCACCGTAGTCTTGTCTCCAAGGATATCTGCCATAAAGTCCTCCAGACCCAACCCGGAGAGCAGCACCAGATCACTTTGCTCCAGAACCTTCATCTGCTCCACGGAAAGAGTATAGTCGTGGAGACAGGACACCGGCTCAGAGATGACCTGTGCTATGGTGACAGGTGTGCCGTCGGCGATGGCCTGGGCGAACTGAGCCACAGGACCTGTGGTGGCTGCCACATCAGCGGCAGGGGCTTGAGGGGCGCAGCCCGTCAGGAACAAAACAGTAAAAATTAGTGTAAAAAAACGAAAAATTCGCAACTTCATCCATCCTAAAAGGAAAATTCTGTCTCTATTATAACGGCATAACGGACCAAAAGCAAGCAAATCCCCATGATACGCCGTATCATGGGGATGCTTGTTAAGCAATGGCTTGGCAGAAGCGCCGCAGCAGCACAGCGGTCTGTGCCCGGGTGCCGTGACCCTGGGGGGTCAGGTTTCCGTCGCTGCCTTCCATAATGCCTGCGCCGCAGGCCCACTGGATGGCAGGGATCGCCCACTGGCTGACGGTCAGAGCATCGTCATAGGAGAGAATGTTGGTGTTTTCTCCCACGGAGACATCGTAGCCCTTGTACTTGCAGTACCGCCACAGAATAACAGCCAACTGCTCTCTGGTGACAGTGTCATTGGGAGCAAAGCAGGTTTCACTGATACCTTCCACGATGCCGGCAGCCTGTGCCCAATGGATGGGCTCTGCATACCAGCTGTTTTGGGAAACATCGGCAAAAGCGGCGGTGAAAGTACCTTCGGGCTTACCTTCCAAACGCCACAAAACGGTGACGATCATGGCTCTGGAGGTCACTGCATTGGGGCGGAAGGTACCGTCCTCAAAGCCTTCCAACAGACCCTGTTCCACACAGAAACGGACGCCGTCATAGAACCAGTCGCCGGGTGTGACATCGGGGAAGGTCACGGTGGGAACAGCGGGTTCAGCAGGGGCAGTGATATTGGTCACTTCCCGGAATTTAGCCGTCAAGGTCAGATCGGCAGTGATGGGAGTGGAGAAATCGAAGATCACATCACCGTCATACCAACCCTTGAACCGATAGCCGTGCCGATCCGGGTCTTCAGGTTTGGCAACCGTATCGCCCTCCATGAGAATTTCAGTGGAGACTTTGCTGCCGTCCTGGAAGGTGACGGTGTAAGCGTTTCTGAGCTCCAGTTCTCCGCAGCCAAAGGTGCAGGCAGATTCAAAACGGTGGAGAGTTTCATTGTAGACGAAATCGCCAAAGGCATGATCCACCGTGCTGTTTTCAATTTCTTCTGCCCGGGAAGTGCCGCAGACGGAGCAGACAGCCTTCATCCAAACATTGTTCTGGCAGGTGGCCTCCGTTATAACTTCATCGGTCAGGACCATGTGGTCTTCACAGCGATCCACCACAAAGAACCGGTCCAGATAGTACACAGGACCTTGATCGCGGTAACGGTCATTGTCAATCTTACCTTCGATCTTCATGGAAAGGTACACATCTGCAGTTCTGCCGTTCAGCTCGTAGAGATCGTGCTGCATCAGACGGCTCTGCAGCTGCCAGTTGAACAGCCACCAATAGTAGGTGTAGCCATGTCCCTCAGTGGGCAGGACACAGTCAGCCAACTTGTAAACCTGATAGCCCATATTTTCGTTGGGCTTCAGCTGGGCATGGGGAATGGAGCCGATGGTGTGACCGGGATGGGAGGAAATTGTGATGCTTTCGCCGGGAGAAATGATGTAAATACTGGGATTGGGCAGATCCCAGGCATTGAGCCGGACAGCCTCTCCTACAGGTGTTTCGGAGTCTTTGACATACTTTGGCGGGTCGGTCAGTTCAAAATCCGTGACCATGTACTCCCGGATATGTCCCAAACCAATGCCGTCCTCTGCCAGTGCAGAGAGCAGATCCTCAGGCAGCTGACCTTCGAAAGAATACTCCACTGTCTCTCCGCAGACATCGCACTGTGCCGCATAGCGGTTCTGGGCAGCATCGTAGGTATAGCCGCCGGTAACGGTGTGGGCAGGCTTGTTGGTAGCCTCCGCAGCCTTTCCGCAGATGGGGCAAATACCCATATTGACACCGGACTGACAGGTGGGCTTGGTTCCGCTTGCAGCTGTGACGGTGTAGTTTTCACAGGTATCCACAAGGATGATACGGTCCAGATAGACGGTGGCATAGTTGCTGGGATCTGTTCCGGAGGGATCACCCTCGATCTTCATGGAGAAGTAGATGTCTGCCTTCTTGTTGTTCTGGAACTGATCCAGACCTTCCAGACTCATGCTCACGGAGTTCATCAGAGATAGGGTGGCTCTGCCGGGATAGGGTAGGGAAATGTCCGCCATACGATACAGATGGTATTGACCATCGGCAATGAGAGGATCGCCAATGCGGAGCTTTTTCTCCAGATTGGAGGTGATGTACTTGGTGTCGCTGAAGGAAAAACCGTCTCCGTTTTGGCTTTTCAGCAGGGTTTTGTGATCCCAGACCAATGCACTGCCGCCGGGATAGGATGCAGCATTGGCTACCTTGGAGACAACGCCTTCCGTGTAGCCTAAGGCACTGACGGGATAATCGTAGATATGGGCAGGATCCAGACCGGGATAGTCGTCAAAAATTTCCTGAGGGATCTCCGGCCAGAACATCTCTCCGTTTTCATCCGTTTCACCCTTATAGCGGGCATAACGGCCAAGGAGATACCATGCGCTGGAGTTGTAGTCGCCTCTGCGCTTGACCTTCTGCATACCGCTGAGATCTTCTCCGGCAGTCTGGTTGTCCAGCCAATCCAGCGCAGTGACCACACGGCGACCTGTTTCTGCCTTGGAAAGGTTGAAATAGATACCATTTGCAGCCGATTCAGTGGCAAACCGTTCAAAATTGTACAAAATCGTGCGATCCAGGGCATTTCTGGCCACATTGATGCGATCCAGATAGACCTGCCGTTCTGCCTCCGTGATGGAAGTGTCAGCTTTGGTCTTTGCAACGGCATCTTCAAAATATTGATTGGCCTGCAGGGCTTCAGCGGCAGTCATCCACTGAGCATCAATGGTCAAGTTACCGAACTTTGTGACTTTGTTGTAGTCGGCAGCGGCCTGCTCTGCAAGGACCATGTAGTTATAGACATCCATGCCGCCGGCAGGACCGTAGTAGCCGGTGGCAAAATCCTTTGCCACTTCGTAGACATCCTGATAGGGGTTTTCGATGATCTTGGCTGCGATCCATGCTCTTGCATCCCACATTTCAGCGCAGTTGAGAGAGCCGTTTTCCAGGAAAACACCGCTGCCGCCGGCTTCATAGAGGGTCTGATAGTCATTGGCAAAGCGGAAGAAGTTGGGCATGGTGCCGTTGAAACGCTGGGTCAGCATACCGTAGTCCCAATAGATCAGCTGTCCGGGCTGAAGCAGCTCTGCCCAGGCTTCCATGCGGGCCTTGCCTTTGGCATTGTTGGGGTGATCCAGACTGTGCATGATGTCCATATCATTGGGTGCCAGACGGATGACCACATTGTCGGCAGGGACAGTGTCATCCAGAGGCAGTTCCAGATACTGGGCATAGGCAAGCGTTTCTACCTTGATATCGGGGTAGACCTTTGCCACTTCAGCAGCAATTTTATTGACAAACTTGAACAGATGACCGCTCTCACCGCTGACGGCCTTGGAGGCCAGACAGGCATCACATTCGCAGTGTCCGCCCCGGTCATCGGGGGAAACATCCGTGTAGAGGGGACGGGGTCTGCCTGCCCTGTCAGCAGAGTCATAGGCGGATCTGATGGAATTCAGAACTTTTTTGGTAAATTCCTTCAGCAGCGCTTCGTTGGAAAGACAAAGCTGACCATCAGTAATACGGGTCTGGGTATCTGCATCCCAGGCGTACCATTCGGGATGTGTCTTGAAATAGGAGCTTGCCGGGAAATATCTGCCGAAGGTATGGACATGGTAAGGACCGGTATAATCCGCTTCGCCGCCATACTGAGCGGGAATCCATCCGGCAAAGCCGTTGAGGCGGTTGCGGACATGGAACAGGCTCTGGGCGTTTTCCGCAAAATAGATATCCCGGTAGGTGAAGATGGGTTCGCCGCTGTCAAAATAGTCAGCGGGCATAAGGGCATCTCCGGTAGGAACATACTCCTCCCACATATTCCACCAACGAACGCCGAGGACATCCTCCAGCAGATGGTAGACGGCATAAAGCACACCTCTGGTCTCACCGCCGGTGAGATAGATGCTGCCATCCTTGACCTCGATGGCCCAGCCTTCTCCGTTGCCCACCTCATTGGGGTAGGCATAAACACCGGCAGTGGCAGACTCCATCGTTCTGCCGATAAAAATACCGGAAAGGGCAGTGTCATTGGTGCGAACAACAGGAGAATCCACCCCTGTGATCTCCTCCAGATAAATCTCCAGTTCTGTTGCCGCAGTCTTCTCCAAAGTGGAGGGATTCTCCGGCAGATAGATGGTCATACCACCCAGAGAAAGGTCAGATTCTGCTGCCTGAACAGCGGTCACGCCCACAATGGATGCCACCAGCAGCAACAGTGTCAGCAGATACAACAGGTATTTTTTGTGCTTCATAACGATCTCCATATCCACGCCAAAAGGCAAAATTTGTCAGTTTGAAAATTGTAACACATTTGTAACCGTTTTGCAACAACCAGATAAAAAAACACAAAAAATCTGAAGCTGTTTGCTTCAGATTTTTTGTGTTACGGAAACTTTTACACGACCAAAGTCATCACAGCAAAGAGCACGATGGTGGTCAGGGTCAGGGCCGACAGTGCCGAAGAAAGGGCTGTCCGCTGGGTGGGATCATCTGCAAAAATGGGCAGCACATAAGGCGGCGGCAGAATGAACATCAAAAGTGCGGCGCCTTCATGGATCATACCGCCCATAACCGTGCGGTTGAGGACAATCAGCACAGCCAGCAGAATTGCCATGGCAGCCAGACGAAGGAGGATGTATCGGGCAGTGTCCTTGAACTTGATCTCCTTCAGCACCAGATCGTAGCCCACAGTCAGCAGGATGATCATGCCGGTGGGAGCGGAGAGGAAGGAAGTCAAACTGTCGATGATACCGCTCCACGGACCCATGGCCTTGTAAAGACCGGTAGCACCTAACAGCACACCGGCACAGATGGCCCAGATGATGGGGGAGACGAGGATATCCCGGACAAGGGCTTTTCCGCTGTCCTTGCCGGAGAGAAGTCCCTTGTACAGGGTAAAGACAAACAAGGTCTGACCCAAGTCAAGGATGGCAAAATTGGCAGTGCTGTCCTGGGGGAACAGCAGCACGAACAGGGCATAGCCCAGCATACCGGCCTCAAAGCCGCCGCAGAGATAGGCAGGTAGTCTGCCCGGCAGCTTCAGCAGTTTGGAGAAAACCCGTCCCAGCACCAAGCCTGCACAGCACAGCAGGAACACCAGCAGAGGCTGCAGGAGGGTGGTGAAGCTGTATTCCGCCGTGGCGAAGGCATTGACCAGCACAAAGGGCAAGGTCAGGTTAATGACGACTTTTTTCAGGGCTTCGATGCCGTCTCGGGTCAGAAACTGCTTTTCCCGGCAGAACATACCGAGGAGCAGCGCCGCCAGAACCGGCAGAGCCGTTTCCAGAACACGAATGAGGGTGGTCATTACTTGATAACGCCCTTCTGGAGGATGATGTTGGCATAGATCTCCGTCTCACCGGTCTGGATGATGCAGTAGCAGTCCTGTGCCTCATCATAGAATTTGAAGCGCTCGTACTGACCAACGGCATCGGCGCCACGGTCATCATACTTGGCGATGATATCCTTGTAGGTTTTCCAGATGGGAATGTCCAGACCCTTGTCCTGTTCGCCCACTTCCATAATCATGGCAGGGGTGTCCACATAGGTGTCCAGAGGGATGACCTGGAGAATGGCCTCCAGCAGTTCGGGCACGCCGTGTCCGTCGGCACGGAGGAAGATGGCATTTTTGGCCTTTGCCATACGGGCACCGGGGAAGTTGCCGTCACCCAGGCAGATACGGTCGGAGTGACCCATTTCAGCCAGAACCTTCAGCAGTTCGGGGGAGAGAATAGGGGGAATGTTCTTCAGCATAGCGAGTTTCCTTTCTTCATTTGAATCGTGCCAAGGGCAAAAGCCCTTGGCACGGAGAGAATATTAGTACTTCTTGTACATGGGGCCGTAGGCGGCGCAGGCACGGTAGTCCTGACCCTCCTTGTCCATGCCAAATGCGTTCCATGCGGCGGGACGGTAGATGTCCTGCTCGGGAACATTGTGCATGCAGACAGGGATACGGAGCATGGAGCACATGGTGATGAGGTCAGCACCGATGTGACCGTAGGAGATGGCACCGTGGTTGGCGCCCCAGTTCATCATGACCTCGTAGGCAGACTTGAAGGGAGAGCCTTCCTTGCCGTCGCAGCGAGGTGCGAACCAGGTGCAGGGCCAGGTGGGGTTGGTGCGCTCCATGAGCTTGTCGTTGACATCCTCGGGCAGATTGACAGTCCAGCCTTCTGCGATCTGCAGAACAGGACCCAGACCCTTGACCAGATTCAGACGGATCATGGTGCAGGGCATTTCTGCAAAGGTATTGAAGTGGCTAGAGAAACCGCCGCCGCGGAAGTTGTCGAAGCCGGCTTCGCACCAAACGGTGGCGTGGGTCATCTTCTTGTTGTCCTCGTCGGTGGCTTCCCACCACTTCTTCATGGTGGGGTGACCGTTTTCGTCGGTGCAGGCACCGGAAGCATCCAGGCAGGCAGCGCCGGAGTTCAGCAGATGGATGATGCCGTTGGATTCGGCAGCCTTGCCTTCCAGCTTGTAGCCGGTAACACGCTCGGTAGCTTCGCCGGACCAGTAGGTGCGGACATCGGCAAAAATCTGAGCGCGGTGAGTCAGCAGACGCATCATCAGCATGCCCATGCCGTTGAGAACGTCATTCTCGGTAGCCAGGGTGAAGGGCTCGCGGGCGCCTTCGTAGTCGAAGGTGGAGGAGAGCAGCGCCTCGGGATAGTCGCAGTTCGGCCAGTGGGCGGTGCACTGACGCTGGCCCTGGAAGCCGCCGGCGTTGGCGTTGTGGC
>JAZNNW010000041.1:0-7922 GCA_045580485.1 Candidatus Avilachnospira sp. | reverse complement strand
CTTTTCACGCTCATTGTGTTCCTGTACCTTTGCCACATCAGCCGGTGTTTCCAAGTCCTGATTTCGGGCTACGGTACGATCTATTCCATCGTTTCTTGCCATTGGCGTTTCCTTTCTTTGAGATTTACAGACAACGGGAGGGCTGGGGAACGGCACTTTTTCAAAGTGTAATAACCCACTATTACACTTTCATCCATACTGTCTGCAAAGTGCCGTGGGTTCTCCGAAGGCTCTCCCGAGGGGGTGTGCGGTCGCTGCGGCGACCTCTGCTGACCAAGGCGAAAATGTCTGCAACTTTTCTTATGGTCAGCCCGCCTGCATGAATCTGTTCTGCGTCAACATCCTCCTGCAGCCGGTGTCCACAGACATTTTTTCAAAAGTCCGTGGACATCGAAACAGCCCAAACGAGAGGGAATGTGCTGTTTCGATAACGAGCGTTTCACGCTCTTTTGCTGTGTACATACGTACCAGCAATGGGGTTTACTCAACGCTTCGCCATTCCTCCGGAATGTCATCCGGTACGTACGTACACGGCGAATCTTCGTAAAACCCATTTATATGAGGTCGTACAATCGCTCCCACTCCCATGAATCCCCACACCCGCCGACCGGCAGAGTTGGTGACATTGTTGCAATGCTCCAGATTGTATTTCCGAGCATTGGCAATCATGGCGTCGCTGAAGCTGCGGGACTTCAGCGGTGCAAGGGAGTTTTCCTCGCACCACATCCGATAGATTGCATAGAAATCTTTGGAGCTGATGGATGCATCCGCTTTCAGCTTGATGTATCCATCCGACTCGATAAAATCGAAAATATTGTTATTGTCACGCTTGACCGCTTCCCGGTTTTCACGGATGCGGTCACTCTCCGAAAACTTAAAGTTGTTGGCAACAAGCCGCTGCAATCCTTCAAATGCCCACAGGAAGATGCCCTCGGCTTCAGCCTTCATCTTCTCTGCGAGGTTGGGGTCATCGGCTCTGCCCACGGGCTTTTCCTTGGTAGTCAGTACAAGCTGTCTGCGGTAAAAGCCGTCGCTGCGGTCATACAGGGCTTGCAGATCGCCGTTGCTGAACGCCATCAACCGGGCGAACATCCAGCCCTGGTAACTCTGTTTGCCTTTGCGTTCCAAGTCCATCTTGCCCTGTGCCGTCACGATGGATTTGACATAGTTGGTCTGGCGCAGAGCTTCCATCCGCATATCATCATCCACGCACAGCAGGATGTGTTCCAGATCGGCACGGGCGAAGCGGTTTTCAGAAATCTTACCGATGCTGCCGTCTTTCATATTCGTGCCGAAGATGGTGGACAGCACCGCACCGATTTGAGATTTTCCCTCGCCTCCGTTGCCCTTAATCACCATCATGCGCTGTCCCTTGTTGGAGGGAATCAGGCAGTAACCGATGAACTCCTGCAAGGTGGGGATATCCTCTGCGTGGAGCAGTCCGTCCAGAAAGTTCAGCCAGATCACCGGTGCAGGAGCATCGGGATTGTAGGCAACCGGCAGACGGCTTCGCACGATAGCCGGTCTGCCCTCGGCGAAGGTGCCGTCCAGCAACAGCGTACCGTTGGCAACATGGATGCGATCCTGCTCCGGAGGGAAGTCAGGCACATGGGCTTCCAGTTTCAGCACTTCCAGAATGTTTGTGATCTTCCGAGGGATGTTGTTCACAGCACAGAATTTCAGCTTGTCGTAAATCTCACCACGGAGAGGAAGATCGTCTGTCACCCGACCGTCGGGCGTGAAAAAAGCTCCGTTTGCGAAGATGATTCTGCGCTCCTGCAGAAATTCTTCACAAAACAGAGCTTCGTTGATGTTCTGCCCATCAAACCACATAGGCAAGTTCATATCAGGCGTTTTCCGGTTCTTCGCCACGGTGCGCCACCTCCTTTTTCTTTCGTGTGGTGTACTCTTTCAGAAAAGCGATCTTGCCGCTTTTCATCAGCTCGTCCACCAGAGCAACCCGTTCTTCCAGTTCACCCACAGTCAGCACATCCGCCATATATTCGATATGGCAGTGCATCTGCAAGGCTTCCACAAACCGGTCATCGTAAGGCTCGTCCGGTGTCTTGGGTGCAAACCGCACTCGCCAATCTTCCAGAAGATGCAGATAGTCCATCAGCACACGGAAGCAGAGCATTTCATCCTCCCGGAACTGTCGGATATGGGGGTGTTTGGGCTTGTAGATCGCCGTTGCAGCCTGTCCCGGCTCGGTGGCGATACCGAAGTCAGCTGCCAACTTTTGCGCCGCCTCGTAGCCGCTGAGATCAAACAGCCTTGCCGCAAGGTCGATCACATCCCCCTTGGCTCCGCAGCCAAAACAGAAGAAATAGTCCTCGTTCAGCTTTAGGCTCGGATGCCGGTCGTGGTGGAACGGGCAGCAAGCCATACCGTTGCGGCTCACTTTTAGCCCGTAGTGTTCGGCGGCTTGCTTTACGCTGATTGCCGCCTTGATGTTTTCGTAGATCGTCATAATAGACCTCCTTCATAGTATTCAGAAAGCACGAAGCACCCGCCGTGGTTGGCAGGTGCTTCGCTCTTTCTACTATGGTTATGCCGGATTTTTCAAAAAACAGGCTAATCGGAGGACAAGCTCATTTCAAAAAACAGGACAACTATTCTGACGATGTAGATTTATTCACACTTATATGCTATAATCAAAGAAATTAAAAAACAGGACAGGAGGGGCGGAATGGAACACAATATACTATCGCTGGATTTTTGGCAGGATACCGTAACCTACGAAGGGCAAACCATGCCCACAGGCACACTCGGCTGTGCTGCGCTGAATATCCCAGATGCAGTCATAGATAAACTGGATGAACTGTGTTCACCCATCAACGGATTTATGAAAACGCTGACAAGCGGTATGCCCGATCCTGCCCTGCTTCCTGCATCGAAAGAAGCGGCAGAAAGCATCTTGAAGCTGCTCCATACTGTGCCGCCGTTTGACTGTCTGGATATAGATTTCTATATCCAGAATATATGTAAGGCATTCACACCAGAGGGCATCCAGAAGTACCAGGCATACAGCATTGCTTTTATGACTGGCACTTTGACAGCAGAACAAACGGAGGAATACAAGCATGGTGTTCTGCTCGGGCGCATTACGCCTGTTCTGGCGCAGCTTGCCTTCTCTCTGCGGGAATACAAAGCCAGTATGACACAGTTTGCCGTGGAACTGGATGCGGCAGAAAGTAACCGCACACCGGATGGGCTGGCAGAATTGTTTGGCAGATACTTCCCGCCGGATCTCAAACTTGATGAAGCCAACACATGGATGTCCCATACCAATGCGACTTCACAGTATCTCTCCACCATCCGTCCCGGCGAAAATGTGGCAAAGCTCGTCAAACGGATGCACTATGTATCCTTTGTAGGGATGTTCCGGTCTGATCTATTTGAGGGATTGTGTGTGGGGCATGCGCCAAAGAAATGTCGTATCTGTGGCAAATGGTTTCTGACTACCAATGCACGGCACACCAAATACTGCGGTGGGTTTGCACCGGGCGATAAACTGCACCGCACTTGCCGGCAGATCGGCAATCTGAAAGGCAGAGAACAGCGGGAGCTTGCTGACGATCATCCGGTGAAGCAGACATATGAGAAACGTCTGAATACCATAAACCGCTATATAAAGCGTGGTACTCTGGACGAAAATCTTGCGGAGGCTATGAAGAAACTGGCGAAAGATAAGATGCTTAGGGCATTGAGCAATGTAGCCTACGCCAAGGGTGATTATGAAAAAGAAATGGGACAGGCTGCTTTGAAGAAAGAAGTATTGAAAAAATATAACGTATAAATGCTAATTTGGTAATCGGAAAGGAGGTGCGCTATGCTGAATGATTTTACATGGAATATGACTGGATACATACCGAAACACGCTGTCAATCCGCACGGTGATGGCATCATCCCTTATGTGGCAGAGCGCATCTTCCAACTGGACCCGGAGCCGCCAACGGTGGACAGTCTGAACGAATATATCCTGTCTACCTTGCAGGAAAAGAATTTGCTATATTTTTCGTTCTTCCTCCACCACTATGAGCCGCAGCTCAACAAGCGCATCAAAGGCTTTCTTGGTGTGGACGGCGGCGATCAGTACGATACAGACCGTTTTCTGGATATAAAGCTCTCCTGCAGGGAGCAAATGCTCCAAAAACTGATTGACTATGATCCTGCCAAGGGTGCGGAGTATGCCACCTACATTTACCCGTTTGTCCGGGATGCTATGCTCCGTTTCCGCATGGGCGAAGAAAAATGGTCGGTATCCTCTCTGACCAACTACAAGATGGTGCGCTCTATGGCATGGCTGTACCATAACACCAAGGATGCGATAAATGAGTTTTCCAAGAAGTACAACTGCGATCTCGCTCTTGCGGAAGAGTATCTGAAAATAGTCCGTGGCATCCGCAATCAGCAACCGTTCTATGTAACAGACGAGGACGGCGAGGAAACGGGCGAAGACGTTGCTCTTGACGATAGCTGGAACTATACCAGCATCCTTTGGAACGGCATACAGGCCGAAAAGGTACAGAGGGCATTTGAGAAGCTGAACTTCCGTGAGCAGACCTTGCTCGAAAAACGGCTGGCGATCTGTATGACCTGCGGGCGTGTCGGCTCATGGAAAGAACGCCCCACCTTCGAGGAACTGGCGGTTATGTTTGAGGGTAGTACAGCCAGCGGTGCAGAGCGAGCTTACCGAAAAGCAGTGGACAAGCTAACTGAACTTCTGGTTGCCGAAGGTGCGCTCCACGCTGTCCGGCTGAAACAGAAATCCAAAACCAAGCGCAAAAAGAAAATCGCCGCCGCAATCTACGAATACCAAGCAGACTGCGACGGCGAATGGGGCGAGATTTCATTTGATTTTGAGAACGGCACAGCAGAGATCCTCCGGCTTGCCGATTGGGATACGATGATAACAAATCGCTTTGCAAACATGGCGATAGCGTATCTTCTGAACTGCAAGAATGAGAAGCTGCCCAAAGAAACGATGATTGCATTTGAGCAGTAATTGCCATAAAAAGAAAAAACCGCTGCAACTTCCATCCTGCACTGAGATTAAAACTGTAGCGTTTTTCGGCGTTTAATCTTCTTTCTGATGTTTCACGCCTTATTTCTGTATGATATGCTGGGTTATACGGATAACCTTTGACTTTTTTACTGTTTATAAATATAATTAGGGCAAAAAAGCAAGACAATGCAGAAAAGGGACGATGAATATGGATGAACAACGTGTTAGGATTTGCGATATTGCAGAGGAATTAGGTGTCAGCACCGCAACAGTTTCCAATGTCATCCACGGAAAAACGAAGAAGATTTCTGATGAAACTGTGAAGCGTGTCATGGCATTGTTGGAGGAGCGACAGTACATTCCGAATATGGCCGGTATCTTATTGGCGCAGAACGCATCTGGGATTATTGGTGTATTTGTTAACGATCATGTAAAATATGAAGGTCATACACTGGATGATTTCTTCATTGCATCATGCTTGAATTACCTGTCTACTGAAATCGAAAAACATGGACTGTTCATGATGGTAAAGAAAGCAAAAACCGCTCAGGAAATCCTTAAGTTTGCTTCAATGTGGAATATGGAAGGAATTGTGGTAATTGGTTTCTGCGATCAAGACTACATGTACCTTCGTAATCATATGCGGATTCCATTTGTGGTCTATGATGGATTTTGTGAAAACCCGGAAAGAATTGCTAATATAACCATCGATAATTATGACGGAGGTTATCAAGTAGGACAATATTTCCGGGAGCACGGCCATCAAAGAGTTATTTGCGTTTCCGACAATGATATTTGTGTAGATATGGAACGCTATCAGGGATTTCGGGATGGATTTGGTTATGCAAATGTCCGCTTTCTTCTTATTCCTATGCAAAAGGCTGAGCGTTGGGAGTTTTACCAAAAGGAGTTGGCCTTGTTCAAAGAAGCCACGGCTGTTTTTGCAGTATCTGATTATTATGCGTTTGATCTGATCTGTTTTCTGCAGGAACATGGCATATCAGTACCGGAACAAATCTCTGTTGCGGGTTTTGATGACACCCCTATATGTCAAATGGCATGGCCACAGTTGACCAGTGTTAGACAGGATAGTGCACTGCGGGCAAAGTTAGCATTGGAGAAACTCCGAGCGCTAAAGAAAAAGCAGGAAATCAAAACGGAAATCAAGCTCCCAGTCACGCTGGTGGTACGAGGCAGCACACGATGAATACCCCCCTCTGTTTGTAAAAGTGCACAAGCAGAGGGGGTAAATTTTGTGCATGGTTACATACTTAACCTTTGAAGTTGAACCAAAATATCATTACAATAATGGTATCAAACCTCTGGGAGGTAATCTAATGAAAGAAAACAACAACTTATTCAAAAGTGTATGTAGCCTTGCTGTTCCCGTGGCTCTGCAATCCATGCTACAATCTTCGTTCAATATCGTAGATCAGATCATGATTGGTCAGTTGGGCAGCGTGAGTGTTGCCGGCGTTGGGCTGGCAGGAAAGTTTACCGGAATTTATGGTGTGCTGGTTTCCGCCTTTGGCGCAGTTGCAGGTATTATGATTTCCCAATATCTGGGGCAGAAAAACATTACGGAGGTGAAACGCAGCTTTTATCTGAACCTGATGTTTGCATTGTCCTTCGCCGGAATATTTACCTTTGGTTGCTTACTGCTCCCAAAACAGATCATGGGATTGTATACCACGGATATCCAAACTGTGGAAGCGGCTGCCGATTATCTTTTGATTCTGTCAGGAACTTTCTTGCCGATGGCAGGTGCAACTATGCTTGCAACCCTGTTTCGCTGCATGGAAAAAGCAAATTATCCTCTATATGCCAGCATCTGTGCCGCACTTACCAATACTATGCTGAACTACATCCTTATTTTTGGCAAGCTGGGATTTTCACCAATGAGAACAGAGGGCGCTGCTATCGCAACGGTGATCTCCCAAGGCATGAATTTCCTTCTGATGCTATTCATGTACCAGAAACAGCAAAATAGTTTTCCTCTGGTGGGCAAAAATCAATCTTTGAAAATCAGCTTCAACTGGACACAGTATGGCGCTATCCTGCTCCCTATGTTGGTATGCGAATTGTTCTGGAGCCTTGGCGAAAATGTTTATGCCGCTGTTTATGGCCATTTAGGCACGGATGCCTGTGCTGCAATGACTCTGACGAATCCGGTTCAGGGATTGATGATTGGCGCACTGTGCGGCTTGTCTCAGGCGGCAGCTGTAATCATCGGCAAGCTGCTTGGTGAAGGTCAGCAGGAGCAGGCATATCAGGCTTCTAAAAAGTTGATGCTGTACGGTTTTTCTGGCGCAGCTGTTCTGTCTGTGGTCATAGTTCTGACCAGCGGGCTTTATGTAAGTATCTATCAGGTGGAGCCGGAAGTGAAGCAACTCACACGTCAGATTCTGTTCGCTTATGCACTGGTTGCTCCATTCAAAATCCAGAATATGATTATGGGTGGTGGTGTGCTGCGCAGCGGCGGTAAAACGAAATATGTGATGTACATTGACCTGATCGGCACATGGATTTTCGGTGTTCCACTGGGGCTGCTGTCCGCCTTCGTTTGGAATCTTTCCATTCCTTTTGTATACTTCATTCTGTCTTTGGAAGAATGTGTGCGCTTTGGCATCACGCTGAGAATCTTCAAAAGCAGACAATGGATGAACACTTTAGACTCATCGAAACCTTGATCAAAAGCGCTGCAACTTCCGTCCTGTACAAGGATGAAAATTGCAGCGATTTTCATTATAAACGCTTAGATAACAGAGTCCAATTTGCAATATCTGCGATAACTTCTTCGAAGATATGCTGTTCGACGCCATACTCCTGTTTTGCTTTCATAATATTCCCATACACGGAAGGTGCAAATGCATGGTTCAGATTCTCATATAAGCTGAATGTAACATTGCTTTTT
>JAZNNW010000040.1:0-14170 GCA_045580485.1 Candidatus Avilachnospira sp. | reverse complement strand
CAAGAAACCCTGAATGGGCAGGGTGCTGAAGAAGGAGCGGCTGATCACAAAGGTCATACGGCGGGCGCAGGTACCGATCAGATTCGCAAAATCCAGCTTTGCCTGGTGATTCGCAATCACCACAAACGCGCCTTTTTTGCCCTTGATCTCATTGCGCAGAATCTTTCTTCTGAAAACAAAAGTAGCCACGAACCAACTCACGGCCTGCGTGATCCGATAGCAAAGCAGATTCGGTTTTTGATATTTCATACGCCTTACCTCTTTTCTGCGAGAATTATACCATAATCCGTCGCAAAAGGAAAGCTTTGCCCAACATCTTTATGCAAAACGCCCAACGGAGCGATCTCCGTCGGGCGTTTCGAAAGCAGAAAGTTATAGGTCTTGTATACTCAGCGCACCATACGCTTATCTTCTTCAGTAATAGGACGCAGGACACGGCAGGGATTTCCTACCGCCACCACATTGTCGGGAATATCGTGGGTCACAACACTGCCGGCACCGATCACCACATTGCTGCCGATGGTCACACCGGGCACCACCACGGTGTTGCCGCCGATCCATACATTATCACCGATGGTGATGGGCGCAGCATACTCCAGCAGCTGATTGCGCATTTCCGTATCGATGGGATGATGGGCAGTAAACAGGCTGACACTGGGACCCAGGAATACATAGTCGCCGATGGTGATCTTGCCGGGGTCCACAAAATTGCAGTTGTTATTGGCAAAGAAATGGTCGCCCACTTCAATATTGAAGCCGAAGCCGCAGAAGAAATTGGGCTCTACATAAGGCTCCACGCCCACCTTGCCGAACAGCTTGGTGATCAGTTCCGTTCTCTTTGCCATATCGGAAGGTCTGGTACGGTTGTACTCCCAGCAGATATCTGCTGCCACAAGGTGCATTTCCTCTCTGCCGGGGAAATTGGTATCGTAGAGCATACCGGCATCGCATTTTTCTCTTTCCGTCATAATTCTCTCTCCTTATTTAATCGTGTTCCAGCAGTTCTTTCAGATCCCGCTGGGTGAATTGAATGACATCCTGCACTTCCATATCCTGATGGATCATTTTATAAACCCAACGGCAGAGCACATCATCCACCTGCTCCATCGGCGCAGTTCTGCCTGTTTGCAAAACAGGCAGCGGTTGGGGCTGGGCATAAGAATAGGCTCTGTAATACAAAGGCAGCCACGGGTTCAGCTTCACCAGTTCATCGTTGGTATAGGTGGCAGTGATGGCAGTCTGACCACCCATGATGGTGAAATAGTTGCTGATCTGCTCGCTGCAGCACCAGCCAAGGAAACGGAAGGCATCCTCTTTTCTGCCGGAGCTCTGGCTGACACCCAGACTCCATCCACCCAAAACCGGTGCTCGACCGGGTATCAGACTGCATCCGATAATGCTGTTCTTTTGCAGCTTGGTCACGCTCTCCAGAAATGCCGGATAGGAAATGACCATAGCTGTCTCTCCCCGGCAAAAATCTTCCGCGGCAGATATATCTGTGGTATTCATACAGTCGGGTTTGGCAAAGGTAATTGCCCGCTTCAGATTGATATAGGCCTTGAGGGTCTGGAGATTGTCGAAATCCACTTTTCCGCTGTTATCGCAGATATGACCGCCAAAGCCCTGCAGCCGGAAATGGATCTCCGGTGCCAGACATTCGTTATAGGCCGCTGCCACGGAAATGCCATAAGGAACTGCATCGGTTTGGTTGGTAAAAAAATCTGCCACGGCGTTATATTCTTTTAATGTGAGAGGCGGGCGGAGGGTCGTATCGTACCGCTTGGCAAAATCCCTTTGCAACCGGGCATCCTCAAACAAATCTTTTCGGTAATAGAGCATCTGGGGCGCATACATGAAAGGAACGCCGTAATGCCTGCCTCTGTGATCGCCAAAAAACTGCAAACAGCCGGGGAAGAACCGGTCTGTATCCAGATCATTGAGGGGAATTGTAATATCTGCCAGTGCTTCCTGCTCACACAGCCGTGCGATCCAGAGGATATCAAACATCAGAACATCATACCGCTCCGACTCCTGCAGCAAGGTCTGCAAGATCTCACGATGGGTCAGCAGGGTCACTTCCGTCTTGAGACCTGTCTCCAATTCAAAATTGCGGATCAGACCACGGAAGGTATGGACCGTGGGATTATCCAGCAAAAGAATCCGCAGAGGCGGCTGCTCCTTCTCCTCGCCGGGAGCGGGAAACACCGGCGCCGCACTGAGGGCATCGTGGAGCACCACACGCTCCGTATCGTCCAGAGACGACGATAGCTGCTTCAACAGCAAGGATGCGGCCGTATCGCCCATTTTGATGGCAGGTCTGGAAGTGGACATGGAAGCATGGGACTGAGTAAACAAATTCCAATGTTCTTCGCCCAGTGTGATGACCGGAATATCATCATCACCGTATCCCAGCAGCCGCAGACCCTCCATGATACCGGTCGCCATCAGTCCAGAGGAGGCCAAAATACATTCCGGACGGTGTCCGTGGAGCAATTGGACTGTCCTGCGGAAGGCATCCTCTTTGGAAATATCGCACTGCACCAGTTGTTCCGGTCTCGGATGTATTCCATGGCGCTCAAAGGCTTCGGAAAAGCCACGGATACAGGCCTGTTCACAGGTGAACTCGCCAGAACCTGTAAACAGGAACATCTGCCGGTAGCCGTCATCCAGCAAGGTATCTGTGATCTGGTGGATCATCTCAAAGTTGTCCAAACACACGAAGTTGGCATCCAGACCCTTGATCTGCCGGTCGATCATGACCAAGGGTTTGCCCTTGGCAGTAAAATTATCATAATAGTACTGCCAGCTGCCGGGGCGGCAGGATACCAAAATCAGACCGCAGATCTGCTTCCGAAGCAGCGCCTGGCAGCATTTCAGTTCTTCCTCCGGGATGTCATTGGAAAAGGAAATGTTGACAGAATAGCCGCCTTCGGCCAGTGCGCTTTCAATACCCTGAAACATCTGGACATAGTAGGGATCATTGAAGTTGGGCAAAATGACGCCTACTTCCCGGAACTGCTTTGCCCGCAAATTTCTGGCAGCCAGATTTTGTTCGTATTGCAATTCTTCGATGGCCTGGCGGATGCGGCCTTCGGTTTCCTTACTGACCGGCTTGGTGCCATTGATGTAATTGGAGACCGTGGCGATGGATACCCCGGCAAGAGACGCAACATCCTTTATGGTAGCCACATCACACCTCCTATGGTAATTTTCACTATTATCATAACACATTTTTTGTCAGTTGTCACTATGAATTAAATTTTTGGTAAATCGTTTTAATTTTTCTTTGTGATTCAGCCACTCCAAGTCTTGCAAATTATGCCAATCTGTGTATAATTTTAAGTAGAGCGATTCTGCCCAAAGGGGTAAGTGCGTTCTAAAGGCCCGTTTTCTTAACAGGAAAGAAGACCTGCCTCAAAATATTTTCAAAAGGAGAAAACACAATGAAAAAACTGATTGCTATCCTGTTGGCCGTCCTCATGGTCTGCACTCTGTTCGTTGGCTGCGCCAAGGAAGAGACTGTTGCCCCCGAGGTCGAAACCGAAACCCCCGCTGTCGAAGGCGAAGAGTCCGTCAAGGACAAGTACGGCTTCGATAAGCTGGACATCATCGCCTTCAACGGCGGTCATGTCGGCATGTGGGACGAGCTGGTTGCTCTGTTCCTGGAGTACTATCCCGGTGTTGAAGTCACCACTGACTTCTCTGACGATGTCGCTAACCGCGTCCGCGCCAGAATGATGACCGAAACTCCCCCCGATTTCGTCAACTCCTCCGGTTCCGAGTGGAGCGTCAAGGACGCTGCTCTGGCCGGTCAGCTGACGGATCTGACTGACTTCTTCGCTACCGGTGTCAACGCTGACGGCGTTGCCCTGTCCGAAGTTGTTCCCGCCGGTTCTCTGGCTCCCTGCTATGTCAACGACATGCTGGTCTCCATCCCCGATGGCGTTACCTATCTGGGCTGGTGGTACAATGTCCATATGTTCGAAGATCTGGGCATCACTCCTCCCACCACTTGGGACGAGCTGTACGCCGCTGCTGAAGTTCTGAACGAGAACGGCATCATCCCCTTCATGTATCAGTTCCCCTCCTACGGTTACTGGGGCCTGTCCCTGGAAATGATGCTGGTTGCTGCCGGTCAGGACACCTTCAACAAGTGCTTCATCACTCTGGACGAAGGCGCTTGGACTTCCGAGGCTGCTCTGAAGGCTATCACCTATCAGGAAAACCTGGTCAAGGACGGCATCCTGTCCCCCCTGTCCGTCGGTGCTGACTTCTCCGCTTCTCAGGTTGACTTCGTCAACGGCCGTGTCGGCATGCTGCCCAACGGCACCTGGTTCGAGAACGAAATGAAGGAATCCCTGCCCGAGGGCTTCGATATGGCCTTCATTCCCTTCCCCGCTATTGAAGAAGGCGGCGACCGCTGCGTCGTTACCACCGGCGGCGGTGCTGGCCAGATCCCCGCTCACTGCCAGAACCCCGAAGCTGCTAAGGCTTTCTACGGTGTCATCCTGTCCGATGCCGGTCAGGCTATCATTGCCAAGTACGGCATCATGCCCATCTCCCAGACCATCGACACCTCCATCCTGGCTGATGTCATGACTCCCGCTAACCTGTCCGCTCTGGAAGCTGCTCAGCAGGACGATGTCGTTGTTGTTAACTCCACCGAGGGTTACTACGGCGATATGAACACCGCTCTGCGTGACTGCAACGACCTGCTCTGCCTGGGCGACATCACTGCAGAAGAGTACTGCCAGAGAATGGAAGAGGCTGCTGAGGCTGTCCGCAACGATCCCGACATCACTCTGATGACTGTTAAGTAATTTCCCCTGTTTTTCAGTAAGGGGCGGCAAAACCGCCCCTTGCTACCTTTCAAAAAAGAAAACGAAAATCCGTTTACCTTCACCATAGGAGCATTTGCTCCCCGAACTTCACTTGAGGAGGGTTCCTTCCATTGAAAGCTAATTACCGTAACAGAGTTGGCGTTTTCTGCCTGTTCTGTCTGCCGCTTCTGGCAATGTACTTAATTTTTTCCTTTACGCCCCTGATCAAAACTTTCTTCTATTCCATCACCGACTGGTCCGGCTATGGTGACTACAACATCATCTGGTTTAAGAACTTTGAACGCGTTTTCCGCGATAAGGAATTCTGGCAGGCTCTGCTGAACAATGTCAAGTTCTTTATCTTCGGCGGTATTTTCCTGTTCGGTCTGGCTCTGGTTTGCGCTGCTATGATCACCCAGAGCAAGCTGCCCGAATCCAAGTACTACCGCATCATCCTCTATATGCCCAACATCATTTCCGGCGTCGTTATCGCCGTCCTGTGGAAATTCATCTTCTCCCCCAACTTCGGCCTGCTGAACAGCCTGCTGAATGCAGTTGGTCTGGAGAACCTTACCAGAAACTGGCTCGGCCTGAAAGAAACTGCCTTCGGCTGTCTGATGGTCGTCTGGATCTGGTCCGGCTTCGGCTACTATATGCTGCTTATGATCGCCGCCATCGAAGGCATCCCCACCACCTATCTGGAGGCTGCTGAAATCGACGGTGCAAACGGTATGCAGCGTTTTATCCATATCGTTCTCCCCATGGTCATGAATATGGTCAGAACCTGTCTGGTCTTCTTCACCATGAACGCCTTTACCGGCATCTATGTCTTGGTCAAGTTTATGACCGATGGCGGTCCTGCCGGTACGACCAATGTTATCATCAGCTACATCTATCGCACCGCCTTCGGTGAGAGCAAGTTCGGCCTGTCCGCTGCTCAGGGCGTTGTGGTCTGTATCCTTGTGGGTGCCCTCATCATGTTTATGCTGAAGGTCACCAAGCCCAAGGATGAGCTGGAATACTAAGGAGGTGCTCTCATGACTTTTGGACAAAAGCTTGGTAAATTTACCCTCAACACACTGATCAGAATTTTCCTCTGCCTGCTGTGTCTGACGGTTCTGTATCCCCTGTTCTGGAACCTGATGAGTTCCTTTAAGACCAATCAGGAATTCTTCCTGAACCCCTGGGCTCTTCCCAAGGAACTTTTCACAAACGGTAATAATATCTTCCAGAACTATGTCAACGTCTGGGCCATCACCGGTCTGTCTGTTCCCTTCCTGAACTCTCTGTGGGTTTCTGCCATTTCTCTGGTTGGCGGCATCGTTTTGAACTGCATGTCTTCCTACGCCATCACCCGTCTGGGTCTGAAGGCCGGTAAGATCCTTGCCAACTTCTATCTGTTCATGATGTTTGTGCCCGGTGGTATCTCCCTGACCTCCAGCTTCCTGAACCTCCGTGATCTGGGTCTGCTGGACACCCGTGCTGCTATCATCTGGTGTAATGTGGCAGGTTCCGCTATCGGTACCGGCTTCATTCTCCGTAACTTTTTTGATACCCTGCCCCATGAGCTGGAAGAAGCCGCCTGCATCGACGGTGCCGGCATCATCCGCACCTTCTGGCAGATCATGCTGCCTCTGGCTAAGCCCGGTATCGCTACTGTCGGTATCTTCAACTTCCTGAGCTACTGGTCTGAGTATACCCTGTCCTCCGTTGTTATCTTCAGCCAGGACAAGGTTCCCCTGTCTGTCGCTCTGTTCACCCTGCAGTCCACCACCCAGCACATGGCTGACTGGGCTTCCCTGTTTGCAGGCATGATCATCGTTCTGATCCCCATTATGATCATCTATCTGTCCTTCCAGCAGTACATCGTCTCCGGTATGACCGCCGGTGCTATCAAGGGTTAATGCGCATTATCTGATCGCAGAAAGGACTCGCTATGGAGCGAAATTATGAGTTCAGAAACCGGATGCGGCAGCGGTTCCGTCCTCTTGGACGGGACGATGCCGCCCCCTCCGGCAACTTCGTCCGTGTAACGGATGATTTTTCCATCGTTGTTGCCCAGAACTGCAGCGTCGTGCTGCTGAAGGCTGCTGAGGACCTCAGAGATTATCTGTTCTATGCACAGGAAGTCTCCGTTTCCATCAAGCGTGCCATGCAGCCCTCCCCTGCCGCCAACACCATTGTGGTGGCAACCGCTGAGGAAATGGGTGTCAACTGGACTGAAAAGCCTGTGAGGGCTTCCTGTGTGCAGACCTGCAAGGATGGCGGTATTGTCATCTGCGGTTTTGATGACCGTGGCTGCGCCCAGGGCTGCTACCGTCTGGAGGATGCTTTCAGCACCAACGGCGGTGCATGGCTGAACGAGGGTTCTGTGACCCGTGCACCCAGATTTTCTCCCAGAATGATCCACTCCGGCTACGGCATGGATCAGTATCCCGATGCCCACCTGCGGAACATCGCTTACGCCGGTATGGACGCCATTCTGATCTTCGTTAAAGATGTGGATATGACTCCCGCCGGTTATGTGGATTTCAACGGTCTTATTGACCGGGCTGCGGAGTACGGTCTGGATGTATACGCATACAGCTACCTCAAGAGCAAGATGCATCCCGAAGCACCCGGTGCCTTTGAACATTACGACAGCACCTACGGTAAGATTTTCCGCTGCTGCCCCGGCTTTAAGGGTGTCATTCTCGTCGGTGAGTCCGTGGAGTTCCCCAGTAAAGACCCCCACGTGGTTCTCACCAGAGAAGAAAAGAACGCCACCGGCAAGCCGACTCCCGGCTGGTATCCCTGCTTCGATTATCCCCAGTGGCTGACCATGCTCCAGAAGGTCATCGGTCAGTATAAGCCCGATGCCGATATCGTCTTCTGGACCTACAACTGGGGCTATATGGATGCAGAAGCCCGTCTGAAGCTCATCGATACTCTCCCTGAGGGCATTACCCTCATGGCTACCTTTGAAATGTTCGAGACCCGAAAGGTCGATGACCTGCTGATCCGTGCCACGGACTACACGCTGTCCTTTGCTGAGGCCGGTACATACTTCCGTACAGAGGCTGAGCGTGCTGCCGAAAGAGGCATCAAGCTCTATGCCCAGGCCAACAGCGCAGGTCTTGCCTGGGACTTCGGTGTCATTCCCTATGAGCCCTTCCCCCGTCAGTGGGCAAAGCGCTACGAAGGTCTGTTGGAGTCCAATGAGAAGCACGGTCTGTGCGGTCTCATGGAGTCCCACCACTACGGCTTCTGGCCCTCGTTCATCAGCGCTCTGGAGACCCGGATGCTGACGGAGCCTGTTCAGAGTGCCGATGAGGCACTGGAGACACTGGCCTGCCAGCTCTACGGCAAGGTCAATGCCCCCAAGGTCCTGGAAGCTTGGGAACACATTTCCAAGGCAATCACCTATTATCCTTCTACCAATGAGGACCAGTACGGTCCCATGCGCATCGGTCCTGCCTACCCTCTCATTTTCCGGGCCGATGTGAAGATCCCCACTGTGGACTATGCCCATTTTGGCGGCAACAGAATCTGTTTCACCGATTACGGTTCCGACTATCTGTACCACATCACAAACCTGTATGTGAAGGCCGTGGAGCCCATGCAGCAGCGTTTCCCCAAGGAGATCGCCTGTCTGGAAAAGCTCCGCAACTGCCTGCAGACCGGTCGTGCCATTCTGGAGGATCTGCCCGCACCTGTTTCCGGTTGGAGAGCAGAAGAAGCTGAGCGGTTTATCGGTTTGGTGAAGTTCATCGAGAACACCGCTCTGACTGCCATCCATACCAAGCAGTGGAACATCCTCCGCTGGCAGATGAAGACTGAGACCGATGCCGACACCCTGTTGGATATGCAGCGGGAGATGATCGAGATCGGCCGGAAGGAGATCGCCAATGCGGAAGCCACCATTCCTCTGGTGGAAGCCGACTCCAGACTGGGCTGGGAGCCCAGCATGGAATACATCGGTGATGCTGCTCATATCCGCTGGAAGATCGAGCAGACCACCCGTGTGCTGGAGATGGAGATACCCCATAACATGGAACAGATCCTCAATGCAAAGAAACTGATTGAAGGAGTTTAACTTATGAATTACGGCAAGAAAGTTTGGATTTTCCCTGATGCGGAACTTCCCCCCGAAGGTGCCAACCTGATCCCCGGTCATGAGTCCGTCATCATTACCAATGTGACCGACGAAGACGCTCAGATCAAATTCACGCTCTTCTACGACGATAAGGATCCTGTTTCCTTTGAGACCGTCGTGAAGGCTCGCCGTGTCCGCTGTATGCGCAGCAACAAGGAAGAGGATTTCGGCAAGTTTACTGCAGATTTTGGCGTTCAGTACGCCATTATGCTGGAAAGCTCTGTGCCCGTCGTCGCTCAGTACGGCCGTGCAGAACCCAGAACCGTCAATTTCTATACTACCCCCGGTTACTGTGAATAATTTTTAGGAGGAAATGAAAAATGGCAAGAGTTTGCATTCCCGATCACGAATATAAAGAAAGAGTACAGCGTGCTGCTGCGATCCTGCGCCGTGAAGGCCTGGACGCCCTGATCGTCAACGGCAACGAAGCTGACTACGCCAACCCCCGTTACTTCTCCGGCTTCTGGCCCCTGTTTGAGCGTGCCGGTGTCGCCATCTCCGCTGCCGGTGAGGCTGCTCTGATGGTCGGTCCCGAGTCCGCCATCTTCGGCGCTGACCGCAACAAGCTGGACAAGACCTTTGTTCTGACCGCTTACCGTGAGGGCGCTGATCCCTCCTACCCCGAGCTGAAGCCCGACACCTTCCACGATGTCTTCAAGGCCATCGGCGTCACCGAGAAGAAGATCAAGATCGGTATCGCTTCTTTCCTGGACACCTCCGTTACCATCTACAATGCCATCCGTGAAGCTTTCCCCGAGGCTGAGCTGGTCAACGCCGGTCATGTTATGGTCGAGCTGCGTTCCATCAAGTCCGAGAACGAGCTGGCCTGCCTCCGTGAGGGCTACCGCATTGCCGAGCTGGCTACCCAGCAGGTTATCAAGGAAATCAAGCCCGGTATGACCGAGCTGCAGATGGTCGGTGTGGCTCAGCGTGTCGTTTACGAAAACGGTGCTGAGTACGAAGGCCTGCCCATGTATGTCTTCTCCGAGGCTTCCACCCGTCATGCGATCTCCCGTTCCTCTTACCGTGAGTTCCAGAAGGGCGATATCGTTCAGCTGAACCTCTCCGCTAAGATCGACGGCTACTCCGCTGCTATCGGCTACCCCATCTGCCTGGGCAAGCTGGAAGGCCAGCGCCGTGAGATCGTGCAGTTCTGCCGTGACATGCACGCCTGGTCCGTTGATCAGGTCAAGGCCGGCGTTTACGCTGCTGACATCGCCAAGAATTTCTACAACAAGTTCGTGGAGAACGGCTATGAGAAGAACTATGTCTACGGTCCTCTCCATGGCACCGGCATCATCGAAGTGGAAGCTCCCTGGTGCGAGACCAGCTCCGACTACTATCTGAAGCCCAACATGTGCTATCAGGTCGATACCTACATTTCCGGCGACACCTTCGGCGTCCGTTGGGAAAAGGGTATCGCTGTCAAGGAAGGCGGCGTGGAGCTCCTCTGCCCCGAAATTCCCGCTGTCTGCCCCGAACTGATGTTCTAATTAAAATTGAAACCCAATGGCTCGCAGAGTTTTCTCTGCGAGCCATAAGTAAAGGAGAATACATATGCAGTTAATTGATATGTTCTATGATGATATTAAGGATGCCGTTGACCGGAAGGTTCCCTTTATCATTCCCATCGGCACTCTGGAATATCATGCCCATCATGCTTCCTGCGGTACAGACACCATGGTCGTCACCGGCTGCCTGCGGGAGCTGGAAAAGGAAAAAGAAATCGTGGTCTGCCCCCCCATCTGGTACGGCGTGGCCTCCTATGCAGTCTGTGAGCCTAAGCCCAGCCACTTCCATGTGGATGAGGATGCCTATGTCAACTACCTGTACTATATCCTCAAGTCCATGATCGATGCCGGTCACAAGAATATCTATCTGGTGCCTCATCATCAGACGGAGGGTGCCGGTCTCATGCCCATGACCATTGCCTGCCACAAGGCTGCCAAGAAGGTCACCATGGAATACATGGAGAACACCCTGGGCAAGGGCTGGTGGGGCAGCGACAGCTACGCCACCTACTACGAGGATATGGGCAGCAGCGACGATCCCTTCTCCTACATCAAGGTTCTGCCTCTCATCGGTGCCGATGCACAGATCAAGTGCGGCGGGTTCGTCCATGCAGGCAAGTGGGAAACCAGCCTCATGATGGGCACCTGGCCCGAAAATGTGGACCTGAGCCGCTGCGACCGCAACACCGAATGGTTTGCTGAGAGCGCCAAGGAAGCCTCCGTGGAGACCGGCAAGCACATGGTCGAATGCACTCTGGAATGGCTGAGAGAGGTAATTGTGTAATGAAAAAGATCAAGGTTCAGATGCTCACCAAGGAAGCCTTTGCTCCCTATGGCAATGTGATCGAAGCTGTCGGTGAATATGGCGGCGAAGCCGGTATGTACAACTGGTATGAGAAGCAGGCTGCTGTGGAAGGTGCTGAGACCGTCAGCATCAACCTGCTGACTGCCATCCAGAGAGATTATGTTTTCAAGAAATTTGAAGCCCACGACCGTACCACCGAGACTGTACTGCCTCTGACCGGCGGTCTGATCGTGGCCGGTATCCCTGCCGGCAAGGTCTCCGAGGATCGTGTGGAAGCCTTCTATGTGCCTGTCGGCAAGGGTATTTCCTGGGCACCCGGTGCATGGCACTATGCCCCCTTCCCTGTTGGCGGCGATGCCACCTGCGCTGTAATTTTCCGTCATGGCACCGGTGCTGACGATGCTGTCTTTGATGAACTGCCCGAAGAAATGGGTTTTGAGCTGTAAATCACATATCAAACAGCCGGATGTTATACATCCGGCTGTTTTTTAGGTAAATTAGTAATGGCTTTTTTTTCCATCTTTTGCTATAATGTTTGTATCTCTTGCCTGCGAAAGGTCGTGTCTTTTATGTGGAAGCAAAAAATTGGCATTTCACTCTATAACAGCTATGTCAAGCCTACCCTTGAGGTGGTCGATATCATCAAGCAAACGGGCTTTGAGGCTATTTCTCCTGAATGGGAGGAAAATTTGGATCTAAAGGAGATCGTGGACCATGCCAGAAGCATCGGTCTGGAGGTTCAGTCTCTGCATGCGCCCTATACCAGCAGCCATCATATGTGGGAGAACGATCCTTCCTTCTCCGAACCTGCTCTGCAGGCACTTCTGGCATCTCTCCATTGCGCTTCGGATAACAACATTCCCATTCTGGTTGTTCATACCTGGATCGGTTTTTCCTACACCACGAAACCCAATACAGACGGCTTCGCCAACTATGACCGTCTGGTGGACGAAGCCAGCCGTTTGGGTGTGAAGATCGCCTTTGAGAATACAGAAGGCGATGAATTCCTCCATGCCCTTATGGAGCACTACAAGGGCAACGACACTGTTGGCTTCTGTTGGGACTCCGGTCATGAAATGTGCTATAACCATTCTGAAGATCTGCTGGCTCTCTACGGTGACCGTCTGATCGTCACCCACCTCAATGACAATCTGGGCATCCGTCCTTTTGAGGGCAATGTGTTCTGGCACGATGATCTGCATCTGCTGCCCTATGACGGCGTAGTTGACTGGGACTACAATATTCAGCGGCTGAAGGCATCCAGAAAACTGGATATCCTCAACTTTGAGCTGAACATCAACTCCAAGCCCGACCGCCATGAGAATGATGTCTATAAAAATATGCCTCTGGAACAGTATTTTGCAGAAGCCTACAAACGAGCCTGCCGCATTGCTTACCGCTACTCCAGATAAGAGAAAGAAGTGCTGACTTTGAAGTACAACAAGAAAATGAGAGCACTGGTCCTCCTAATGGGCTTTATCTATTTCATGTGTCAGATCTGCAGAACGGACCTCAGTTCTGCATTGGTGGATCTGATCGCAGACTTACAGATTACCAAGGAACGGGCCAGCATCGCCATCACCTGCGGTTTTATCAGTTATGCAGTTGGCATGTTTGTCAACTCCATGATCATTGACAAAATCAATACCAAGGCTGCCTTGGCGATTGGCATGTTCGGCTGTGCATTAACCCACATCGGTATCCGCATGTTCCCCTATCTGCCCGTCATCATTGCACTCTGGTGCGTTAACGGCTACATTCAGTCTCTCATGTGGCCCAGTGTCATCCAGCTGACAGCAGCAAATCTGCCTCTGGAAAAGCAGGAAGGTGCGCTCAGTATCGTCTGCATATTCCAGCAGATCGGCAGTCTCGCCTGCTATCTCATTACGCCCCTTGGCCTTTCCTGGGGCGGTTGGAAGACGGTTATGCTCATCACTGCTGCTGCCTGCCTCACCATGGGCTTTATCTGGACACTGAGCTGCCGTATGTTCAACAGCTCCGGTGGAAGCAAAAAGACCGCGGCCGCTGTGGAGACCTATCCCGTCAACTGGACCTTCATCGTCAAGACCAATCTGATCCCCATTTTGTTCCTTGGTATCGTCTGCGGTATGCTCC
This sequence comes from Candidatus Avilachnospira sp., assembly GCA_045580485.1. Lineage (GTDB taxonomy): Bacteria > Bacillota > Clostridia > Oscillospirales > Oscillospiraceae > Avoscillospira. The sequence continues at coordinate 784 of JAZNNW010000040.1, read as the reverse complement.
GTGACGGTATTTCCACATGGACGCCCTTGCTCTTTACGGAGGCCTTTTCCATGGGTGCCAATCTCTCCATCGTTTTGACGGCAATCCTAACCCTGGGCAAAATCCTCGCCTACACGCTCAACCCCTTTATTATTAAGCTGATCCCGGATCTGAAGAAGTATTCCCTTACGCTGTATGCCGCCTGCTGTATGCTGTGCGTTCTGCTGTTGATCACCTATAAAACAGGTGCTGCAACGCCGATGATTGTCCTTCTGTCCCTGCTGCTGTTCCTGAACAGCTGTCTGGGCATTAACTACACCATCACTATTCCCATTAAGTTCACCCGTTTCGGCCGTTCTGCAACCGTCAGCGGTGTCCTGGACAGCATGTTCTATATCGGCTCTGCTCTGGCCACCTGGCTCTTTGCTTTTATCGCCGATCGAGGCGGCTGGGAAGCCACCATTATATCCTGGGTGGTTATTTCCGCTGCTTCTCTGGCTATTATCATTTTCCAGAAACAGTTTGGTCCTTCGGATCATTTGGAACTGCCTAAGAAAGAAAAAACAAAGGCTTAAATAAATATCTAAGGCGGCAGGTAAAAACCTGCCGCCTACTTTGTTTATAAAGTGAACAGCCCCTCTCCTGTTGGAGAGGGGCTGTTTTGGGTTTTTACTTCAAAGTAATAGCCTGACGGACATTTTCCTTGTACATTCTGCTCAGAATAGCAGCCACTTCGCTTCTCTTGGTGGAGCTGGTGGGATTGAAAGTGCCCTTGCCATCGGAACCGGTGAGAATACCGGCACGG
>JAZNNW010000039.1:0-7117 GCA_045580485.1 Candidatus Avilachnospira sp. | reverse complement strand
ACATCAAAAATCGCACGTTCCAATTTATCTTTCGCAAGCTGTTTCATCACATCGGCGGTCTGCTTGTCCAGAGTGCCACGGCGGAGATACTGCGTAATCGTGTTCATTCGGCGTGTGTAGATTGCTCTAATCGGATGATCGCTTGCAATCTCTCTTTGCTCTCTGCCTTGCTTTGCACCGATCTGACGGCAGGTGCGTCCGAGCTTGTCCCCCGGCGCAAGTTCTCCGCAGTATTTTGTCTGCCTTGCATCGGTGGTCAGAAACCACTTGCCGCAGATGGGGCATAATCTCGGTGCATGACCGACGCACAATCCCTCAAACAAATCGGAACGGAACATTCCCACAAAAGAAACGTAGTGCATACGCTTAACAAGCTGCGGTATTCCTTTCTCCGGCATGACAGAAGATACATACTGAATTGTGGTATTGGTCAACTGCATCCACATGGAATTTTCGGGAGATAATGTTTCATCTTTTGGAAACTGCTTGGCAAAAGCGGCGGCATATCCGTCCGGTGTACGTTTGCTATCATGGAGTTTGTGGGCGAAATCAATCATGCCGCCCTTGAATATTTTCAGTGTGTTTCCAAGCTGAGACATTCCCTGCATCAGCTTCAAGATACCGACAGCGTGGCTGTATTTATCATCAAAAGAAGCTACTGCGCCGATTTCCTGTAATGCCTTGATATACACAACGATGTTTTCTATGTGCTCTTCATCAAAGAGCCGGTGCAGTTCTTTTTCGTCTGTTTCCAAGTCCAGAAAAGAGAACGGCTCCGTTTTCTGCAAGAATCGTATAATCTGCAACAAACATTTCTCCGCCTTGGGGAACACAGGCACATCTACGTTGCCCGTACCAAGCATAAGAATTACTTCGGTCAATGGCTGACAGAGCGTTGTTAGTTTTGCGATCTGTTCATCGGTAATATTGAGCGCAACACATCCAATCGTGCCGATGGGAACGGTCTGGTTACCGTATGTAACTTTGTCCTGCCAAAAATCCAATGTCAGCAGATTTTGGTTAAGGATGCTCATATTCCTGCCTCCAATCTGTCATGTTTTTGCGGTTAATCATATAGATTGTGTTCTACATAGATCATCATTTTATTATTTTGATACCCATACTCAATAAGTCCAACAAGTGGTGCCAACCCAATAAACTCTATTCGTCCAAAGAGAATTGGCAGGAGTATGGACATAGAAATCTTCATTCTGCCGCTAAAGCGTCAGCACAAATAGGTATGAAAGCTAGCGGAAAGCGGCGATTTTGTAACAAATATGTTGTATACTATTTAAGAGGAGAAGACACACTACAACGCACGGTAGTAAAAGTCGTAGAGGAACTTCTTGCCAAAAACAGTATAGAAATCAGTGTTAGGATCATCTTTTCAAGCACAAATAAGTGTTGCCTATGAGCACGTACGCTAAAAATTGTTATAACACCTGTTAGATTGTGTGATGATTCAGTCACTGTCTTTTCCTCGTATCTTCATTTGAGGAGGGAGAGTTTTGAAAGTTGTTTATCCGATTTGCTGTGGTGTGGATGTTCACAAAACCTTTTTAGTTGGAACGATCATTTCAACCACAAACGGTGTACAACCTCATTACCAAAAGACACGCTTTTCTACTTACAATTCCGACCTGCACCGCTTTGCAGATTGGCTTCACTCAAACAACTGCATCGATGTTTGTATGGAATCAACAGGGAAATATTGGATTCCTGTATTCAATATCCTTGAAGAACGAGGAATCCGTGTGACCATTGCCAACCCCAAATGGGTAAAAGCTGTAAAGGGTAACAAGGACGATACAAAAGATTCCAAATGGATTGGAGATTTGTTTCGTCTCGGTCTTGTTCCCGGCAGCTTTATTCCGTCAAAGAAGATTCGTATTCTTCGTGAATTTACCCGTTACCGCTACAAGCTGGTTTCTATGAAAAGCAGTGAGAAAAACCGTTTTCAAAACGCATTTACCGTCTGCAATATTGCTCTTGATTCTGTAGTATCGGATATGTTCGGTAAATCCGCAACCGCAATTACAGAACACCTTATATCCGAAAATCCCTTCAATCCGGAATACTGTGTCTCTCTTTTACAACGCTCTTTGAAGAAGAAAGCCAATTCCGTACTTGAATCCATTGAAGGCTATTCAATCACACAGGAGCAAAAGATTCGTATGAGAATTGTTCGCTCACATCTTAATTATATCTCAGATGCAATTGTACAAGTCGATTCTGCGATTGATGCTATGGTGGCTGAATTTGAGAATCTAATCTCTTTGCTCAGCACTGTTCCTGGTATTGACCGGAATTCTGCTATTACTATCATTTCCGAAATTGGCAATGATATGTCTCAGTTCGGTTCATCAAAGCGTTTATGCTGCTGGGCGGGATTAACACCTGGCAACAACGAATCTGCCGGTAAGAAAAAATCTGTTTGTATTACACGTGCCGGAGTATATCTCAGACCTGCATTGGTACAAGTGGCCCATGCAGCCGTGAAGGCTACAGATAATTCTTATTACCGCTTGAAGTATGAGCAGATTTCTAAACGCAGAGGAAAGAAAAGAGCTATTATCGCCATTGCACGAATGATTCTCACTGCTATTTTCAAAATGATAACTACAGGAGAGGTCTGGAACCCTACTGACTTATTCAAGGTAGATATGCCCGATTCTCTTAAAGAACGGCAATTATCTAAAGCCATCAAGCAAGCCACCAAATTCCTTGAAAGGCAAGGACTCACCGTTTCTTAGTTTTAATTGTTCTTGCCTTGCAAAAATCTTATTTATTGCAGGGCTTTTTTGTTATGCCTTTATTCAGATAAAGTTAATATTACTTTCACGCTAAAGATTACACCTAAGAGGACAAACAGTGCTATATGCTCCTTGCGCCATTTCTTTTTGAAATATGCTTTTTTCTCTTCAAATGAAAATGCACTGCTTTTGGAAACTGCAATAATATTTTCATCAGCCTTTTTTCGGAACTCAGCGTCAGACATTCTTTCTCCGGCTAATATCTCATTGATATTGACATGAAATTCCTTTGCAAGCAGTTGCAGCATTTCGATGTCCGGCATATAGTTTCCATTCTCCCAACGAGAGATGGTTTTATTGGTTACGCCAAGTTTTTCGCCCAGCTCCTCTTGCGTAAGTTCTGCTTGTTTGCGGAGCGAAGCTATAAATTTTCCGATTTTCACTTGATCCATATTGATCACCTCCGGGATTATTGTATATCAATCACGGTGAGAATTCCTCCCCACAAACAGCGATTCTTCATAAATGCTTGTTTGTGCTGTCATGTTTTTTGTTTTCTTCCATTATACCATACATTTGTGACAAAATATAGAACGCCGGCTGATTTTTTAGCTGTGTTCATCCAGAAATTTACGCTATTTTACTCCAAACCGTCTTGTCATGTTTTTTGAAATGAGCTTGTCATGCCATTAGCCTGCTTTTTTCGATTTTCCTCATAATATACACGAGGGGATGAAAAATCGTCCCTATCAATCAAAATTATGGAGGAACTGAATGAATGTATTCGGAACAGTAAAGGCAAGCATCAACACAAGAGAAGCGGCAGAACGCTACGGCGTGGAGGTCAACCGTCATGGGAAAGCACTCTGTCCGTTCCACAATGACCGACATCCGAGCCTGTTTGTGGATGATGACCACTACTATTGCTACGCTTGCGGCGAGCATGGAGACGTGATCGACTTCACGGCAAAGCTCCACGGTCTGTCCCTGTACGATGCTGCGAAGAAGCTGGCATACGACTTCGGTATCACGCAGGACAATCCGCCCGACAAGACAATGCAGGAAAAACTGAACAGGAAAAGCGAAGCACAGCGACTCAGAGAAAATGAGAAGCTGTGCTTTTCTGCACTCTTGGAGTATATGAAGCTGCTTCAAGAGTGGAAGCGGCTGTATGCGCCGAGGTCGCCGGAGGACACGCAGGATGATCGTTTTGTGGAAGCCTGTCATAAGCTCGATTATGTGGAGTATCTGGTCGATCTGCTGATTATGGGAGATTCCTATGAACGCAATGAGGTCATTGAAATGGTAATGACCGACGGCAAGCTGAAAAAACTGCAAATGTATCTGGAAAAAGTGAAGAAGGAGGAAAAAGTATTTGAACGAAGAAAAGAATCTGCACGATGAAGCATTGGACGAGGACAACGAGTGGGCGTTCTGGTTTGACGGCAAGAACATCAACGAAATTATGTTCTGTCAGTATTTCTTACAGCTTCATCCCATGAAATGCGTACGAGGTCGCCTGTTTACGGTGGATGGCATCGTTGAGGACGAGGGCGAGATCAGTCAAATGATACTGGATGAAGTACGTGGGTGTCTGACAAATGGCGTTGCCAAGGCGGTTTCCAATCTGCTTGCCAGTCTGAAGCTTATGGCGTACTCGCCGCCGCTGCCTGTAGAAACAGACCGCATTCATGTGGCAAACGGCACGTATTTCTTGAACGGCACATTCACTGAGGACACGACCTACTGCAACAACCGCTTGAAAGTGGCATATAACCCAAACGCACCGCAGCCGAAACGATGGCTGCATTTTTTGTCCGATCTGCTCGTACCGGAGGACATTCCTACCTTGCAGGAGTATCTTGGCTACTGTCTGATACCCTCCACCAAGGGTCAGAAGATGCTCATGCTCATCGGCAAGGGCGGCGAGGGCAAAAGCCGTATAGGGCTTGTGATGCGCTCCATTCTGGGTGACAGTATGAACACCACAAGCATCCAGAAGATCGAAAATAACCGTTTCAGCCGAGCCGATCTGGAAAGTAAGCTCTTGATGGTGGACGATGATATGGATATGAGCGCACTTCCCAAAACCAACTATATCAAGTCCATCGTCACAGCGGAGTGCAAAATGGATATGGAACGCAAGGGTGTACAGAGCTACCAAAGTCTGCTGTACGCCCGTTTTTTATGCTTCGGCAACGGAGCATTGACTGCACTCCATGACCAGTCGGATGGATTCTTTCGCCGCCAGATCGTGTTGACCACCAAAGACCGACCCTCTGACAGAATGGATGATCCTTTCCTTGCTGAGAAGCTAATGCAGGAAAGCGAGGGTGTTTTCCTGTGGTGCCTGGAGGGGCTGTACCGTCTGCTTGCCAACAACTATCGCTTTACAATCAGCGGACAAGCCAAGGAGAACGTGGAAACAGTCAAGCGCAGCAGCAACAATGTCATTGAGTTCCTGCAATCGGAGGGATATATCCGTTTCAAGGCAGACAGCGAAGCAAGCTCCAAGGCGATATATGAAGCCTACAAGATGTGGTGTGAGGACAATGTACGAAAACCGCTGTCGGCAAGCAGGCTCAGTTCCGAGCTTGCGCAGAATGAACGCCTGTACAACGTGGAAGCCACCAACAACATCTACGCCGGAGGAAAACGTGTGCGTGGATTTGTAGGTATCGAGGTGCTGGCAAAGACACCATTGCTGAAATGGTGAGAGAAGTGAAAAAGTGCTGTACGTACTGTACGGTACGTACGGCAGATTTTACTTTCTCCCCTATATGCCTTTCGGGAGCAGCGGTAAAAATGGGCAGCGAAAACCATGCCTTGTGTAATCCGTGAAGTTTTACACCGCAGAAAGTACCAAAATCATCATTCGGTGATTTACAGAACAGTAAAGCCAATTCACGGAATTGTGGTGTTTCCTCCGTTTCGGTCTGCTCTCCCACAAAGCAGTAAACTTGATAGGGTGCTGTTATGAGCAGGACTACGCAGTGCGAAATCTGAGAGGAAAACGCTATTTTCAAAATCAACACTTGTCGGTGACGGCAGTTCACCGTACAGAAAACCAATATCACGAATTTATGGAGGAATTTTTATATGAAATCGAATTTGAGAAATGAGATAAAGTCGTACATTGTACGGCAAGGGATGACCATGCAGGAGGTCGTTGACCTCTTATCGGATGAATACGGATGGAGCGACAGCGTTTCCAATCTATCCAACAAGCTCCAGCGTGAATCGCTCCGCTATACCGAAGCGGTACAGCTTGCAGATGTTCTGGGCTTTGAGATCGTATGGAGAAAGAGGGGTGATCGCTGATGGCAGCACCGCAGTATGCTATTTTACGCTTCGCCAAGTACAAGGGACCGGAGATCAGCGGCATTGAAGCTCACAACGAGCGCACCAAGGAGAAATACGCAAGCAATCCCGACATTGACCCGTCCCGTACACACCTCAATTTCCACCTTATCAAGCCGGAACGCAAATACAGAGCAGAATCCGAAAAGCAGATTGCAGAAGCAGGATGCCGCACACGCTCCGACAGCGTTCGTGTGGTGGAAGCTCTCATCACTGCTACGCCAGAGTTCTTCAAGGGGAAGAAACGCTCCGAGTTGAAAGAGTTCTTCAATGAGGCGTTGGAGTTTATCAAACAAAATCAAGCTCCCGAAACGATCATATCCGCTGTGGTGCATCTGGACGAGAAATCTCCCCATATGCACCTTTGTTTTGTCCCGCTGACCGAGGATAAGCGTTTATGCGCCAAGGAAATCTTGGGGAACAAGAAGAAGCTAACCTAGTGGCAGGACAAGTATTGGGAACACATGGTCAAGAAATATCCCACATTGGAGCGTGGCGAAACTGCCAGCGAGACCGGGCGCAAGCACATTCCCACAAGAGTTTTCAAGCAGATGTCACGTCTGAATAAGCAGCATGACAAGCTCGTTGAAATGCTCTCCGATGTGAAGCTCACCAACTACAAGGACAAGACTGCACAGGTAGTTGCGTTTTTGGAGAAATATATCCCCGATGTTGCCGCTATGGAAACGCAAATGAAGAAATATGAAAAGTTCTTCAAGACAGCAGACGACAAGCAGAAAGCGTTGGAGAAGAAAAATGCCGATCTGTCCGCTGCGCTGGAAGAAAGCGAGAAAGAAAGCACCGTCAAGAAGTTGCAGGAAATGCGGCTGCATAGCGATTATGAGCGCATCAAGGGCATTCTTGACCGCATCCCGCCGGAGATCATCAAGGCATACACCCACCGCAGTACGCAAAAACACGATATTCACCGATAAGAAAGGATTTTGCCTATGAAGAAGAAAATCAAGACCTATACCGTAACCCAGCTTAACAAAATGATGATG
>JAZNNW010000038.1:0-5260 GCA_045580485.1 Candidatus Avilachnospira sp. | reverse complement strand
TCGGCTCTGAAGATCCTGCAGGATTTTCTTCGCCTCGTTGCCGTAGGTAGCAAGGTCGGACGGAATGATGTCCATATCATAACCGGAGCGAACCGCCTTTTTCTGTTCCTCAATGGTCATCTTCTGCAGATCGGTGATCTTGCGCTTGACCGTCTTGATTGCCTTGGTCTGGTCAACAGACTGAATGTGCATCGTAACGATCAAACTGGATTCCATATCGAGAAAGTCAGCGAGCATACGGTCGTTGAGTTCGGGAGCGAGAATCTGCAAAAACGATACCACACCGAGCTTTTTGCCTACGCCAAACTCCTTGCCATTGCGGAACTCAAAGGAGCTTGGGGCGATAAAGTCCTTTACGGAAAGACCGCTTGGAGCGAGCCATTCCCATTCAAAGTTGAAGTCGGTATGCTCGTCGATGTGGAACATACCGTGCATGAGAGCCAAACGCTGTTTGCCGTTCAATGGTTCAGCCGCTACGCCGAGCCTTTTGAAGTTATTGAGCAGATCGGTCTCAATACGGTCGAGACGGGGCTTTGCTTCTTTGACGTTGGCAGCTTCGATGCCGAAGGTCAGATACTTGGTCTTGATAAGACCGTTATTGCCACGAGCAAGCTGACTACGGAGCATTTCCGTGTATTCCTCACGGATGTTATCGAAGTCATCGTTTTGTGAGGGAATGACGATGCTCTGACCGTAGGTGTCCTTGTTTGCCGCCATATTCATAAACGACAACTGGAACTTAACGGAGCTGTCAAAGTAATTAAGAAAATCACACCAGCCCTCAAAGATCGCCGTTTTATCCTCGTTCTGATTGAGCTGATAGTTGATGTCCTGGAACTGGATGGTCTTGGTGAAGTAGCCGGATTTCACACGGCACACCCCATCGGGGAACATTCGCTCAAATGGGATGCTGTCCTGTGCCGACTTCTTTTTATTATCTTGATTTTTCGCTCTTGCGATGGCGGCTTCGATCTGCTTCTTTTCCGCCCTCGTGAGCTTTCGTTTTTCGGACAATACGATATACCTCCTTGTCGAGATTTTCCTGTCGCTCTAAAACCGCATAGAAGTTGTTCGTCTGATACGGTCTCTGTTTCGGGCGAAGGAAGCTGACCTGTACGATGTTGCGGACAATCTTTTCAAGGGGCTGTCCGTTCTTTTCGTACATTGCCATGAGCATGAACGGTAACAGCGTGAGTATCATAAGGATTGCTGCCACGGTTGTGTTCATAAAGGTCTTGCACAGAAAAAACAGAGGCACAGCTACAGCCGCACCGGAGCCGAAGCAAATGAGCTGTCGCTTCGTGAGGTTGAACATTACCTTGGTTTTAACTGTACTTAAATCTTTGGGTACGGGCACATAAGCCATAGTGAATCACCTCCGTCTTTAATGTGCCGAGAAGATGGATTTTGCCATTGAACCTGTCTTGAAAAGGGTGAAGCACAGCAGAACCGTGTAGCCCATACAAGTCCAGATAGCAGAGCTGATGTCTGTATCGACGGCGATGTTCTGAACGAGAGCCGCATAGATCGCCACACAGACGATAATGAGAAATGCTTGGAACGCTAACGCAAACAGGGAGCGCAGGTAGTTCTGTCCCATGTTGCCGCCTTCCTTGCTTACCATCGTTGCCATCGGAATCGGAGCCACCGAGGTAACGAGATAAATTTCAATCATACGCCCGTAGGTGATGATGAAAATGCAGATTGTGAGTGCCCAAGTGCAGATACCGACAAATAGACTTTGGAACCACAGACCAAAGAGGGGTCCGATGTCCATATCCATAAGCCTATCTTCCAAGTCAACAACAATCGAGTTAATGTCAATGGAAGTATCGGCATTGATGATGCCTGCAGCACTATTCACGACGCTCTGACCCACATCAAATACGCCCATGACGATATTCCAAGTGTTGGTTACGATGATGACGGCACACGCCGTTTTGAACATCCACTTGAAGAACATCCATGTGTCCACATCGCCGTGCATATTGTTTTTGTCTGCGACCATCTGGATTAGCTCCATCGTCATAACAAACGCAAGTATTACACCGGCTATTGGGATAATGACGTTATCCGAGAGAGTGTGTATCATGTTGTAGATCGTGGCGTTCCACCCTTGGGGAGTTGCACCGACTTGACCTGCAATATCACCGACCTGCTGATTCACGCTGTCGAACATACCGGAGAGATTACTGACGATGCCGCCAACTAATACCTCTTTCAGCCATTCAGCAATCGAATCAAGAATTTTGCCCATAGGCGGTGAATCCCTCCTTTCCGGCTCCCACCCGTGCTACCGAATGGGAGCCAAGAATTTTAGTTTGCCTGTCTGTCAATCGGAACGGTTAGACCGTAAAAAGACCGGAGAGCAGAGGCACGAGGGTGATACCGATGAGGGCAACGCCGCCGCCCGCCATGAGCTGCTTCATACCCTGGGACTTCGCACCGGGGTTATCGTTGCCGTAGCCTTCGAGCAGGTTGATTACACCCCAAATGCCGAGACCAGCACCGAGAGCGATAACGAGAGTCTGAAGAACACCAACTGCGGATTCAAAAAATGCCATAGAATTTCCTCCTTGAAAATGAAATTAGGGCTGGATGCTATGCTCCAACCCTGTGTGAGTTATTGAGTTGTTGTTGTCTGTCAATCGAACGATTAGACAGTAAAGAGACCGGAGAGCAGGGGCACGAGGGTGATGCCGATGAGGGCAACGCCGCCGCCTGCCATGAGCTGCTTCATACCCTGGGACTTCGCACCGGGGTTATCGTTGCCGTAGCCTTCAAGCAGGTTGATTACACCCCAAATGCCAAGACCGGCACCGAGAGCGATAACGAGGGTCTGGAGAACACCAACTGCAGATTCAAAAAATGCCATAGATTAAACGTAGCCGAACGCAAAGAGTGCAAAAGCACAGACCACAGATTTTGTCGTTCAGCACTCCTTTCAAAAATTATAGTTTGATTTAGTTTTTGAAAGTGGTCATTCTGTCTTGATCTATAATAAAAACCGCCGTTAAGCGGTCTCTGACACGTCGGATGCGTCCACCTCAAAGACTTGGTAAACTTCATCCGGTTTGGTTTTGAGCTGGGTGGAAAGGTATTTCTCAATATCGAAGTTGTTTCGGGGATCAGCGTCGGACAGATATTTGTAGTTCGGGTGCTTGGTTATATCAAACTTGTTTGACATAAACGGTCTCACACCACGAAGCTGCAGAATACACTTGCCGCCGTCGAGAACGGCAAGCTCGTCAATCGTTGCAAGGTCTTTGCCGAGCTTCTGATAATTGAGAGAGTGGGAAACCTCTCTGCCACGGCTCTCACCGGTATTGAACGTGTCGATTGTTTCCTTGCCGAGCGACTGATTCAGTTCTTTCAGCGTGGTCGGTTCAGAACCGCCGAGGAAGATACGACTATCCATGTTACCGATGATTGTGTCGGCATTGTCCTTGTACAAAGCCTTTAACTGTGATTGCGCCTGCAGGACAAGACAGGCAGAGATTTCACGGCTTCGGATGGTTGCCACGAGCTTTTCAAGGTTCGGTATCTGACCGATGTTTGCCGCCTCGTCGATAAGACAGCGCACATGGACGGGCAATCTGCCACCGTACACATCATCCGCTTTTTCGCAAAGCAGATTGAAAAGCTGCGTGTAGATCATGGAGATCAAGAAGTTAAAGGTCGCATCGGTATCGCTCATAATGAGGAACAGAGCTGTCTTGTAAAACCTCGTATCCTTTTTGTTGTTCGGATTGACGAAGATTTTATCTCCAAGGGTATCAAGCTCCAGTTCGTCATACATGGTGATCTCACGAAGCTCCGCAATATCGAAGGGAGCCAGACGAGCACCACAGGACACCAAGATCGACTTTGCCGTTTTACCCGCCGCCAATGAGTATTTCTTGTACTGACGGACGGCGAAGTGGTTCGGCTCTCTTGCTTCCAGTTCTTCAAACATACGGTCAACGGGGTTTTTGTACTCCTCGTCATCCTCTCGGACTTCCATAGCGTTGATGAACTCAAGCAGGGTCGTGAAGTTTTGTTCTTCGGGCGGTGCTTCATAGTGGATGTAGCCGATCAAGGCACAGTACAGAAGCGTTTCCGCTTTCGTCCAGAACTCATCACCGGATTTACCGTCTCCTTTCGTGTTGGTGATGAGGGTCGTTACCAACTTCAAAATGTCCTTTTCGCTGTGAATGTAGGCGAAGGGGTTATAGTGCATGGACTTCTTGAAGTTGATCGTGTTGAAGATTTTGATTTTGTAGTTGTTGCGTTCAAGCAGCTTGCCAACCTCGCAGACCACGCTGCCCTTGGGGTCGGTTACGACGTAGGAGCTGTGCATCTGCATAAGGTTGGGTTTGAGGAAAAACCTCGTCTTACCGGAACCCGAACCGCCGATGACAAGTACATTCTTGTTTCGGGCGTTTCTTGGGTCTTTTGGGCGGTTTGACATCATAAGGCTTTCCGTCTGCGTGAGGATGACGTTGTTTTCAAACACGGGGTCCATAAAAGGTGCAATGTCCTCTCGTGTGCCCCAACGAGCAGAACCGTACTCGATATTCTTGCGGTACTTCTTGGCGTTCTTGCCTTTGAAATACACCACAAGTCGGATGATAACTCCTACGGCAATACCAACAAGCAGATCAATCGGGTGGAAGCTCGGCATGATGTTCTCAAACGCCATCGAAATGCCTTGCATGATGTTCATAGCCTTGGAGGAAAAATCAACGCCCGGAGAGAGGCGAGCCGCCTGTCCGAGCTTTGTGGCGAGCAGACCTATGAACACATACGGGATATTGGGCAGAATGAGCTTTTTATAGTTCACGTTCTTCATCGTGCATCCAGCTCCTTCTTGCGAACCTTCGGCGTGTCGATGTCCGCTGCCACTTCCTTGAATTTTCGTAGCTTTTTGAGTACGGAGGGGCGTTCCTTCTTGCGGTCGGTTTTCGCCGTGTACTCTTTGAACGCCGCTGTCAGAGCATCGGCATCACGAGCTTTGAAGAAAACAAGGTATTTGGGAATATCGCCGGTCTTATCCTTTTTCAGAGCGAAGTCAACGCCATATTTCCTCGCAATTCGCTCAAAGTCCTTGATATTCTTGTCGGTAATCTCAATGTTTGAAACGCCTTGATTTTGCCCCACGAGCTGCTTCACGCTCTGCTTCCCGCAGGGCTTAACAGGACCCTCACGCTTTTTTTCCTTTCGGTACGCAAGGTATTTTGAGATTGCCGATTTCAGCACGTTGGCTGTCATTTTGGAAGTG
>JAZNNW010000037.1:0-2869 GCA_045580485.1 Candidatus Avilachnospira sp. | reverse complement strand
AGACTCGCAAATTTCTCATCGGTATGCAATATGAGAGTGAAAAGGTTGTTACGCGCATTCGTAATAAGATTGGGAAAAACCAACACACCGTGGATATCTCATCTATGAATGATGAGGAGGCAGACAAGGCTTGCCGTCATTGGACTGCTCAACGGATCGCCGAGGAGAACAATGTTTCCGCTGCCACCGTTCAGAAGTACGCCATCTTTACCCGAGCCTTGGAGGAGATTGGAAAGAAAGAGCCGAGGTTAGTCCCCAAGATCCTCTCGGGACAGTATAAAATCGCCCACAAGCATGTGATGGAAATGGCGGAGCTTACACCCGAAGACCTTCGGAGGATCAATCGCAAGATCGAGCGTAACCCTGCCCAATTCATGCAGTATAAGGCGACACGCCCTCCTGTGCCGGGCAAGTATGAATCCTCTGCCAGTGATGTTCCTACGGGGCCGTCCGTGAAGGATATGCCCGAGTTCGATCCTGATGCGGAGATCAGCAGTTTAACCTTAACAATCCCTTCGTGGAAAAGTTCTATTGAACGGGCGAAGAATACCGCAGATCTTGCCATTGTATCTCCCCAGGCAAAGGGCAACTTGGTACAGGCTTTGCATGAGCTGCGAAAGACGATAGCAGATTTGTTATCGGAAATGGAGGACATGTAACAATGGATGATTTCTCGGAATTTGTGCCGAATGTGCATTTTGAAAAAATCCCGATTAAGAACCTGGTTTCGAACCAGGACTACCAACGAAATCTGTCGCAAGCTCGTATTGAGAAAACGGCAGAAAACTTTGACCTGTTCCAAATCAATCCCGTAAAGGTCAGCCGCAGAGACGGAATCAATTATGTTTTTAACGGACAGCATACCATCGAGATCGTTGCCCTGGCTTCCGGTTCTCGAGAGACTCCGGTGTGGTGTATGATCTATGATGACCTCTGTTATGAGCATGAGGCTGATATCTTCGCCAATCAGATGAAGTTTGCCAAGAACCTCGCACCATACGAGATATTCGTGGCAAACCTTGAGGCGCAGAACCAGGATCAGCTTATGATCAAGGATTTGGTGGAGTCCTATGGTATGAAGATTTCCTCCAAGAGAGCGCCGGGACACATCTGCGCTGTTTCTACCTTGGAAGCCATCTACACCAAGTACGGCTATCAGATTCTTAACCGTGTCCTTCGCTTGATCATCGGTACTTGGGAGGGCGACTGTAATTCCTTCTCTGCAAACATTATGAACGCAGTTGCAAAGCTCTGCGTTGTGTATAAGGATCAGTTGAATGACGAAGTGTTCAGCGAGAAGCTCGGGGCGGTTTCTATTAAGCAGTTAACTCGCACCGCCAAGGAGCGCCGTCCAGGTTCAATGGGCTTCGCCGAGGCAATGGTCATAGAGTATAACGGCAAAAAGAAAAGCCCCACCGGTAAGCTGTTCCTGAATAAACTATATGCACGAGATGTTTCTCTTTGGATTGAGCCGGATGAGGATGAGGATTTTGACGATTCCGATGCCTTTGATAACATTGTCCTCGGGCAGTTCGGTAGTGATGATACAGACGAAAATAACGATTAAAAACGGTCAGCGAATAAGCCTTAGTTGCTTATTCGCTGTTTGCCGTTCTTACTTCTCGAGGTATTCTTCGAGTTCATACCCACCGCCAAGGATGATTTGGAGTCTACCATCATGGTACACCTTGTTGCATTCCACCATCTGTCTGACGATGGAGTCATCATAGACATCTTTGTTTTCTTTCCGCTTGTCGATGATATCTTGGATTTCTTGGATTCGGGCTTGGAGTTCTCCGTCCTCGCTTTCGCTTTCACGGATCGCTGTGATTCGTTTTGTGAGTTGGTCGATCTGCGTGGAGATGTTCTTGAACTCATCTTCATAGCTTTCGGCATCATCGCCTTCTTGAACACTCAGCGATACGAGGTCAAGCATTCGCTTATTGAGGGCATCGATTCTTCTTTCAAGCAGGTCAATCTCATCTGAGCCACCGTTGATGCCTATGGCTTCTCCTATGGTCGATTTCATCAGCATGAGGTATGTTGACCCGTCCTCGATATTAAAGCGATTCAAGGCTCTCACAATGGCTCTTTGGAGGGCTTGTTCGTCCACGGTAATGGATTCGGTGCAGTATTTCTTGCCGTAGTCAAGTCGGCTGATGCATCGCCATACGATTCTCCGTTTTCCTCGGATGTTCCATGTTACTCTCTTGAAACGGCTTCCGCACTCTCCGCACATCATTACTTCTGTGAGTGCGTACTTGGAGTATTTTCCCGAGGCCGTCAATGCCACCTTTTCTGATTGGGGGGCTTTGGCTTTTCTTCGGGCGGATTCTTCTTGTTCTTTGTTGAATACCTCACGGGTGATGATTGCAGGGTGGCTGTTTTCTACGAGCCACATAGGTGCTTCGCCTTCGTTCACCTTTCTCTTTTTGGAGATTGGATCGATGGTGACCGTCTTTTGGAGGATGGCATCTCCACAGTATTTCTCATTCTTTAGCATTCGGATAATCATCGATTTGCTGAAGTTCAGTTTCTTCTCGGGGATTACGATGTTCTCGCTTTGGAGTATCTCCGAGATTTCATCGGTGGACTTTCCCGAGAGGTACATATCGAAGACTCTTTGCACGATGACCGCTTCCTCGGGAACGATCTCGGGATTGCCGTCTTCGCCTTTCTTGTAGCCGAGGGTTCGACTATACATGAAAGTGACCTTGCCGTCCTCGAATTTCTTTCGTTGTGTCCATGTAATGTTCTTACTGATACTCTCGGATTCGGACTGTGCGAAACCTGCGTATATGATGAGGTACAGTTCGCTATCGCTTTTCAGCGTATCGATGTTCTGTTCCTCGAAGTAGATGCCCACTCC
>JAZNNW010000036.1:0-12496 GCA_045580485.1 Candidatus Avilachnospira sp. | reverse complement strand
TGGCTCACAGAACGACATGGCTACGATCCGACTTCCCCCTCCCGGCGCAGCTGCTTGTTATTGCTGCATAATGTAGAGCTTCTTGCACAAAAGACTACGGATTATCTGTAAATTCAAGCCAAAGTTCTTCTGAAGTTTGCTGTGCTTCTATCAGTAGTTCTTTTGCTTTTCCGTAGTTCTGCTGCTCCAGTGCAAGCAATGCATCTGTCACAGCGTTAAACAGATGTGTATAATAGGATGGCAGTTGGTCCATAATTTTCATCTCCTTGTATTCGATATTAGATATCGGTATTAGAATATATCAAATCAATTCAAAATGCAATACAATATCGATGAGGTGATGGATTTCATGGAGAAATTTGAACCAAAGAAGAACGAGAAAGAAGTGATCTCCATGCGGATCACTGTGGATAAGCTGGCAGAACTGGATAAGAAAGCACAGGAAATTGGCATATCCAGAAATGAACTGATTAATCAGTGTATAGATTTTGCGCTGTCTAATATGCAAACTGATTGCTGATAAAATAACATCCGGCGGAGCCGGATACATTCATTGTCAATTCTCAATTATCAATTGTCAATTCAAAAAGAACTCCGAGGCGTTTGCCTCGGAGTTCTTTTGTTTCTTACATATCAAAGGGTTCCAGACCCAGGACGGGGTGACCGACCTCGGACAGGAAGGTGAGCAGTTCTTCGGGATCGCCGCTGCCGCAGTTGGTCTCGTCAGCGATCATATCGCAGAAGTTCTCAATGCCATAGAGTTCCATAGCGGTCTCGTCGACCTTGTCCTTCACCTGCTCCTTCAGTTCGCTGGGCAGCCAGACCAGACGGGCCAGACCGCCTTCGGCCTTCAGGAACTTCTTGGAAGCGATGAAGTGCTTGCCGTGACCCATGAAGCCGGGAGTCTGCACGCCGCCGCCGGTCATGGAAGCCATTTCGGAGAAGGTCATGCCCAGAGGAGTCATGCCTGCGAATTCACGGCAGGTGATGACAACGCCCATGGAGCAGGGCTCCACACCGCAGATACATTCGAAGCAGCCGCAGGAGGTCATGGGATCCTGGAACAGGGAGTACAGGGTAACATGCTCCAGAGCACCGTGGGAGTACTCGCAGATGGCTTCGTCGATATCCTCGTAACGGCCCACATGCTCGTCCACGCAGCGTTCCTTGGTGACCACCTGGCAGGGGCCCTGGGGATCCAGCTCGTTGGTAGCCTTGGCGTCCAGCCAGGAAACGGCACCGCACAGACCCAGACGCTCGGGAGTAACGATACAGACATGGCTGGGGGAGAAGGCCTGGCACATGATGCAGGAGTAGAAGACATCGACGGACTCGTCGGTCATGGTCTTCAGACGCTCGTCACGGGTATCAAAGACCTTGTTGGCAGCCTTACGCAGCTCATTGTTCTTGTCTTCGCCGACAACGATCTTGACCTGGCACTTGTCAACAACGGCTTCAAATTCGGACTTGATCTTGGCGTACAGGACTTCGCCGATGTGCTTGAAGCGGAAACCTGCATCGAAAGCAGCCTTGGACACACGGATACGGATCATGTCACGCTGACCGGTGTGCATCACGCCTTCCACGCAGTTGAGGAATGCATGGATCTTACGCTCCATAACAGGCTCGAAGTCGGGCTGCATAGCCTTGCCGGCGACTTCGATAGTGTAGGACAGGGAGACCATGGAGCCACACTCGACTTCGTCCAGCTCGGGGCCTTCCACGACGATCTTGTGATCTTCCACATCGCCGGCATCCTTGGTCTGGACCAGCTCGAAGCAGTCCACCTTAGCGCCGTAGATGTCAACCTGCATGTCAGCCTTACGGATGACTTCGCCTTCGAAGGCGGAGGAGTAAGCAACGGGGATCTCGATGTTGGTGATCTTCAGCTTGATGCCACGGGCTTCCAGAGAAGTCTCGATCCAGTCGTTGTAGTTATCGTAGATGATCAGGGACTTGGGAACAGCCCACATATCCTCGTGATCGTTGGTGATAACGGGGAAGCCCAGCTTGATGGCGCCGGCGCCGCAGGCAACGGTGATATCGTTGACGGGAGCGAAGGCATTGACAAACGCATTGATGCGGTCGAAGGTGTAACGGTGGAAACCGTCGCAGTCACCGGGCTGGATGTTGCCGAAGATCATAGCGGCACGGACGACCAGGGAGATGACATGGCCGACGGACCAGATGTCCTGACCGACGGGAACCACACGGACGCCGAAGCTCATGCTGATACCGGCTTCGTAAGCCTGATCGATGATACCGCCGATGAGGAATACGAAGATACCACGGGACTGATAGCCCTTGATGAGAGCGGCAGCTTCCTCGGTGGAGGGAGCGGGCCCGATGATGACGACAAAACCGGGGATATCGCCGGTAACCAGGGGAACACCCAGTTCACGGACTTCAGCATCGGTGAAGTGGCCCCAGTACTTGCGGTCAGCAGCACCGGCCTCGCCGTAGGGAGCGGGGTTGCGGGCATACTTGCAGGCCTCGATCATCTCAGCGGCGATGGCAGTGCCGACACCGGACTGGAAGATGGAGTTGGTCTTGGGCTCACGGAGCATCATGGCCTTCACATCAGCCAGAGCTTCCTGCAGCTGACCGACGGTGGTGACCTTCTTGCCGATATAAGCATAGATACAGGCCAGGAAATAAGCGGTGTTGGGCATGGTCATAGGTGCGTCTGCACCCAGTTCAGCTACCAGCTGGTTGACATCGGCTTCGGCCTTGGCGAACATTTCGTCGGAGCCGGCGAATACACGATCAAATAAGGGTCTAGCCATTCTATTCATTCCTTTCGAAACATTATTATTCTTGTGCATCGATGACAGCTTTGATGGCCCGGATCTCGTCCACGGCCTGCTGGCTGCAATCGTATGGAGAGAGGCCCTTGCGGTCAGCGTCGATCACATCGGCGTTGTAGCTCATGAAGCCCAGCAGATCTTCGGCAGGGATGCGACTGCGGATAAATTCCCGGTCGGAGTCATCCCGAACCTTGTTGGCGACCACCTTGACTTTGTGAACGCCAATATCCTTTGCCAGCTGCTTGATGCGCTCATAGGTCTGGATGGATCTGGCACCGGGCTCAATGACCACGATAAACTGATCCACCATGCTGGCAGTGCCTCTGCCAAGGTGTTCCAGACCGGCTTCCATGTCCATGATGACCACATCATCCTTGCGGAACACCAAACTGGAGAGGATGGCCTTGAGCATCACATGCTCGGGACATACACAGCCGGTGCCGCCGGT
Source organism: Candidatus Avilachnospira sp. (assembly GCA_045580485.1). Taxonomy (GTDB): domain Bacteria; phylum Bacillota; class Clostridia; order Oscillospirales; family Oscillospiraceae; genus Avoscillospira. The sequence goes on along the minus strand of JAZNNW010000036.1, from coordinate 9,241 downwards.
ATCGATGGTGCCCATGACCAACAGCTTGACGCCGTTGATGTCCTTGGACAGCTTGTCCGGCAGGTCGGAGACCTGAGGATTGAGCTTATAAAAGGTGTTGCTGGCATTGGCGGCGGTACGCTCTTTGGCAAGCTCCTTCATTTTGGCCACGGGGACGATGTCGTTGACTTCGTCTTCCGTCAGACCCAGAGCCAGACCCAGGTTTGCGTCGGGATCTACATCGGCGGCCAGCACAGTGCGGCCTTCGTCGGCGTAGAGCCTTGCCAGGGTGGAGGACAATGTGGTCTTGCCCACACCGCCCTTACCGGTGACTGCTATTTTCATGAGATAGGACCTCGGATATGAAATGTTATCAGATACCCAGATGGGCGCGCTTTGCTTCGATGGCGTCCATCATCTTCTGGCACAGCTTTTCCATGTCGGTCTCGACAGTGAAGTTGGCTTCGACCCAGGTCTTGATGCCGTCCTCGCCCTGGAGCAGGCGGGTGACTCCCGTGGAGCCCTTGGAGTAGGGATCGACGCCCAGGAAGGTGTCGATGCCGGTGGCGACGACATAGTTACCGATGGAGACGGCCTTTTCGGACATCCATTCGGGAGCACAGCCGACGGCAGGCAGCTCGGAAATGTTGCAGCCCCAATCCTTAGCCAGATCGGAGACCAGGATCATCATACGGGAGATATCCACGCAGGAGCCCATGTGCAGAACGGGAGGAATACCAACCAGTTCGCAGACACGCTTCAGACCTTCGCCGCAGTATTCCTTGGCTTCGGGATCCATCAGGCCGGCCTTGGCAGCAGCCTGAGCGGAGCAGCCGGTGACGACCAGGATGATATCGTTCTTCAGCAGGGTCTTCATCATTTCGATGTGACCGTAGTCGGGGCGGACCTTGGGGTTGTTGCAGCCGACCATGGCAACGGCACCGCGGAGGACACCGGCCTTGACGACATCGGCCAGAGGCTTCAGAGTGCCCATCTCATCCACATGGGAGTTGCAGACCACATCCAAGGTCTTCTTGATGGTTTCCACAGAGTAGCCGACGCGAGCTTTGGTCTTCAGATCGGGGATATGGACCAGATCGGGCTTACGGTTGACAAAGTTTTCAACAGCCATCTTGACGATTGCCTTGGCGCTTTCGCCGGCGGTCTCGGGGCTGAAGCGGATGAACTCTGCATCGGGGATCTGGGCGATGGGAGAGGTGGTGACAAACTTGGTGTGGAAGCACTTGGACAGGGGGCCCAGTGCGGGGAAGATACACTGCTCATCGACGACGATGGCTTCACAGGCACCGGTCAGAACCACATTTTCCTGAGACAGGAAGTTACCTGCCATGGGGATGCCGTGACGCATGGCAACTTCGTTGGCGGTGCAGCAGACACCGGCGATGTTGATGCCCTTGGCGCCGACGGACTTTGCCAGAGCGATCATCTCGGGATCGTTGGCGTAGTGCACGATCATCTCAGACAGGGAGGGATCGTGGCCGTGGACGATGATGTTGACCTGATCCTTGTCCATAACACCCAGGTTGGCCTCGGTGTCCATGACCTTGGGAGTGCCGAACATAACATCGGAGAACTCGGTGCCCATCATGGAGCCGCCCCAGCCGTCTGCCAGACCGGAACGCAGGGACTGACGGATCAGTGCCTCGGGTCCGGAAGAGCAGCCCATATGGGTCATGTGCAGGGACTGGACCACTTCACGGTCGATGGCACGGGGAGTGATCTCAGCGTTGTCCCACAGCTCCTTGGTGTGGGGATGTACACGGTCGACGAACTTCTGGTAGCCGAAGGGCTTGCCGTATTCCATCAGACCGATCTCAGCCATTTCGTGAGCCAGTGCGTAGATGTCCTTACCTTCGGTCTCCACGCCCCACTCTTTAGCGATACGGATCAGCTTTTCGGGATCCTTGACGGTGTAGTTGCCGCCTTCGCGGGTCTCGTGGAGGGTGTGCATGATTTCACGGCCGTGGTCAGAGTGCGTTGCAGTGCCGCCGGCGGTGAAACGCAGATAGTTACGGGCAACGATGCCATGAACATCGCAGCCGCAGATGCCGCGGGGTGCCTTGGGGGTGATGCGGCAGGGACCCATGGAGCAGATACGGCAGCAGGTGCCTGCTTCGCCGAAGCCGCAGTGAGGGGTCTGGTTCTTGACGCGCTGCTGCCAGGTGTCGGCACCGACTTTTTCGCCGGTCTCCAACAGCTTCGCAGTCGCTTCTTCCATTGCTTCAATTGTGATTAAGCGATCCCAATCTTTCAATGTAGTATCCTCCTACTCAAAATTGTTTTTCTCGCAACAAATGACCGGATGCGCTCAGGCGCATTCGGGCATTCTATTTGACTGTACATTATTCTAACAATGAATGCCCCTAAAGTCAACGGAATTCGCCGTTTTTTTAGACGATTTGGAGGAATGACCAAATCCCCCTGAGGGGGATAGAGAAAAACGACAAAAATACGGCACAGGAACTGTTTCCTGTGCCGTATTTTTGTTGCAAATCTATCAATTTGTATGGACGCGGACATGGGGGACATCCATGGTGATGCCATGGTCGGCATAGGCCTGCTTCACACGGGACAGAATGGCAAAATTTGCATCCCAGTAATCGGCGTTTTTGACCCAGACCCGGAGGGTGTATTCCACTGCTCCGTCCTTGAAACCGCTGAGCTTGACGAATACAGGCTCTTCGGGAATCAGCAGATCGATCTGTGCTGCCTCGGTGATGGCAGCGATGACAGCATCTTCGGCGCAATCGGCAGAAGCGGTGAAGGTAAAATCCAACCGTCTGTTCTCCTCGGCGGAGACATTGACGATGGTGTTGGAGGTGACGCTGCTGTTGGGCACCAGAATGACCTGGTTGTCCAGCGTGTGGAGCTTGGTGTGGGTGAGTCCGGTCTCCACAATGGTGCCGGTCTGACCGCCGATGGTGACGAAATCACCGATCTTGTAGGGCTTGGACATGAGCAGTGTCACGCCGCTGAAGAAGTTGCCCAGAATCCCCTGAATGGACAGGGAGACGGCAACACCGGCGATACTCAGCACCGCCAGCAGGGAGGCGGTATCGATGCCCAGGGCAGGCGCCACGATCATGATGGTCAGGAAGATCAAAAGGACCTTCAAAGTGGAGCGAATAATGGCATGGAGGCTCTTATCCAGCTTGCTCTTGTTCAGCAGCTTGCCGGAGGCAGCCAGCAGAATACGGGAGACGATGAGGCAGACGATCAGCAGAAGGGCTGCCTTCAAAATAGCGGGGGCGATCAGCACAATGGCAGACCACAGGGCAGCAAAGGAATTTCCGGATGATGCGGTCATGGATATCACTCACTTTCTTTCGTATTATCTTCATCGGAAGGTGCTTCCTCGGCAGCTTCCGGCAAAGCCTTCTTGTCGGCGTTGACATAGGTCATGAACTCGTCGCCGGTGATGGTCTCCTTCTGGAGCAGGAACAGGGCGATCTCATCCAGCAGGGCTCTGTTTTCACTGAGGACACGGCAGGCGTTTTCATAGCAATTTGCCAGCAGGACCTTGATCTCTTCATCGGCCTGTGCAGCAGTCACATCGGCGCAGTTCATCATGGTGCTGCCGTCCAGATAGGGATTGGAGACGGTGGAAAGCGCCATAAGGCCGAACTTTTCGCTCATGCCGTACTGGGTGATCATCCGCCGTGCCACTTCGGTGGCACGCTCAATGTCATTGGCAGCGCCGGTGGTCATGGAGCCGAAGACGATCTGCTCGGCGGCACGGCCTGCCAGCAGCGTTTCCAGTTCTGTAAGGAGCTCTTCTCTGGAGGAGAGGAACTTTTCCTCCTCCGGCATATGCAGGGTGTAGCCCAGTGCACCGGAGGTGTGGGGAACAATGGTGATCTTGGTCACGGGCATGGTGTGCTTTTGCAGAGCAGAGACCAGTGCATGACCCACTTCGTGATAGGCCACCATGCGCTTTTCTGTTTCCGTGAGGACGGTGCCCTTTTTCTCTGTACCGGCGATGACCACTTCAAAGGAGACCAGCAAATCTTCCTGATTGACGGTCTTGCGGCCCAGACGAACAGCCCGCAGGGCGGCTTCATTGACCAGATTGGCAAGGTCTGCGCCCACAGCACCGGCAGTGGCCTGCGCGATCTTCTGCAGATCCACATCCTCTGCCAGCTTGATATTCTTGGTGTGAACACGGAGGGTCTGATAACGACCCTGAAGGTTGGGACGGTCCACTTCAATGCGGCGGTCAAAACGACCGGGACGGAGCAGTGCCTTGTCCAGAATCTCGGGACGGTTGGTGGCAGCCAGAATGACCACGCCCTTGCTGGAGTCGAAGCCGTCTAACTCTGCCAACAACTGATTAAGGGTCTGTTCCCGTTCATCGTTGCCGCCGAACCGGGAATCTCTGGTCCGTCCGATGGCATCGATCTCATCGATGAACACAATGGCGGGAGCCACCTTGGATGCCTGCTGGAACAGGTCACGGACACGGCTGGCGCCGACGCCTACGAACATTTCCACAAAATCGGAGCCGGAGATGGAGAAGAAGGGAACTTTGGCTTCGCCGGCTACGGCCTTGGCAAGGAGAGTCTTGCCGGTACCGGGAGAGCCAACCAGAAGGGCACCCTTGGGGAGCTTTGCGCCGATGGCTGTGTATTTCTGGGGATGGTGAAGGAAATCGATGATCTCCACCAGAGATTCCTTGGCTTCATCCTGACCTGCCACATCGGCAAAGGTCACGCCGGTCTCCTTTTCCATATACATCTTGGCCTTGCTCTGACCGATGCCGCCGATACCGCCGCCCATGTGCTTGCCCATGGAGCGGGTGAGGATGGAGAACAGCAGATAGAACATGAGCAGAGGCATGACCCAGGAAATCAGAACGGACAGAATGGGGCTCATTTCCTCCACAATATGACCGTCTGTTGTTACGCCGATGGCTTCCATTTGTTCAATCAGCCTGCCGTCGGTGTAATCGGTCATACGACCGGTGTAGTAGACGATTCGCTTGCTTTCCGGCTTTTCCATTTCTGCTTTGGTGAGGATCAGGAAGCGGTCTTCCTTGACCTCCACCTCAGCCACCTGCCCGGTTCGCAGATAATCGATGAAATCGGAATAGGTGATCTTCTGCAGATAAGAATTGGTGATGGCAGTGTGGATCAGATTGATGATAACCGTAAACACCAGAGCAACCACGATCAGACTGAGGATTTTCTTGGGTTGTTTGGGCTGATCGGGATCGCCCTGCGGATTGTTTTTGTTGGGCGTTTTCTTTTTGGGATCGTATTCCAAGATATGTGCCTCCTTTTCAGGCAGATTAAGACTAATTTTACCATAGAAACCCGTTGGTTACAAGCGAAATGGGTGTAAAATTTCTATGAATTGGAAAAAGGGAGAAACTGTGAAATTTTGGCGGTTTTGGGTTGTAACCGAAGGGGATTCCTGCTATACTATATTCTGATATGCTATCCCATGAAAGATGGTGTGAGTAAATGAACGAAAAGAGAAATGACCGTCCCCGTAAGGGAGACTTCCGTGAAAAACGGGAAGAACGCCGGGAACTGGCAGAGGATATGATCGAAGGCCGCAATGCCGTTACCGAGGCATTGAAAAGCGGCAGAGCCATTGACAAGGTGTTTCTGGCCTCCGGCGATACGGATAAGGCGCTTGCCCGTCTGGCGGCACAGGCCAAGGAAGCCGGTGCTGTTGTGGTGGCAACGGACCGCCGTAAGCTGGATATGATGAGCCCCACAGGTGCCCACCAGGGTATTATGGCTCAAGTTGCGGCACATGATTATGTCACAGTGGAGGAAATTCTCCAAAAAGCCGCAGAAAAGGGCGAAGCCCCTCTGCTGGTGCTGTGTGACGAACTGACCGACCCCCATAATCTGGGTGCCATTCTGCGAACGGCAGAGTGTGCCGGAGCCCACGGCGTCATTATTCCCAAGCGCAGAAGCGTAGGCTTGACGGCAGTGGTCTCGAAGACCTCTGCCGGTGCGGTGGAGTATATGCCCGTTGCCCGTGTCAGCAACATGGCAGCCACCATCCGGGATCTGAAAAAAGAAGGTATCTGGGTCTACGGTGCAGCAGGCGGCGGAAAAACCGACCTGTACCATGCGGATTTCAAGGGCGCAACGGCAATTGTTATCGGCAATGAAGGTCAGGGCATGAGCCGTCTGGTGGAGGAGAGCTGCGATGTGCTGGTGCGCATCCCCATGAAGGGACAGATCTCTTCCTTGAACGCTTCTGCCGCAGCTTCCATTTTGCTTTACGAAGCCCTGCGTCAGAGAATCTGATTATTAGGAGAAAATCATGGAAAAAGATCCACAGGAACTGGAACTTCAACTGAATAATGAAGCTCCTGTGGAGCAGTACGACCTGGAGGACATCATGCGGGAGTTCGGCGGCTGGACACAGGAGCCGGAGCAGGTGCAGACCATCCTCCAGCAGGAGACCGTTTCCGTACCGGAAGTGAAGCCTGCTGCAGACTTTTCCGGTGATACGGTCCGATTTGCGCCCATTGGTGATGTGGAGGAAGAACCGGAACCGGAGCTGCCGCGGCTGGAGCCGGTGCAGATGCCGGAAGAGCCGGAGATCCCCGAACCGGACAAGGCACAGTTGAGGGAAGAACGCAGAGCAGCAAGAAGAGAGCAGCGCCGCTTCCGCCGTCTGACACGGCAGCGGAAGAAGGCACTCCGTGCCAAGCGCAGAGCAGAGCGCAGAAACGAACCGGAAGTGGTCTATCCCTCAGCGGAGGATGCCTGTGCAGCCTATGCCAAGGGCGGCACCCTGCGCCTGCGGTCCATGGCCTGTGGCATGATGTTTGCCGTGCAGGCGGTGCTGCTTCTGCTGAGCCGGTATCCTCTGGGCAAGCTGGATCTGACCAACCTCGGCAGCACCTTCTCTGTTTTTATGCTGGCACTTCTGCTGGCACAGAGTGTCCTGTCTGCCGATGTGTTCATTCGGGGCGTGTACCTTGCTCTGAAGTTGAAATTCGACCTGATGACCATGCTGGTTCTGACGGTCGTCATCACGGTGGCAGATGCCTTTTTTGCCATTCCGGCAGGTCGAGTGCCCTTCTGCGGCACAGCTTCTCTGGCACTGCTGGTGGCCCTGCGTTCTGTGGCCCTGGAAAAGAAAGCCAAGTGGCGCACCTTGAAAACCGTCCTGTCTATGGAGAATCCGGTTGCGGCTGTAAAAGAGGAAAAGGCATGGCATGACCTGGACTGCATTTTCCGGCAGGAAGGCTCTCTGGAAGATTTCACCGCCATGCTGGAAGCTCCCGATGCCGCCCAGAAGACCATGCGTGTCTATGTGCCTATTGCCGGTGTACTGACCTTCCTTCTGGCGGTTCTGGCAGCCTTTGCAGGCAGCAATTTCCTGTGGGCGTGGGCAGGACTTCTCACAGCAGCACTGCCCGTTGGCGGATTTATTGCCTGCTGCCGTCCCTTCAGTATTCTGGCCCATCGGCTCAGCAAGGCCGGCGCAGCCATCTGCGGCTGGCGGGGTGCCAAACTCCTCAGCGGAGAAGGCGGCATTGTCATGGAGGATCACGACCTGTTCCCCTCAGACAACATCTCCATGAACGGCATGAAAATGTTTACTGAACTGCCTGTGCGGCAGGTGGTGGGCTATGCCACCGCCGTGGTGCAGGCGGCTGGCAGTGGTCTTCTGCCTCTGTTTGAGACGGTCATGAAGGAAGAAAACGGTCGCCGTTATACGGTGGATACCTTCCGCCAGTATGAAGGCGGCGGCGTGGGCGCCGAGATCAGAGGCGATGTGGTACTCCTTGGCTCTCTGGCCTTCATGCGGCTCATGGGTGTGCAGGTGCCGGAAGGCACCCGTGTCCAGTCGGCGGTCTATATCTCCGTCAACCGGGAACTGGTGGGTGTGTTTGCCCTCAGCTATACCCCTGCATCGGGTACCAAATCCGGTCTCCATCAGGTTTTGCACAGCAGCGGCTTGACCCCCATTCTGGCAACAAGAGATTTTATGATCACGCCCGGACTGGTGAAAAAGCGCTATAAAGTCCCGGCAGACCGACTGGAATTCCCCATGGTGGCAGAGCGGGCAAAGCTGTCTGCGCCCGAGGCAGGCAAAAACGGTCAGCAGGGTGCATTGATGTCCAAGGACAGCTTCGCTGCCTTTGCCGCCGCCGTCACCGGCGGACGGCAGCTCAGAAGGACTGTCCATAAGGCGGTTCTGGTGGCGCTCCTTGCCGGTCTCATCGGCATGGGATTGCTGTTTTTGCTCACTTATCTGGGTGCGGATTCCGCCGCTTCGGCAGCAAATCTGCTTCTGTACCAGCTTCTGTGGCTCCTTCCCGGACTGCTGACAACAGGACTTGTTGGGAAAAGCTAATAAAAATACAGTGTGATTTTTGCCAAATGGCACAAAAATTCCCCGTAAAACCCGGAAACGGAAGAATATATTTGCAATCGTTTGGCGTTTGTTTTATAATCTAAAGAGTTAGGCGGTAAAAGGGATCGCCTGACCGGGTCATAGTGTTTGCCACGGACCCGAAGAAAGGAGTTACAAACTTTATGAGCTATACTGCTAAGAACATTCGAAATGTTGCTCTGCTGGGCCATGGCGGCGACGGCAAGACCATGCTGGCTGAGGATATGCTGTTTATGACCGGCGGCACCGACCGTCTGGGTTCCATTGCTGACGGCAATACCGTTTCTGACTTTGATCCCGAAGAGATCAAGCGGCAGAATTCCATTTCTACCTCTCTGATCCCGGTTGAATTTGAAGGCTGCAAGATCAATCTGCTGGATAACCCCGGCGTTTTCGATTTCGCCGGTGAGATCGTCCAGTCTCTGCGTGTTGCTGATGCTGGCATCATCGTTCTGACTGCAAAGAGCGGCATTGCTGTCGGTACTGAGAAGGCCTGGAAGGCCATGAAGGACTGCGGCAAGCCCACCATGTTCTATGTCTCCAAGATGGATGAAGACCATGCCAACTACTTCAAGGTCGTGGAAGATCTCCGTGCCCAGTTCGGCAACTCCGTCGTTCCCATGCAGTTCCCCATTATGCAGGGCGAAAAGTGCGTGGGCCTGGTGGACCTGCTGAGCAAGACCGCAAGAGACACCCAGGGCAACGATATGGCTCTGACTGCCGAAGCCGAAGCCCATCTGGAAGAGTATCTGGCAGCTCTGTCCGAGCAGGTCGCTGAGACCAGCGAAGAGCTGATGGACAAGTTCTTCATGGAAGAACCCTTCACTCCCGAAGAACTGATCCAGGGCGTCAAGGACGGCATGATGCAGCG
>JAZNNW010000035.1:0-2629 GCA_045580485.1 Candidatus Avilachnospira sp. | reverse complement strand
TGGAGTGCAACAAGTACGGCAATAACCGTCTGAAGGAATACTCTCCCACCACCTTCACCGATGCCAAATACGGCAGCATCCGGGGCCGGGGCAGAGCCTATATGGAGTGGCTGGTGAAGGAACTGAAGCCATATATCGATGAAAACTACCGTACCATGCCGGACCGGACCCACACGGCCATTGCCGGTTCCTCCATGGGCGGTCTGATGAGCCTGTATGCAGCAACTGCCTATAACCGGGTATTTTCCAAGGCGGCCTGCTTGTCCCCCAGCCTGTGGACCAACCCGGAGCGGCTGCTGGAAATGGTTGGAAAGGCAAGAATCGCGAAGGATACCGTGATCTATATGGATTACGGCAGTGAGGAACTGGCCAATCATCCGGTGCAGAAAGAGGCTCTTTCGGATATGAGCCGGCTGCTGCTGGAAAAGAACGTGAATCTGACATTCCGAATCATCCCGGACGGCAACCACAGTGAAGCCAGCTGGGAAAAGCAGATCCCCATTTTTATGGACTGTCTGGGCCTTTAATTACCTCTGTCATCCTGAGCGGAGCCGAAGGATGAAAAATACAAAACAGGAATTTAACCATTATTTAGGAGAGTTAGAAATTTATGCAGATTCGCTATGAAAAGCACTGGAGCGGTCACTTAAACCGCGAAATGGAATTCAAGGTTTACGGCCACGCAGGCAAGCCCGTCCTGTTCATCCCCTGCCAGGCAGGCCGTTTCTGGGATTTTGAAGGCTTCAACATGGACAAGACCTGGGCACCCTGGATCGAATCCGGCCAGGTGATGGTCTTCTCCTGCGACTCCATCGACAACGAAGCCTGGGCTGCCATCTGCGCCGACAACCGCTGGCGCATTGAGAACCATGAGAAGTGGTTCAACTATATCACCACCGAGCTGGTGCCTGCCATCAACCACATCGCAGGCTCTGCCAACGGTTTCCACCAGGGCATCATGACCTTCGGCGCTTCCATGGGCGCCATGCACGCAGGCAACCTGTACTACCGCCGTCCCGACCTGTTCGACAGCTGCTTCGCCATCTCCGGTCTGTATGACAACAAGGAGTTCTTCGGCGATTACTGCCACGACCTGGTCTACAACAACTGCCCTGTCTTCTATCTGGCCAACATGCCCCAGGATCACTTCTACATGGATATGTACCGCAACCAGAAGAGCCTGATCGTCATCGGTCAGGGTGCCTGGGAGGAGCCCCTGCTGGAGTCCACCCGGAAGCTGGATACCGTCTGCGCACAGAAGGGCATCCCCACCCGGTTTGAATACTGGGGTCATGATGTGAACCACGACTGGCCCTGGTGGCACAAGATGGTTCCCACCTACCTGCCCTGGCTGCTGGGATAATCAAAAATTAACTACTTAAAGGAGTAGACAGATATGAAAAACTTTATCTTTATTTCCCCCAACTTCCCTCTGACTTACTGGAAGTTCTGCCGCGAGCTGAAGAACAACGGCATGCGTGTTCTGGGCATCGGCGACTGCCCCTACGATGAGCTGATGCAGGAGCTGAAGGACAGCCTGCACGAGTACTACAAGGTCTCCTCTCTGGAGAACAATGACGAAGTGTTCAAGGCTGTTGCTTTCTTCACCTTCAAGTACGGCAAGATTGACTGGTTGGAATCCAACAACGAATACTGGCTGATGCGCGACGCATGGCTGCGTACCGAGTTCAACATCACCACCGGCCCCAAGCTGCATGAGATGGACAAGATCAAGTACAAGTCCGCCATGAAGGAATACTACCACAAGGCCGGTCTGCCCACCGCCCGTTACCACATTGTGGAGGGTCTGGAGGACTCCCTGGAGTTTGCTCACATGGTTGGCTATCCCGTGGTGGTCAAGCCCGACAACGGCGTCGGCGCCAACAACACCTACAAGCTGAAGTCCGATGAAGATGTCCATTGGTTCATCAACACCAAGGACGACAATGTCTACATCATGGAAGAGTTCGTCAACGGCTATGTTCAGACCTTCGACGGCATCGTGGACTCCAAGGGCAATATGCTGTTCGAATCCGGCAACATCACTCCCCTGTCCCTGATGGACATTGTCAATGACAACGGTGACTCCGTTTACTACCTGGTCAAGGAGATCCCCGAGAAGGTCCGTCAGGCAGGCCTCGCTACCGTGGAAGCCTTCGGCGTCAAGTCCCGGTTCATTCAGCTGGAGTTCTTCATTCTGAATGAGGACCAGGAGGGTCTGGGCAAGAAGGGCGACGTTCTGGGTCTGGAAGTCAACATGCGGCCCGCCGGCGGCTTCACTCCCGAGATGTACAACTACTCCCAGGAGACCGATGTCTACAAGATCTGGGCTGATATGATCGCCTTCGACTACAACACCAAGTCCATTGGCAATTCCCACTACTGTGCCTTCTATTCCCGCCGCGACGGCAAGGCCTACAAGCTGGATGACTACGAAGTCATGATGAAGTACGGCCACAAGATGGTCATGTGGGGCCGTATCCCCGAGGCTCTGTCCGGTGCCATGGCAAACCAGATGTACGTTGCCAACTTCGACACCGAAGAAGAAATGATGGCCTTCTACGAGGATCTGGCTGCTCAGTACTAATTCCATACAAGATACAAAACACCGCAGGGAATTCCCTGCGGT
>JAZNNW010000034.1:0-4230 GCA_045580485.1 Candidatus Avilachnospira sp. | reverse complement strand
AAAATGATCAGCATTGATTGCCAGTTGCAGTGCATGGATTATGATGATAGTAATCAAGCGTGCAAAGAGTGCAGCCACTGCATCCAAGCATGGTTTTTGGTAGGAGCAGACGATATTTTTTCGGCAATGCCCAACGTCTATCTGATCAAGCAGAATTTCAAGCTACCTGCAAACATAAAGCTGCCAGTTGAAACAGAAGACAAATTTACTGAGTGGTTGGCAAAAGCGGAAATTGCGCACAAAGAAAGACTTGGTGCCGGTTCAGTTATTTATCTAAGATCTATCTTGGAACAGATTACAATAAAAGTGGGCAATGATGCAGGCGTTGATATTTATCAACCTAACGGTCGTACCAAACCTTTTAATCAGGTGTTACAGGCCGTGGATGCCCAATGTTCCATCATCCCAACGATCTATTCAGACAATGGTTATAAGCTCTTTCAAAAGCTGAGTGAAATTGCTCACGGAAATTCCGACGAGGACACAGCCTTGAAAGAATATGAACCTTTACGCAGATTGGTTGTTGGCGTGATTGAGAATGTCAGAAAAAACGAAGAAGAAATAAAGCGTAATGCCGAAATAAAGAAGGCGTTGGTTGCAATAGGATTTAGCGATGGGGGTGAACAAGGTGAATAAACTGAATGAATTGATGCAAAAGCTTTGCCCTGATGGCGTGAAGTATAAAAAACTATCGGAATGCTGTGTGTTAGAAAAAGGAAGCACCCCTATTCAGAAAGCAAACCCCGGAGAATATCCATTAGTTGTAACAACCGAAGAGCGCAAGTCCTGCAACACATATCAGTTTGACAAACCAACTGTTTGTATACCTTTGGTTTCGTCCAGAGGCCACGGTGTTGCATCTTTGAATCGCTTATATTATCAAGATGGGAAATTTGCTCTTGGTAATATCCTGTGCGGAGTTACCCCTATCAATAGTGATGAGTTATCTGCGAAGTTCTTGTTTTATTATCTGAACCACAAAAAGGATACCCTTATTGTTCCACTCATGCGTGGTGGAGCAAATGTGTCACTTACAGTTGATTCTCTGAAAAGAGTTAAAGTTCCGGTCCCTCCCATTCCTGTGCAATACGAAATTGTTCGTATTTTCGATAAATTTGAATCTCTTGGAATTGAACTTGCAGCGGAGCTTACAGCGAGAACAAAACAATATGAACATTATAGGGATATCCTTTTGAATGACAACGATAACGTCGCTATTGTTTCACTTAAAGATGTAATCACAAAAAGCTGTTCTGGTTCGACACCAACTAAGGGGAAAGCGGAATTTTATGAAAATGGAACCATTCCGTGGATAAGAACTCAAGATGTGCGGTTCAACGAGATAGTTGAGGTCAACAGTTTTATTACTGAAGAGGCTGTTAACAAAACTTCTGTTAAGTGGATTCCCGCAAATTGCGTTATCGTTGCAATATCCGGAGCTACCGCAGGGCGTTGCGCAATAAATAAATTCCCGACAACCACGAATCAGCATTGTTTAAATTTGGAAATAGATAGCACAAAGGCTCACTACAAATATATTTTCTATTGCGTATATGCCAAATATGAAGAATTGCTTTCTAAAAAGCAGGGTGCTCGTGGGGATCTGAATTCTTCTTTAATTCTTAGTCTACCCATACCGTTGCCTTCATTAGAAGAACAATCTCGCATTGTTTCTGTTCTTGACTATTTTGACGTTCTCTGTAATGACCTATCTGCCGGGATCCCCGCAGAAATCGAAGCAAGGCAAAAGCAATATGAGTATTATCGAGATAGGTTATTAACATTTAAGGAGGTGAGCGAATGCTAATTAAAGGTTATGATTTACAGGAAGCCACTGTTCTCGAAGTGGGAAAATTTGCAATTTTATGGAATTGGTTTGAACACTATTGGTGTGATAACAATTGTAATCCCACAAAAATAAAGAGCATTGCTAAAACCATCCCTGTTGATACTGAAAAGCAAGCTCATCTCGCCGAGGTGCTTAACAAGCGTCGTCATTGGTTCGGACAGCTCGAAATGGATTACGTTAGAGATTCTTTGCATCCCGGTAATGCCAGAGCATCAAGTGAAGAGGATATGACGATCATGCGCCAGTTTATGGAGCAAAGCGGCGAGGAATTGACTCGTGGCTGCCTGTTGGTGTTGCACCGTATTCGTAACAACTTAATGCATGGCATGAAACTTCTTGAAGAACTGGATGGACAGATTGAACTCTTCCGTGCCGCAACCGCTGTGTTAGAAAGTGTTGGTGAATAATATGAGTCAATACAACATTATAATTTCAACATCCGAAACCACGGTTGTATCTGAATATGAACCGCAGGAGAAACGCTCTGATGCATATCAAAGCGAAGCCGCTTTGGAAGCAGCCTTCATCAAAATGCTCGGCGAACAAGGCTATGAGTACGTGTCCATTCACAATGAAGAAGATCTTGTGCTTAACCTTCGCAAACAGCTTGAACGCCTTAACCAGTACAGCTTCACAGACAAAGAATGGGAAACATTCTTCAAATCCAAGATTGCCAACGCCAACGAGGGCATCGTGGAAAAGACTCGTAAGATTCAGGAAGACTATGTTCAGAACCTGACTTGCGAAGATGGCAGAACCCAAAACATCTATCTGATTGACAAAAAGAATATCCATAACAACCGTTTACAGGTCATCAATCAGTATGAGGAAGGCGCTGGGAATCACGACACCCGATATGATGTGACCATTCTTGTAAATGGTCTCCCGTTGGTTCATGTGGAACTGAAACGCCGTGGTGTTGCGATCAAGGAAGCTTTTAACCAGATCAACCGCTATCAGAGAGACAGTTTCTGGGCAGGCTCCGGGCTTTATGAGTATGTACAGATTTTTGTCATCTCCAACGGCACCTTCACAAAGTACTATTCCAATACCACCAGAGCGAGCCATATCAAGGAAACCGACGGCACCGGCAAAAAGCACAGCAAGAAAACTTCCAATAGCTTTGAGTTCACTTCCTATTGGGCAGACGGTAACAATAGAGTTATTGCAGACCTCGTTGACTTCACAAAGACATTCTTTGCTAAACATACCCTGCTGAACATTCTGACAAAGTACTGCGTGTTTACATCTGAGGAATTGCTGCTTGTCATGCGCCCTTATCAGATCGTTGCAACAGAACGCATCTTGAACAGAATTGAAACATCCTCCAACAGCAAGAAAACCGGAAAGATCGAAGCAGGCGGATATATCTGGCATACTACGGGTAGCGGCAAAACCCTCACCTCTTTCAAGACGGCACAGCTTGCTACAAACTTGCCATACATTGATAAGGTGCTGTTTGTTGTTGACCGCAAGGACTTGGACTATCAGACCATCAAAGAGTATGACAGATTTGAAAAAGGTGCTGCTAACAGCAATAAGAGCACGGCTATTCTGCAGAAGCAGCTTGAGGATTCTACTTCTCGAATTATTGTAACTACAATTCAGAAGTTGGATGTCTTTATTCAGAAGAACCCCATGCATCCCATTAGGGATAAGCATATTGTTTTGGTGTTTGATGAATGCCATAGAAGCCAGTTCGGTGATATGCATACGAGAATTGTGGGCGGTCAGATCAAAAAAGGCGAAAAGGTTGTTAAGGTCAATAGATACTTTAGGAACTATCACATCTTTGGTTTTACGGGTACACCGATTTTCTCGGTCAACGCCGGTACTGGTGGAAATCCAAATCTCAAAACTACTGAGCAGGCATTTGGTGATAAACTCCATACATACACCATCGTTGATGCAATCAATGACGGAAATGTTTTGCCGTTCCGCATCGACTATATCAATACGGTAAAGCAAAAGGACGGAAAGCAGGATAAGCAAGTTACTGCTATTGATACTGAGAAAGCGCTTGCTTCTCAGGAGCGTATCTCCGAAGTTGTAAAGTACATTCTGGAACACTTTGACCAAAAGACTATGCGAAATTCCTATTACAGTCTGAAAGGTCAGCGTGTGAATGGTTTCAACTCCATGCTTGCTGTCAGCTCCATCCCTGTTTGCAAAAAATACTATCTGGAACTGAAAAAGCAGATTGCAGAACAGCACCGTGATTTGACGATTGCCACCATCTTCTCGTTTGCTCCTAACGAAGCAGACAGTGCAGACGGCATATTGGACGATGAAAGCTTCGATACTGATGGTCTTGACCAGAACTCCCGTGATTTTCTGGACATGGCGATTGACGAGTATAACAAGACTTTCAAAACCAACTT